>JAICMR010000056.1 GCA_025929155.1 Chthoniobacterales bacterium | reverse complement strand
ATCATAATGTTGTCACTGCCGGTGAATCCGTAGGCCGGCCCCGCAAAACTACCTACTGCAACGTTATTGCTGGAGGCTCCGTTATAGTTTAAAGCCCCGTAACCGACGGCAGTGTTGTCGTGACCGGTCGAAGAGACTGCGAGCGCCTTTACCCCCAGGGCCGTATTGTCATCTCCAGTTGTGTTGTAGGTCAGCGCGAAGGCGCCGAGGGCAATGTTGAACTCTGCGGTCGTGCTGGAAACAAGAGCATTCTCACCAATCCCAATGTTGCATTCCCCGGTGGTGTTGGAGAGCAGCGCATCGTTGCCCACTGCGACGTTACCCAAGCCGATGGTGTTGGAAGCCAGCGCTTGCCAGCCAAGAGCGACATTCCCGGACGCGCTGGTGTTGGAAGCAAGCGCATGCCAGCCGACCGCGACATTCTCAGTTCCGTTCACATTGGAATAAAGCGCCTGGTCGCCAACCGCGGTATTTTGATTGCCGACCGTAGTGGAGTAGAGCGCCTCAAACCCGATTGCGGTGTTTCCACCCTGTGAGCTGTCGGATAAGCTGAACAAGGAGTCTTGCCCCAAGGCTGTATTCTCCACGGGATAGGCCCCACCGGGTGGCGGCTCGACGGCGAAAAGAGCTGGCGGAAGCAACGTTACAGCGACGCTACAAAGGATGGAGCAAGACAGGTGCGATGCGTTCATCCACGCGCTGTAGCAAGGTTGATAGTTCTTGGTCAAGGTAAAAGCAGATCTTCCGTCTGTCTTGATCGTCCAGCCGCTCGCGACCTGTTTGCGGCGAATTCCGTCGTGTAGGTGCGACCTCAACGGGGCTTCGGCGGCGGCGAGGAAGGCAC
Organism: Chthoniobacterales bacterium; assembly: GCA_025929155.1. Taxonomy (GTDB): domain Bacteria; phylum Verrucomicrobiota; class Verrucomicrobiia; order Chthoniobacterales; family UBA10450; genus Palsa-1392. The sequence goes on along the minus strand of JAICMR010000056.1, from coordinate 19,921 downwards.
CCTGCGACGGTCGGAAAAGTGCTAGCATTGCGGCGTCTCGCCGGCGGCGAAACGGATCGCGGCATCGAAAACCATAGCCGTAGATGCTATGTCCAGTATAGTTTCGCCGCGCCCGCGCCGGAGCTGCCTGGAGGTTTTCGTTCGGGATTTCTCGAACCGGCGCGTAGCGCTACAGGAAGAGTGGCGCCCCCCACAAAAAGAGTCGCCAGAGCTACAAACACAATCCGCGGCCCGTGGCAATGGCCGTGTAGGCCGCGGCAAAGCCTGCCGACCGCTTGGAACTTGTCAGCGCAGGGTTGGTCCGCTTACTCTCTCCCTGCGTGCCCGCCAAACCGTTCGCCGTTCTCGACACCCGAGTCATCTACTGCGGCGATAACCTCGACCAACTCCGTAAGCTCCCCGACGGGTGCATCGACCTCATCTACATCGACCCGCCCTTTAACTCGAACCGCAACTACGAAGTCTTCTGGGGCGAGACCAAGGAGAAGCGGAGCTTCGAAGACCGTCACGAATCAACCAAAGCCTACATCGACTACATGCGCCCCCGCTGCGTCGAGCTGCATCGCGTCCTGAAAAAGACCGGCAGTTTCTATTATCACTGCGACTGGCACGCGAGCCATTACGTGAAGGTGATGCTCGATCAGATTTTCGGGGAGAATCAGTTCGTCAACGAAATCGTATGGAAACGGAGTGACGCCAAGAGCGATGTTGGACAGGGCGCGAAACACTTCGGCCGAGTACACGACAGCATCTTCTTTTATGTAGTGAGCGCCGACCACACGTTTAATGCGGCCTTCAAACCGCTTCCGCAGTCCACCGTCGAGAAGTGGTATAAGCACGTTGAGGAGGGAACAGGCCGCCGCTACAACAAGGCGGATGTAACCGGGCCGGGCGGAGCGGCAAAAGGATGTCCTGTCTACGAGTGGAACGGCGTCACGCGGGCATGGCGCTACAGCAAGGAGAACATGGAGCGCCTCTCGAAGGAGGGCCGACTCGTGTATAGCAAGACTGGGATGACATATCAAAAGCGGTATCTCGACGAGAGCAAAGGCGTCGCGCTGAGTAGCTGGTGGGATGATATAGATATGCTGCGAGGCATAAACAGCGGCGGTGAAAGGCTCGGTTATCCGACCCAAAAGCCCCTCAAACTTCTCGAACGAATTTTAGAAGTGAGTAGCAACGAGAATGACATCGTCCTCGACGCGTTTTGTGGTTGTGGCACGGCATTGGTCGCGGCGCAGAAGCTGAAGCGTCAGTGGGTCGGCATCGACATTTCCCCGACCGCCTGCCGCGTTATGGCTCAGCGGTTGAAGAAAGACTGCGGACTGAAGGAAGACGAGAAGCTGCAGCAGATTGGTCGGGGCTTTGTGGTGCGCGATCTTCCGAAGACCGAAGCCGAATTGCGCAAGTATCCGCCGTTCGAGTTTGAGAACTGGGCCGTCGTTGCCCTCGGCGGCACAAAGAACGCGCGCCAGGTCGGCGACATGGGAATCGACGGGCGCATCTATCCCGTCACCGCGATGCCCGAACGTCGAGGCGCACGCACCGGCGAGATGGATTTCATGGATGAGTGGTATCCGATCCAAGTGAAGCAGAAGGACAAAGTCGGCCGCCCCGACATCGACGCCTTCGAAGCGGTCATGATCCGCGAGGAGCGACGGTTAGGCTACTTCGTCGGCTTCGACTTCACCGGTGACGCCCTCTACGAAATCGACCGCTTCCAGCGCAAAGAAGGCCGCGAGATCCGGCCGCTCACCGTGCGGGAAATCTTAGATGAAGAGGTCTCCGCAAAGTCATAGACGACAAACTGAGGGTGGAGCGAGGGGCGTAGATACTCACCGATATTCGGAGACGGCGGCGTCGCGGCTGCCCAGCCTTAACCGCAGAACCCGCCCCCCTTGTTCGAGCCCGGCATCAGTTAGCATTCTGCCTTCAAGGATGCCTTCTTGTAGAGCTAATTTTATGGAAGGTGCCATTTGTCCTAAGGAGAAGCGTTTTGTTCCCGGCGATAGCAGCTCATAAGCGAGCTGTGCGAAGAATCGCACCAAGCCCGCCACCGGAATCTCGATGGATCGTGCCGATTCCCCACCTGATCCCAGGTACGGCATATTTTGATCCGGCCGGAGGTTGAAAACGATTTCATCGTCGTCTTCATCCGGCTTTCGCAATATGCCGACGGCACGAATCTCGTGATTCAACTCGAAGATTCTTCTAAAAAATTCAAAGAAGGGCGCACGGTTCGGCATACGCTCATTGAGAGATAACCGCAGTTGCGTCTCGCTGAGAGTGCCGGCCGTCAGCGCCAGAAAAGTGCGGGCTGAATATTTCAGACGGCGGTTCGGCGTCCAGACCGATGCTCCGAGGCTCCACCCAGCCGCAATGTCCCGTCCCTCGCGCAGCCTGAGCCAGGCATTGCGAGGATCACGTCGCGGACGCGGCAACGAGCAAAGTGCGCTGCCGAGTACAGGATGCAATATCCGGATTTTCTGATCTTCGAATGGTCGTTTCCAATAAATTCGATGCCGCAGTCTGTATTCCACGTGGTTTCTCAATTCGGTTTCACAAGTTGTGAGCGTCACGAAATCCACATACCGATGTTTACGAAGGAAATGTTCTATTATTTCGTCGCGAGACCAAGGGTCGCCTCCTGATCCACTGTTAGCAACCAGAGCTTGGCAACCACCATCCGCCACGATGATACCCTTTGGGCCCTCGAATCCTGAACGACGCAGCTGGCGAGCCTTGATATCGAGTTCGTAGAAGAGTCGATTGTTCTCCAAGGAATAAGGCACAGAGCAAAGACCGTACTGTCCCGCATTGTGATCTTTTTTGCTGGGATCGAATTTTACGGAAATATCTACACCGGGTTCACAACAGCGATGAGAGTGAGTGGTGGTGGGGTTATCTCTGATATTGGAAAAGAACGGTTTGAACTCCAAAGCCAAGAAAGCCGATAGCTGACCCTTCGCGGGGAGAAGGAGCCTGCGGCGCCTATCTGGATAGCGCCCGGTGAAATGATCGCCGATTCGAATTTCGAAGCCCCCGGCATAGCCACACTCTTTGCGCGCAATTCGGCTAAACTCGCGGAAAAAGAAATCGGCCGGATTATTCTTGCTAATGCCATCGTCAGACGGGGCTACAATGTCTGCTACGAACTCTAACGAATGGCCACCTGCAGCGCCTCGCACGAGCAGGTCCGGTCTCGACGGTCCTCCAAGACGACCCTGATATTTGACAGTGGCGACGGAGGCAATCGCTCGGCTCACAATGACTTCCCATTCTGCAGAGATTGCACTGCGTGATCGACCGTTCAGACGGCGGACAAGGTCACTTCGGTCAGCTGGGTTCTGAATTAGTGGAGTAATCTCATCGAGCCCGCGTTGCACTATTCTTCGACCGAAGATTCCCACGTGGAAAGGTAGCACAACCTGTGGGACCACCAGCCGGCGGGAACAGGCATCGATTTGCCGGGATCGACATTTTGTCAGGAAGGCACTCGTAGGCGGCGCTCGGTATTATTCCGTCGTTCGTCGACGAGCTTGCGCGTTGCCTCGTCTTTCCGCCCGGATGCCGGCTCTCGTGCGAAGACAGGCGCGCCGAGCGATGGGAGATCATCTTGACTACGCTGAGGACTCGAGCGCAAAGGTTACGTGGAACCGCGTAGTTTAAGCCGGCCCGAAGCGCGCTGTTGGCGATGTCCCCGCGCAGGTTGATGGCTTGGGGTTCCCCGGAGAGGCCTGGGAGGTCGTAGGTTTCGACCAGCTCAATGCTAGCCAGCGGTCGTGGTTGGGCGGAGGCGCTGGGGCCGGTCGGAAATAGGAGGGTAAAGGGTCGCCGCAAGCGCGGAGCTGAAGAACAGGTGGGTTTTCATAGTTTTCTCTGGTGTTTCCTATTCAGAGGAATTGCTCATTCGGGGTCAAGTCTTGAGGTCCCCTTCGGCCGGTTGAGGTCGAGAAAGTGCTGCCGTGCGGCCGTGATTTGGGGAGGGCGTGCCTCTTTTGTCCGACAAACAACCGCGGGCGGTAACCCGCTACGCTTCGGCCAGCTCGGGGACCAGGTCGCGATCGCGCGGTTCGCCCGAGCGCTTGGGCTCCGGCGCGTTCTCGTGGTGGGTGCGCGCGATCAGGACGTAGAGCGAGGGCACGATGAAGATGGTGAAAATCGTGCCGATCGTCATCCCGCCGCAGAGCACTAACCCGATCGAATTTCTCGCTTTCGCGCCGGCGCCGGTCACGAAGACGAGCGGCAAGTGACCCGCGACGGTGGCGATCGTGGTCATGAGAACCGGGCGCAGGCGGACGCGCGCGGCTTGGGCGACGGCGGCCACTTTATCGAGACCAGTCTGTTGTAATTTGTTCGCGAATTCCACGATCAGAATCGCGTTCTTCGAGATCAGGCCGACCAAGGTTACGAGCCCAACCTGCGAGTAGATGTTCATCGTTGTCGTCCAGCCCTTGGTAAAAAATGGGATGTTCGGGTTTGGCATCTGCAGGAAGGTGAAGATGAGTGCGCCAAACATTGCCAATGGCACGGAGCCGAAAAGAATGATGAGCGGATCGCGGAAGCTGTTGAACTGCGCGGCGAGGACGAGAAAGATGAGAACGAAAGCGAGCCCGAAGGCCGGCAGGAATTTGTCTCCCTCAACGCGGAGCTGGCGCGATTCGCCGGTGTAATCGATCGAGTAACCTTTCGGGAAAATTCGCGCGGCTTCCTCCTCCAGGACCTTGAGCGCCTGGTCGAGCGGCACGATCGACACGCCGGAGAGGGTGATGGCGTTGAGCTGCTGCATGCGGTTGAGCGAGCGCGGCACGACCTTATTCCGGATCGTGGCGATGGCGCTCAGCTGGATCAATTTTCCGTCCGGTCCCGTAACGTAAATGTCTTCAAGCTGGTGCGGGTTTAACCGGTCAACCCGCTGGATCTGCGGGATCACCTTGTAGGCGCGGCCCGAGATGTCGAAGCGATTCACGTAATTGCCGCCGAGCATGGCGGAAACGTCGGAGCCGACTTGCGCGAGGTTGAGGCCGAGCGCGGCGGCTTTGTCGTGATCGATCACGACCTCCGCTTGTGGCTGATCGATCTTCGTGTCGACGATCGGGGGAAAGGCGAACTTGCCGCTCTTCATCGCGGCGACTTTCAGCTGGTTTGCGATCTCGAGCATTTGCTCCGGCTCAGCGGTCGAGAGCATCACGAACTCCACCGGGAATGAGCCGCCACCCGGAAGCGCCGGCGGGAGCACCGGGAACATCTCAATGCCGGGGATGGTACTCAGCTTGTGCTGCACCTGCGGGAGGAGCTGAAACGCCGTCTGGTCGCGCTGATCCCATGGTTTCAGGACCATGCCGCCGAAGCCATTGGAGGGAAAAGTGATCTGAAAGACGAAGCGCGTTTCGGGGAAACTCAGGAAGGCCTTCCCCGCCGCATCCGCGTAGCCCTCGGTCTGCTCAATGGTGGCATTCGCCGGCGCGGTGACGATGCCGAAGATGACGCCCTGGTCCTCAGTCGGGGCGAGTTCCTTGTTCATCGTCATGGAGACGTAGAGGAAAAGGCAGGCAACCAGGGAGAGACCGATCCAGGCGACGTAAATTGCCGGACGCATCTGCAACGTGCGATCGAGCTGGCGACCGTACCAATCGCGGATCCGGTCGAAGGTGTGATTGATCTTGCCCGTGAAACCACGCTCTTCGGCGCCGGCTTTTAACAAATAAGCCGACATCACCGGGGACAACGTGAGCGCCACGATCCCGGAAATCGTCACGGCTCCGGCGAGCGTAAAGGCGAACTCGCGGAAGAGCGTGCCAGTGAGCCCGCCCTGGATTCCGATCGGAATGTAAACCGCGGCGAGCGTGATCGTCATCGCGATGATCGGTCCGACCAACTCGCGCGCGCCTAACAATGCCGCATCGATCGCGCTGAGCCCGTCGCGCAAATGTCGCTCAACGTTTTCCACCACCACGATCGCGTCGTCGACCACGAGACCGACCGAGAGCACGATCGCGAGCAAGGTGAGCAGGTTGATTGTAAAACCGAAAACCTGCATCAGAAAGACGCCGCCGATAAGAGAAATAGGGATGGCAATGACCGGGATAATGACGGAGCGCCACGAGCCGAGGAAAAGGAAGATGACGATGATGACGATCAGGAGTGTCTCCATCAGCGTGTGGAAAACGTCCTTGATCGCGGTGTTGATGTATTCTGTGCCGTCGTAGGCGATGCGGCCTTGCAATCCGGTTGGCAGACCTTTCTGAATGTCTTGCATCTCCACTCGGACGCGTTTGATCACGTCGATCGCGTTCGCATTCGGGAGAACGAAGATACCCATGAACACCGCGCGTTGGCCGGAGAAACGGACTTCGGTGTTGTAATCTTCCGCCCCGAGCACCACGTCGGCGATCTCGCCCAGCCTAACGAGAACACCATTTTCTTGGCGGACGACGAGGTTCTTGAAGTCTTCGACCGAATGGAGGTCGGTGTTCGCCGTCAGATCGACCTGAACGAGCGAGCCTTTGGTGCTGCCAAGGGCTGAAAGAAAATTATTCGCGGCGAGCGCCTGCCGGACCTGCGAAGGGCTGACGTTGAGCGCTGCCATTCGATCCGGTTTCAACCAAATGCGCATCGCGAAAGTGCGCCCGCCGAGGATCTCGGCGCGCTGCACGCCGGGAATCGCCGTCAGCCGCGGCTGGATGATTCGGGTGAGATAATCGGTGATCTCATTCGCCTGAAGGATGTCCGAGGTGAAACTCAAATAGGCCGAGGCGAACTGAGAATCAGCCGACTCGATGTTGATCACCGGCACCTCGGCCTCCGGCGGAAGGTCGTTGCGAACTTGGTTCACCTTCGAGCTGATCTCAGCCAGCGCCTTGTTCGAGTCGTAGTTTAATTTCAGGTGCGCCGTGATCGTCGAAACGCTCTGCGAGCTCGTCGATTGCAGGTAATCGATCCCGTCCGCCGCCGCGATCGCGCGCTCGAGCGGCGTCGTGATGAATCCGCGCACGAGCTCCGCGCTCGCCCCAACATAAACGGTCGAGACTGTGACGGAGGCAATGTCGCTGCGCGGATATTGCCGGACGTTGAGCGATGTGATCGCCTGCAAACCGGCGATGATGATCACGAGGCTAACGACGATCGCGAGGACCGGCCGGCGGATGAAAAGGTCGGTAAAGCTGTTCATCGCTTCGCGCCTACGAATCGGAAAGAAGCCCGAAGGCCCCAACAGGGCAACGTCCGAAACGGCTCCGGCTGATTGTTTCGGTCATCGGACATTTGCCTTTTCGAATTTGCTTCGCACTTCGGCATTCGATATCGGGTTCCGGTTCCTTAGGTGTTTGGAGGGGACGGATCGAGCTGTGGGATCGGCGCGAGTTTGTTGTCGATCACCACGTCCATGCCGTTACGCAATTTAAATGCGCCGGTGCTCACAATCTCCTGCCCGGCCTTTAGGCCCTCGGTGACAGAGACGAAGTCGCCACGCGCTTCTCCGAGCCGGATGAATTGCTGACGGAGGACGAGCTCCTCTTTCTTTGTCTCCTCGTTCTGCTTCTTCTCGATGACGTAAATGGAGTCTCCGTAGGGCGCATAAGCCACCGCCGTCGCGGGAATGTAGAGCGTCTTGGTCTTTTCCGGGAGCAACACCGCCACCTTCGCGAACATGCCGGGGCGCAGCAGATGATCGTCGTTATCGAGCGTCCCTTGCACCTGCACGCTTCGCGTCACCGCATCAACCGATGGATTGATGGCGTTGATCGTGCCGGTGAATTGCTTGCCCGGAATCGCATCGGTAGTCACCTGCACCGTGAGGCCGACGGAGATTTTCGCCAGATCCTTCTGCGGGAGCGAGAAATCGACAAACACCTTATCGAGTGTTTGCAGCGAAACGAGCTTGTCGCCGACAGCCACCGTCTGGCCGGGGTTCACGTAGCGAATTCCAGCGGTGCCGGAAAATGGCGCACGAATCTCCTTCTTCGCGATCACGGCGCGCATGTTATCGACGGCAGCTTTCATCGCGTCGAACTTCGCTTTCGCCGTGTCGTATTCCGACTTCGAAATGACATTGCCTTTTGAGAGGCTTTGGGCGCGGTCCAGTTCCGACTTCGCCAGTTCCGCATCGGCCTCCGCCGAGCGCAACTGCGCTTCTTCCGAGGCGACGTCGAGCTTGAGCAGGAGCTGGCCTTTTTCGACCTTCGAACCGGATTCGAAATCGATCGCGCTCACGCGACCTGCCAGCTCCGCGCTGATCGTCGCGCCTTGCACGGGCGAGACCGACCCGACCGCGGTGAGCGTGCGTTGCCATTCCGCCTGTTGCACTTTCGCGCTCGTCACCGTGGTCGGTGGCGGCGTCATCGACTTGCCCACCTTCATCATGGTCGCGAACTGCCAGGCCTTGAGTCCGCCAAACACGGCTACGACCAAAATCAGGAGCAGGATGACCCAAAAGATCGGGCCTTTCTGGCTGCGCCGGGGGGCGCTTGAAGAGGAGGCGCGTTCCGTGCGCACAGGTGGACTAGTTGTGACCGTTTGCATGAGAGATAGGACTAAAAAGAAGACGCCAAAGAGTTCGGGCAACCTCCAACTGCTGCTCGCGATGTTGCGCGGCCGGAGTCCGCGCGGGACACAGCACGCTGTGCATCATGGCGCCATCTTTCACCGCGAAAATCAATTCCGCAATCGCGCGCGGATCGAGCCGATGCGGATTTTTTTTGAGCTCGTCCGAGCGGGCGATCAAGGCCACAACTCCCTCGGCTTTCGCGCGCGCCACGTCGCGCACCACCCGGGCGACGCGCGGGTTGCGGCTCGCTTCCGCAAAAAGATCGAGCACAAAGGCGGAAAGAATCTGCGGCGGGTGTTCGGTACAATGCGAGGTAAAGAGTATCTCCATCGCCTGGAGGAGAGTCGGCGCCTCCCCCGCGCGTTCCAAGAGCTCGGCGATCGCTTTCTTATGGCCGGCGGCGAGCGCGGCGATGACTTCCTCCTTGTTTTTGAAGTAGCGGTAGATCAACCCAACGCTGATCCCGGCCGATTCGCTGATGTCGTGCATGCTCGTCTGGTGGAAGCCGCACTTCCCAAAGCAGAGCAAAGCAGATTGAAGAATCTGCCCGCGCCGATCGAGCACATCACTGGAACGCTGAGACATGAGCCGCAGACAGTGAATGAACGTTCATTCATTGTCAAACAAGGATTGGGCGGTGGCGCGAGCGCCGTTATGCCGCCGTTCTCAGGGGCTCGTTCGTTGACACAAATGGCCGGTCATTTAACTATACCGGCTCACGCCAGGGTAGCTCAGTGGTAGAGCAGGGGACTCATAAGCCCTTGGTCGGGAGTTCAACTCTCCCCTCTGGCACCCTTCCTCCAGCCGCACAGTCTTGCCCGCTCGAAGAGCGCACCCGGATACAACATTAACCGTGCACTTACACCCCGGGCTCCCAGAGAAAAGCGCACAAGTGCAAGCGAAGGGGGTAACCGAAAGCGCAGAAGCCCAATGGTTAATTCTGGCGCGCGATCAGATACGCTTTCAGTTCCCGTTTGCTCCCGCGCATCGCAATCATGAAACAAACGCCATTGCGCTCCTGGATCGCGCCGGTCCAGCCTTCGTTCTCGACGTAGCGCCACTTCGTTTTCTTCTGATTGGAACTGGCACGCGAGTCAGCCGGGTCGGCCCGAAAAAGGAAAAACTGCATTCCTCCTTCCGCGATCACCACCTGCGCAACGCGATGCCCATCGTCGTCCTCGAAAACTCGCGCTCCGATCGCCCGCAGATCGGCCAGCGCCATCGGCACGTCGAAGTGCTCGAGCTGATACTTCATGAAAAAGTAATCGCCGAGATTGATCGCGTCAGTGCTCAAAGGTTCGAGCTGCGATTTTCGGGTGCTGCCCGCGACCACGAGCAACTTCTTGGCGAGCTCCGAGCCGGGGAACTCGTGCATCCGTTCGACCAGAAAGAAGATCGTGACGCCTGCCATCACGAGAACGGCGAGGGCGGTGGCCAGGATCGCAGGATGCCGCACGGTCTTTTTCCAACTCCGCTTCGGACCCTTCAGCAGCGCCACGTTGACGAACCATTCCTCCGCCGCCTTGGGCACTTCGATTTTCGCGACCAATCCAGCCAGCGCCTGGTCGAAACGCTGCTGCGTCGTGAGGCTGACAGCCGCCTCCGGAATCGTACGCGCGCTCTCCAGAGCCGAGCGCATCGCCCGGTCGTTAGGCGGTTTGTCGCCGATAGGCGCGCATTCGAGGAGCGCGCGTTTGCGCCGCGAGAGCCAGCGCTTCATCTCGGCGAGCGATCGTCCGTGACGGTGTTAAGCCAGGCCTGAAATTGGGCCCGGCCATGCGAGATCAACCTGGCGAGCTCGTCCATTTTCAAGTCGAGCAGGTTCTGCATTTCGCGATGAGAAAATTGGTTCAGGTAAAAGAAAGCGAGCGCGGAGCGTTGCGGTTCCGGCGCTCCTGCGACCCAGGCCGCCAGCTGCGCCGGCTCGAGTTGTGCGACCCGCATCGCGGCGTCGGGCGTGATCGATTCCTCCGGCATCGCGGCCCCTTCGGCTTGCACACCTTTCGACGCGATCGCGAGGCACTGATGCCGCGCCTCGTGGAAACACCAAAGCCGATCATCTGGCAGGAGCTGGCGCGCGGCGAGCGCCGCTGCCTCACGGAGCGTATTTTGAAAACCATCGAGCGCTTTCGCCGCGTCCCCTGTCATCAGAAGGCAGAAGCGATAAAGCTGGGGCAAATCGCGCGAGAGGTCCGTTATCTCTTCCTTTTGCAAGGGAATAAACTGGCGGGCGGGAGCGTGCCGTGCAAGAGCGCATCGCCGCGCGGCTTGGGGACGGCAGGATTAACCGCGGAGGACGCAGAGAGCGCAGAGCAAGGGAACGTAGCGCAATCGGGAGAACAGCAACCGAAACCTGATTTCCTCTGCGCCTCTACGGTTAAATCAGTTCCCCCGTCTCGCGGCCACGCCAGTCCGATTGATGTTCAAAAGAATTCCCTTTTATTCTGTCACCTTGAGTGAAGCGAAACATCTCTGGCTATTTCCTCCGAGCACGACGGAATGCCATCGACCCTGGCAACTGCAGCCCGTTTGAAAGTAGATGTAACCAAAATGTAACCAGAAAGTCTTACACTGGCTCGCGAAGCAAGATATGAAGGTGGCATGAGCGTCAGGGTAATCGACTTTCTAGATGCTCATCTGAAGCCGTAAGAGAGGTCACACACGAGTATGTCAACGAAGCAGGCGTTCACATCCCCAGATTGCATCCCGCACACGAAAGTGGGTGTTCGCTTTAGCAGTGCCGCTCTACTGTCAGGGTCCGCCCCGGTCTACGGCTCCAGCCGAACATGGTTGGCCGTCCCTAGTCCACTGATTGGAATACTCCCGGTAACTGGTCGTCCGAACACTGTGCCTAATGGACCGGCTGCCGTCGCGACGTTTGCATGCCACCGACATATCTCTCTCCGCGAGCGTCGAGGTCGGCAGCATCGTGTTTACATCAGCGGCCAGCGCCTTCACCTTCAACCCTGCGACCTCGGATATCGCGATATCCATAACGGGTGCAGGGATATCGAATAGCTCTGGCTCAATCCAAGCTTTGTTCTCACATCCGATGCCGAAGGAGGTCAGCAGTTCGTCATCTTCAACAATGCTGCGACAGCGGGAGATCGCTCCAGTTTCACGATTGGCGGCGGCGTCGCAGCCAATCGCGCCGGGGCGGGGATGGTATTCGCTGGTTCGTCATCAGCGGCCACTGGAATATTTCTTGTTGGCGGAGGGGCGTCCGCTAGCGCATTCGCGGGTTCGATCGAATTTATGGACAGTTCCACCGCGGCTGACGCGAGCTTTACTGTCTCCGGTGCGACGGCGAAATTTGCGGACGGGGGACGATTGATTTTGATGGGGCCGCGAAGGCCGACGGGGCTAGCTTCACGGTCAAACGGCGGCACGGCGAGCCACGCTGGCGGCGGGCAGGTGAAGTCCCACGGGATGTCCGCAGCAGGAAGCGGCACCTTCATAGCCAATGGCGTGAGCATCCGTGGGGCTGACCCGGGGCTCGTGGCATTCTTCGACAATTCGAGCGCAGGTAGCGCCACCCTGATCTCAAGCGATAAGGTGGGCAGACTGGGAGGTGTGATAGAATTCGGCGACGCAAGCGAGGGAGGAACCGCACGCGTCGAGCTTTTTGGTCAGGGCAATCTTTCTTTTTCCAGCCACGCCAGCCCTGGCCTGACGATTGGTTCGCCTGAAGGTGACGGTTTCGTCTCGTTGGACAACCTCGTTCTGGTCGTCGGGAGCAACGGCGTGAGCACAGAATTTTCCGGCCTGATCGAGGACATCCTCGGCGGGTCTCTCACTAAAATCGGCGGCGGAACACTGACTCTCAGCGGCGCCAACACTTACACAGGCGGCACCACCATGAGTGCGGGCACGTTAGTGGTTAGTAACAAGAGCGGCTCCGGGACGGGCACGGGTCCGGTGCAGGTAAACGGCGGCACGCTGGGAGGGAGCGGCACGATCAGCGGCGCGGTGACGGAGAACAGCGGCGCGACCCTCGCCCCGCCGGCGGGAACGAGGAAGCAGGCAACGCTGCCGGTCCAGAGCAGCGTGACCTTTAACGCCGGGAGCACCTATAGCTACACGTTCAAAGGGAAAGGGAACAAAGCGCGCACGAACAAAGTGGTCGCGAGCGGAGTCGCGATCGCGAACGGCGCGGCCTTTAACTTCAGCGGACAGACACAAGGGAAGCTGCGGCCGGGGTTCACCCTCACCGTTATGAGCAACACGAGCGCGAGCGCAATCAACGGCACCTTTAGCAACCTCCCCGACGGCGCGGTCCTGACGTTGAACGGCAACAACTTCCAAGCCAGCTACGAAGGCGGCGATGGGAATGACCTGACCCTGACGGTAGTGCCGTAGCTAACCTCGGGGCGAGGTCGCAAAGAAAATTAAATTTTTCTGGCTTTCTGGATTCCAGATTCCTCCCTCGTCTCTTCCTGAAATCGCGTTTCCTGCCGGGTTCTTCCCGCGCGCTTCCCCTGCGCGCTCTGCGTTCAAATTCCCCGTGCCATGCGGCGCGCGACTTCCTCGGCATTTTCGCGGCTGTTGAAGGCCGAGATGCGGAAATAGCCTTCGCCCTCCGAACCAAATCCACTGCCCGGTGTCACGACCACGTTCAGCTCCTGCAGCATTCGGTCGAACATCTCCCAACTTGTGAGGCCGGCCGGCGTGCGCACCCAGATGTAAGGCGCATTTTTACCGCCATAGACCTGCATGCCGGCCGCGCTCGCCGCTTCGCTTAAGATTCGCGCGTTCCCCATGTAATGCTCGATCAGCTCGCGGACCTGCGCGCGGCCCGCCTCGCTGTAAAGCGCCTCCGCGCCACGCTGCACCGGATAGCTCACGCTGTTCGCCTTTGTGCTCCAGCGTCGATGCCAGAGTTTGTGCAACGGGAATTCCCGGCCGTCGGCGGTCTGCGCGAGCAGGCGTTTGGTCATTACGGTAAAACCGCAGCGCACGCCCGTGAACCCGCCGGTTTTCGAGAAGCTGCGGAACTCGACCGCGCACTCCGTTCCTCCCGGGATCTCGAAGATCGAGCGCGGAATCTCCGGGTCGCTGATGTAGCCTTCGTAAGCTGCGTCATAGAGCAGGAGCGCCTTGTTTTCCTGCGCGTAGGCGACCCAGCGCTCGAGCTGCGCGCGACTCGCGACCGCGCCGGTCGGATTGTTCGGAAAGCAAAGATAAACGATGTCTGCGTGCTCGTTAGGCGGATCGGCGACGAAGTTATTTTCCGCGCGGCACGGCAGGTAGATGATCCCTTCGTAGCGACCTGCCTCGTCAGGCGAACCGGTGTGGCCGGCCATAACATTCGTGTCGACGTAAACCGGATAAACCGGATCGGTGATGGCGATGCGATTCTGGTCGCCGAGCACGTCGAGAATGAACCCGCAATCGCTCTTTGATCCGTCGGACACGAAAATTTCGTCATCCGCGATCTCGATTCCGCGATCCCGATAATCGATCTGGGCGATCTTGCTCCGCAAAAATTCGCCACCCTGTTCGTGACCGTATCCGCGAAAAGTTTCGCGCACGGATAACTCATCGACCGCCGCCTTCATCGCCGTCACCGCCGCGAGCGGCAACGGTTCTGTTACGTCGCCGATTCCGCATCGGATCAACCTTGCGGCGGCCTCCGGGTTCGCCTCGGAAAAATCCCGGACCCGCCGAGCGATTTCGGGAAAGAGATAGCCCGCGCGCAGTTTCAGGTAATTTTCGTTCAGGAAAGCCATCGGTCGCCGCCGCTAATCCGGCATGGAAAGGCCCGCGGTGCAAAAGGAAATTCGGCCTAACGAATGCGCGCGATCAATTCGAAGGCGCGTCTTCGGGATGGCGCTCAGTCGCGGGCGCAGGATGAGAGAAGTTCTCGCGCAACCAGTTCTTCGCGTCGGCGCGGGAACGCGAGACGTGGGTAGTCCATCCGATATCCTCAATCCGGTGCTGCCATGCTTTCGCGATCTCGAATACTTGATTTTGCGGTGCGACGATCACGACGGCCGCGTTCGGGCGATAAACTGCCGCGTAGTAATCCTGCACCACGATCTGATCGAATTCCTCTCGACTGATCCGCAGTTCTTCGACCTCGGAGAAATCGATGAATTGATAGTGAAAATTTTCGGTGTTTTGGACGAGCTGCGTGGTCAGGCGGCAGGCTTCGATCACCTCCGGCCCGGTGACGATGTCTTTGCCGACGTGAACGATACCAGCGTAGTCGTCAGTCAATTCAGTCGTGTATGACATGAGCGAATCCTTTTTTTACCCCCTCCCCGGGATCTCCGGGAGCTGCCTTGGCTTAAGTAAAGACCGGAGTGGGAAAAGGACCAGCCTAACTTTGATGCGGGCGCAAAATTGTGTCCGACTGCCGCGCTTTTGCAGAAAAATTCGCCCCGCACTCCCCGCAGAACTCGGTCGTCCTGAGCGAAGTCGAAAGGATCCCGTGGAGCTGCCTTAAGAGGCGATGCAAGATCAAGCCGCTGCGACGCAGCATCGAATCGTTGAGGCTAACGAGCTGAAACAAACCACCGACTCCGATCACGCGCGCTCATCTTTCTCCCGAAAGCGTCACGAAAACCCACCGCAACCCTTCGACTGCATTCCGGTGCGCCCCATTCCGCTCAGGATGACAAGAGTCGGGCCGCGCGCTAATTGTCGGCGATGCAGCAGGACGACTCCATCTTCCTCGCCGGCCATCGTGGATTGGTTGGCAGTGCGATTCTGCGCCGGCTCCAGGCGGACAGATTCAGCCGCATCATTACCCGGACGCGAGCTGAACTCGATCTCACCGACACCGCCGCCGTCGATCAATTTTTCGCGCGCGAGCGCCCCGCCATCGTCATCGCCGCGGCCGCCCGCGTCGGCGGGATCAAGGCAAATAACGATGAGCCGGTCGAGTTCCTCCTCGTGAACTTGCAGATCCAGAATAACCTCATCCGCGCCGCGCACGAGAACGGTGCCCGCAAACTCGTTTTCCTCGGCAGCTCCTGCATATATCCGAAGTTCGCCCCGCAACCGATCCCGGAGAATGCATTGTTAGGCGGGCCGCTCGAGCCGACGAACGAAGCCTACGCGATCGCGAAAATCGCCGGGATCAAACTCTGCCAGGCCTATGCGCGTCAGTACGGCGACCGGTTCATCTCCGCGATGCCGACGAATCTTTACGGACCTAACGACAACTTCGACCTCCGCAGTTCGCATGTTCTCCCCGCGCTCCTCCGGAAAGCGCACGAGGCGAAAGAATCCGGCGCGCGAGAGATGGTGGTTTGGGGCTCGGGCAACCCGCGGCGCGAGTTCCTGCACGTTGACGACCTCGCGGCGGCCTGCCTTTTTCTGCTTAAGAATTACGAGAGTCCTGAGATCGTGAATGTCGGCACCGGCGAAGACATTTCGATCCGCGAACTGGCGGAATTGATCTGCGAGGTCGTCGGCTTTCAGGGCGCGCTGACCTGGGACGCGGGCCAACCCGACGGCACGCCGCGCAAGCTTCTCGATATCTCGAAGATCCAGTCGTTAGGCTGGTCGCCGAAGATTTCGCTCCGCAATGGCATTGCCCAAACCTACGATTGGTTTCGGAGAAACCGCGCCACGAGCTGACGGCTTACGGTAGAGCCCGCCTTCCTCTGAAATGCCTTGATACCGGATGACGCCCGGAGCCTTCAGAAATAAATTCTCTGGCGGTTCTGCTTGCCTAATTTTTCTGATAGTTCTAACCTTGCATCGTTCTGGGGGGAACTGCCGCCCTTCGCACCTTCGGGAGCGGGGGGCGGTACTTTTTTGTCATTTCGCGGGCGCGGTTCGTTGCGGGTCGCGCCTCCGCTGACGTAGAGAAGTCAGACGGACTGCTGCCTGCGTTTTAAGATGCGCATCAATTCCCGCCCCTCGCGCCCGGGATGAGTTCTTTGCGGCACCCACTCGCATTCGAGCGCGAAGTAGGGGCTAAAGGTCCGATCAAGTTCCTCGACACTGACTGGGAAGGGCGGACCTTCTTCACCCTCGGCCAGATCGGGATCGAGGAAAAAGATCGCAATGAATTGGCCGTCCGGTTTGAGCAGCCTAACGATCGCTCGGACGTAATCGTTGCGCAGCGCCGGATTAATCGCGCAGAAGCAAGTGTGCTCAAAGACGACGTCGAACTTTCCCGCGAGGTCCGGCGGGAGGGCGAACAGATCCGCCAGCAGATACTCTTCGTTCCCAGCCCGAGGACGCGAGCCCGCCTTCTCGATTGCGAACGGCGCGAGGTCGATTCCGACCACGTGATTCTTCGAGGTGCTGAGCGCGCGCACGTCATTGCCAGAGCCGCAACCGGGAACGCAGATCTCGCCCGCAAGGGCTCCGTTTTTCTCGAGGAAATCAACCAGTGTTGGATGAGGCACGCCTTTCTCCCAGGGAGTTTCGCGGCTCTCGTAAGCAGCTTGCCAATCGGTTTGCGTTTGTTTCATCGGTGCGGTTCACTGGCAGCTTTCCGCATGTTCGCAGGTTTTTCGAATTTTACTCGCGCATGAAGCCGTTTCGTGTCGGTGTCGTGGGCGTTGGTCACATCGGGAAGAACCACGCACGACTTTACGCCGCGACCGATGCCGCGCAGTTCACCGCGATCTTCGACACCGATGCGACTAGCGCGGCGGAAGTGGCCGCCCAGTATCGAGTGAGCGCAGCCGGTTCGCTCGAGGAATTCTGCGATTCTGTCGATGCCGCCTCGATCGCCACGCCAACGGTTTCTCATTTCGAAATTGGCAGTCTGCTGCTCGGAAAAGGGAAACACCTGCTAATCGAAAAACCGATCGCCGTCGACACCGCCCAAGCGAGCGCGCTGGCCGAGCTGGCGACAGCGCGCCGGCTCGTCTTGCAAGTCGGCCACGTCGAGCGCTTCAACCCGGTCCTTCGAGCGCTCGAGGCGCGTCTTTCGCGGCCCCGATTCATCGAGGCGCATCGACTTTCGCCATTTCCTAATCGCAGCACCGACATCGGAGTTGTGCTCGATCTGATGATTCACGATCTGGAAATCATTCTGCATCTCGTCAGGTCGCCGATCCAGACGATCGATGCCGTGGGCGTGCCGGTCTTGAGCCGGCGCGAGGATATCGCAAACGCGCGGATTCGTTTTGAGAACGGTTGCGTCGCGAACGTGACTTCCAGTCGGATCAGCCCGGAGCGGATGCGAAAGATTCGCGTCTTCCAAGAGGACGCGTACCTGTCGCTCGATTACCAGAATCAGACCGGCGAAATCTATCGGCGCAGCGCCGGTGGGATTGATCGGTCGGAAGTGGAGATCGAGCACGAAGAGCCGCTCAAACGCCAGCTCCTGTCCTTCATCGAATGCGCGCGTGGCGGCTTGCAACCGAAGGTCTCCGGTTTCGAGGCGACGGCAGCGCTCGAGCTCGCGGTCGAAATCACAAAACGCATCGCAGACGCACAATGATCCTCTACTTCGTCGCGGGCGAAGCGAGCGGAGACAACCATGGCGCGGCGCTGATGCAGGCGCTGAGAAGAGAGCGACCGGACTTGAAATTTCTCGGGCGCGGCGGTCCGCAGATGAAGCAGCTCGCGGGTGACAACTTCACGAATTGGATCGACGACGCCGCGGTCGTTGGTCTTTTGGAAGTGCTCAAACACTACCCGTACTTCCGCCGGCAATTCCAACAAAGCCTCGACGAAATCGCCGCTGCCAAACCGGATGCAGTCGTCCTGATCGACTATCCGGGATTTAATCTGCGGCTCGCGCGGAAGCTGCGGCAGCGTTCGTTAGGCGGGAAAATTATTTACTACATCAGCCCGCAAGTCTGGGCCTGGAATCGCGGGCGTATTCCGAAGATGGCGCGCTGGCTCGACCTGATGCTCTGCATTTTCCCTTTTGAGGCCGACCTTTACGCGCAGTCCGGTTTGCGGGCGGTGTTCGTCGGCCATCCGATGCTTGAGACCTTGGCCAGTAAACGAACCGGCGTGGCGCGGGATCCGGATTTGATCGGACTTTTCCCCGGCAGCCGCGAACGCGAGGTGCGAAAACTTCTTCCGATCATGCTCGCGGTCATCCGCGATCTGCGCGCTGTGCGACCGGAGTTGCGCTTCGAAATCGCGGCCGCCTCGGAGCGACTTGGGGCTGCGATTCGCGTGGAATTGCCAACGCCGAGCGACTCGTTAGGCGCCATCTCCGTTGTGGTGGGCCAGACGGCGCAACTCATGCAGCGGGCCGCCGCCGGCATCATCGCCTCCGGCACCGCCACGCTTGAGGCCGCCTATTTCCGGTTGCCATTCGTGCTTGTTTACCGGGTCGCGAGCCTGACTTACCTGGCCGGCCGGGCCCTGATCAGAGTCGATCATCTGGGAATGCCTAACGTTCTCGCGAAGCGGGAGATCGTCCCGGAATTCATCCAGAACGATGCGCAACCGGCCGCAATCGCAATGGAATTGCGGCGCCTGCTCGAGGAGCCGGCGCGCCGTGAGCAGATGCTGGCCGGCTTCGACGCCGTCATCGGCCAGCTCGGCGCGGGTGGCGCCAACGAGGCCGCGGCGCGCGCCGTCCTTGCCGCACTCGTTCCGCTGCCTACCGATTGATTCGCGATCTAACCGGCCTCCTCAGTCGGCGGCCGGGGAAGATTGGGCAAAGCAAAGTTTCTTATTTACAAAGCCGGCCACTCCTCCCCATGCTCGACGCGTGAAATCCTCCATCCTCCACCCGACGGCGATCCGACCGGGAAGTTGAACCACGCTTCCCCGTATTGGTTGGTAACCAATGGCGCCACCACTAGCCCGCCGCCGGTCATGTTGTATGCCACCGATGGCGACCCGGTGCCCAACTCGCAGGCGATAGATATGTGGATGGCGCTTACTACGCAATTCCCGGCGCTCAGGGTCGATAAGTATATAATGCATTATCCCTATGGGGCTCGAAACAGCCATGCGTATAACTACTGGCACTCGCAAGATAACGCCGACAACAGCGATGGTCAGTGTGTAAGCCAGCAAGTGATCGAATTTCTACAGGCTCACCCATGAGGACATCGTTTAACAGACTTTGGTTTTTTGTTGGCGCTAACATGCTATTCTCGTCCCTGCAGCGGCCTTCCGTCGCAGGCAGCGCTATCTGGAGCAGCAATCCGACGAGCGGCGATTGGAACAGTGCAGCAAATTGGACGCCATAAACGGTGCCAAATTCAACGACAGACGTCGCCACCTTCGGCGCTTCGGACGTGACGGACCTATCTATCACCAATGAGAGTGTTGCACTCGACAGCGCCGTATTTAATAGCGGCGCACCGCCATACACGCTGGCAATCCAGATATACAACTTGTTATTCTATGGCGCGAGGGTCGTGAATAACTCCGGCTCGGTTCAATCAATCATCACCCCAACGGTTGACGATAATGATGCGGATCTGTTCTTCT
>JAICMR010000109.1 GCA_025929155.1 Chthoniobacterales bacterium | reverse complement strand
TGCGGTGGCCGATAAAGATCGCCGGCAGCGACGGCGCCGACAGCGAACTCGTCGGACTGGGTCACCTGACCCCGGCGGAAATGGCGGAGCAGCTCGCGCGGGCATCGATCTACTGTCTGCCGGCGCGCTACGAACCGTTTGGTCTTTCCGCACTGGAAGCGGCCTTATCCGGCTGCGCGCTTGTCCTCGGCGACATCGCAAGTTTGCGGGAGGTCTGGGCTGATGCCGCCCTTTTTGTCGATCCTGACAACTCCACTGCCCTCGCGCGGACGCTGCGGGAGCTGATCGAAAACCCCGCACAACGCCTTGAATTTTCGTCGCGCGCCCTGGCCCGGGCGCAACATTTCTCGCTCGACCGCGCGGCGGATCGATATCTTGCGCTTTTCAGCACGCTCGTTAGGCAACCCCGCCCCGTTTCGCAGGTCGCATGAAGATTGTCCTCTTTTACCACTCGCTTCTCTCGGACTGGAATCACGGCAACGCCCATTTCCTCCGCGGAATCGCGACGGAGCTGGTCGAGCGCGGCCATCAGGTCGCCATCCACGAGCCGCGCGGCAACTGGAGCCTGACGAACCTGCGCGCGGAGCAGGGCGAACAACCGCTTCGCGATTTCGCCGCGGCCTACCCGCGCCTAACGACGAACTTTTACGAGCCGCCGTCGCCCGATCTCGCAGCCACGCTCGAGGGCGCGGATCTCGTCCTCGTGCACGAATGGAACGATCCCGCACTCGTTAGGCAGATCGGTCAGCACCACGCGACGGACGGGGGCTATTATCTTCTTTTTCACGACACGCATCATCGCGCGGTCAGCGCCCCCGCGGAGATGGAGCGCTTTGATCTGCAACATTACGACGGGGTCCTCGCCTATGGCGAAATCTTGCACGAACTCTATCTGCGCCAGGGCTGGAGCGAGCGCGCCTGGACCTGGCACGAAGCGGCCGATACCCGGGTCTTTCGACCTCGGCCCGAAATCAGACGGGAGCGCGATCTGGTCTGGATCGGGAACTGGGGCGACGACGAACGCAGTGCGGAGCTGCGCGAGTTTCTGGTCGAGCCGGTGCGGAAACTAAAGCTGACAGCGACCGTGCACGGCGTGCGTTATCCGGAGCAGGCGCGCGCGGAATTGGACGCGGCTGGAATTGAATTTCGCGGCTGGCTGCCGAACTTCCGCGCCCCGGAGGTTTTTGCGGCGCATAAGGTCACGGTGCACGTGCCGAGGCGACCCTACGTCGAAGCGTTGCCTGGCATTCCCACGATTCGCCCCTTCGAAGCGCTGGCCTCGGGCATTCCGCTGATCAGCGCGCCCTGGAATGACTGCGAAAATCTGTTCACACCGGGCGAAGATTTCCTGATCGCGCGCGACGGCCGGGAAATGCAGCGACACCTGCGCGCCCTGCTGAGCGACAAGGCGATGGCGCGCGAGCTGGCGGAACATGGACGACGGACGATTCTCGCCCGGCACACCTGCGCGCACCGGGTCGATCAATTACTCGCGATCGTTAGGCAATTATGAAAATCGTCTTCTTCGGCTCCAGCCTTGTCTCGGCCTTCTGGAACGGTTCGGCCACCTATTATCGCGGGATCATTCGTTACCTGCACGAACGCGGACATCAGATCACGTTTTACGAACCAGACGCTTATCAGCGGCAGCAACATCGTGATTTTCCAGCTCCGGACTGGGCGCGTGTCGTCGTTTACGAGGCCACGGAAGAAGCGGCCGCCCGCTTGATCGAGGAAGCAGCGAAGACCGCGGATGTCATGGTGAAAACCAGCGGCGTTGGCGTGCTCGACGAGTTCCTCGAACGCGCCATTGCCGACACCAAGCGCGCCGATAACCTCACTATTTTCTGGGACGTCGATGCGCCGGCCACGATCGAGCGGATGGAGGAAAATCCGAATGACTCCTTCCGCGCGCAGGTGCGGCGCTACGATTACATCCTCACCTACGGCGGCGGCCAGCCGGTCGTTGATGGTTATAAGTCCTTCGGCGCTCAGGAATGCATTCCCATCTACAACGCGCTCGATCCGATCACGCATCATCCCGCGCCGCCCGAAGCGCGTTTTGCCGGGACGCTCGGTTTTCTTGGGAATCGCCTGCCCGATCGCGAGGCGCGCGTGCAGGAGTTTTTTCTCCGTGCCGCCACGCTTCTGCCTAACGAACGCTTCATCCTCGGCGGAAGCGGTTGGGAACAGCCGCAGCTGCCGCCGAATGTCACGCACGTCGGGCACGTTTACTCGCGCGAGCACAACGCCTTTAACTGTTCTGCGCGCGCCGTCCTGAACGTGAATCGCGCGAGCATGGCGCGCTACGGTTTTTCTCCGCCGACCCGGGTGTTTGAGGCGGCCGGGGCCGGGGCCTGCCTGATTACGGACGCCTGGATCGGGATTGAACTTTTCCTCGAGCCAAACGAAGAGGTCCTGGTGGCGCGGGACGGCGCGGAAGTGGCCGCGCTTCTCACGCAGTTGACTCCGGAACGGGCGCAGGAAATTGGCGCCGCGGCGCAGCGACGAATCCTGGCCGAGCACACTTACCGCCATCGCGCGGAGCAGTTCGACCAGATTATGGAAGGCGTCCTGGCGTGAAGATTGTCATCCTCGGCTTATCGATTACTTCGTCGTGGGGAAACGGCCACGCGACTACCTTTCGTGGTCTTGTGCGGGAACTGACGAAACGCGGGCACGAGGTGCTTTTCCTGGAACGTGATGTGCCGTGGTACGCGGCGCACCGCGACCTGCCAAATCCGCCCTACGGCCGGACCGCGGTCTATTCTTCGCTCGATGAGTTGCGCGGGAATTTCGCCGACGACGTAGCGGAAGCCGACTTCGTGATGGTCGGTTCCTACGTTCCTGAAGGCGTCGCGATTGGTGAATGGGTCACGCAAGTCTCGACTGGTCTGACGAGTTTCTACGACATCGACACGCCGGTCACCCTTGCGCGCCTGGAACGCGACGAGTGCGAATACCTCGCGCGCGACTTGATCCCGGAGTTCGATCTTTACCTCTCGTTCACCGGCGGCCCGACCTTGCGTCTGCTCGAATTGAAATATGGCGCCCAAACGGCACGACCGCTCTACTGCTCCGTCGATCCGGAACTTTATTTTCCAGAGGAGCAGCCCGAGAAATGGGCGCTCGGTTATCTCGGCACTTACAGCGAGGATCGGCAATCGACGCTTGAATCGCTCCTCCTCGCGCCGGCCCGCTTGTCGCCTGAGCTGCGTTTTGTGGTTGCGGGCCCGCAATATCCCGAGCGCGTGCCCTGGGCAGCCAATGTTGGGCGGATCGAGCACCTCGCGCCTAACGAACACCGCGCCTTCTATAATGCGCAGCGCTTTACCCTCAACGTTACCCGGCGTGACATGCGCGCGGCCGGTTACTCACCGAGCGTTCGCCTCTTTGAAGCCGCCGCCTGCGGCACGCCGATCGTCAGCGACCGATGGGACGGGATTGAAGAATTTTTCCAACCAGGAGAAGAAATTTTTCTCGCGGAAAAGTCGACGGACGTCATGCCACTCCTGCACGATTTGCCGGCGAAGGTGCGCGGGCGCGTGGCGGAACAAGCCCGCGCACGGGTGCTGGCGAAGCATACCGCGGCGCATCGTGCTGCCGAACTGGAAGAATACATCCGCGCTGCGCGCCAAGCGTCCGCGCCCGTCACCACCCCATGAACTCGACCCTCGAACAGGAAATAAACGGGCTCGGCCCCTGGTTCCACAACCTCCATTTGCCAGATGGAACCCAGACCGCGCCGAAGCATTACTTCGGTGATTTCCCAGCGTTCAAATGGCGCGAAATCGCCAGCCACATTCCGAGCAATCTCTCCGGGTGGAGTGCGCTCGATATCGGTTGCAATGCCGGGTTCTATTCGTTCGAACTCGCCCGGCGCGGCGCCCAGGTGACCGGGATCGATCTTGACCCGCATTATCTCGCTCAGGCGCGCTGGGTTGCGGAGCGGATGGAATTAGCCGGGCGGGTGTGCTTCGAGCAGGTGCAGGTTTACGATCTCGCGCGTCGCGCCGAAAGATTCGATCTCGTGCTTTTCATGGGAGTTTTTTACCACCTGCGTTACCCCCTGCTTGGCCTCGACATTATCGCGCAGAAGGTGAACCGGCTGCTCGTTTTCCAGACGCTCACTCTGCCCGGGCGCGAAATCGCGGAGACGCCGGATGTCGCTTTGAACACGAACGAAGGCATGAATCATCGTGCGCCGCTAACCGCGCCCGGCTGGCCGAAGATGGCTTTCATCGAGCACACTTTCTCCGGCGATCCGACGAATTGGTGGATCGCCAACCACGCCGCGGTCGAAGCGATGTTGCGATCGAGCGGCTTGCGCGTCATCGGTTATCCCGGCGACGAGATTTATCTTTGCGAACCCGATCCGGAGCACCCTTCCTGCGTCACAACATGGAATCGAGCAGAATATCTGGCAGCAACTCGAATTCGTTAGGCCAACCGCTCGCGGAACGCTTCGGCGTCTGCCAATGGTTTCACTACGAGGACTACGTGTCGGTGGACCGTGCGATCGAACTGCTCGCGGAACTGGGTCTGCGGCACCTGCGGACCGGCATCTCCTGGGCGGACTTCTGCCGGCCCGGCGGCGAGGCTTGGTCCGACTGGATGATGTCGCGGCTCCACGCGGCCGGGCTGGAATTGCTTGTCTCCGTCTGGCACACGCCACCGTCGATCGCGGAAGGCGGGAGCTGTTCGAGCCCGCCCCGGCGTTTGCAGGATTACGCCGATTTCATCGACCGACTGATCACGCGCTACGGCGATTCGTTAGGCACGCTCGAGCTCTGGAACGAGCCGAACAATCGCGTCAAATGGAACTTCATCGTCTTCGATCCCTCCTGGGAAAAATTTGGACGGATGATCGGGATGGCGGCGTATTGGGCAAAACAACGGGGCTGTCGGACCGCCCTCGGAGGAATGATGCCGGTGGATCCGCATTGGCTTCGTCTGTTGGAAAGCTATGGCGTTCTGCCCCACCTCGACGTGATCGCGATACATGGTTTCCCGGGCATGTGGGAAGGCGAAGAATACTGGTGGGATTGGCCAGATCATTGGCGCGGCTGGGACGACAAAATCGCCACCATCGCGCGGGTCGCGCATGGCCAGCCAATTTGGGTTACGGAAACCGGCTTCGCCACCTGGGACGAGGAGTTGCAACGGCCGGACGGCTTCATCGAACAATGCGAGATGCTCCGTCACGCCACAACGATCGCCGCCCCGCGAGTTTATTGGTATTCGTTGATTGATCTCGCGCCACATCGTCCGGCGATCGAGATGACCGAAGACGGCGGTCGAATCGATCATCGCGAATACCATCTCGGCCTCGTTAGGTACGACGGCTGGAGGAAGCCGGCGTTCGCGTTACTCCGCGAACTCGTCGGGGCGAGCGAGAATCCGGAGTCTACGGGGCTCGAACCCGCAACCTCCGCCGTGACAGGGCGGCGCTCTAACCAATTGAGCTAAGACTCCTCGAAAAGAGAACGCCACCGTAGGACGCACCCCCGGTTGCATCAACCAATTTTTAGCAGCGCGCCGCAGGCCAAAGTTTGCGGGTGGAATTCCACCGGCGTATCCTTTTTCGCAGGTCAGCGCGGAGGCGGCAGAGGGAATGAGCGATCAAGAAAATCGAGACCGGGAAAGGAGCAGTTCGCCTAACGAGGAAGAACCGATCTCTCTGCTCGAGGCGTTCGATCGCGCTCTCGGGCTCCTGCCGCCTGGGGAATTTGTGCGCGACCGGCTGATCATGTTGCGCGCCGAAATTGCCGCGCAAGAGGAGATGATCGGCGACGCGCGCGAGATGATCGAGAAGCTCGAGCAAGTCATAAAAAAAGTGACCTCGCCGGCCAATCGGATTGGCACTTTCCTCGGTAGCACGGCGCGCGACACAGCGCAGATCGTGGTCGGCGGGGCGGATTACTACTGCAACGTCGATCCTCGAGTGAGTCTGGCCAAGCTGCAGAAGGGAACGCGGGTTTTGGTGAACGAAGCTTACGTGATTGTCGGCGATCTCGGCTTCGAAACGGCCGGGCCCGTCACGAAAATCGCCGAAGTGCTGGGCTCCGATCGCCTGCGGGTTGGCTCGGAGCATGGGACGCAGTCGCTCGTGTTGCAACGTTCTGCGCAGCTCGCGAAAACGCCTTTAAAGACGGGCGACGAGGTGCGGGTGGACGCCAACTATCGGGTCGCGCTCGAAGTGCTGGCCCGGTCGGATGCGCACGATCATTACCTCGATGAAGTGCCGGAGTTGCCTTGGGAAAAAGTCGGGGGCCAGGAGGAAGCACTCGAGGCCATCCGGGACGCGATCGAACTCCCGCTTTTGCACGAGGAGCTGTTCGCGAAATTCCGACATGCCACACCAAAAGGATTCCTCCTCTACGGGCCGCCCGGTTGCGGCAAGACACTCATCGGCAAAGCGACGGCCTACAACCTAACGAAACAACTCCGCCAGAAATCGGGCACCGATATGCGGGAATATTTCATGCACATCAAAGGGCCTGAAATCCTGAACATGTGGGTGGGCGAATCCGAGCGGATCGTGCGCGAGATCTTCGCAACTGCGCGCGAGAAGCGCCGTCAGGGTTATCTGCCCTTTCTCTTTATCGACGAAGCGGAGAGCATTCTCGGCACGCGCCGCGCCTCGCGCTACTCGAGCATTTTATCGACGCTCGTGCCGATGTTTTGCACCGAGATGGATGGGATCGACTCACTCAACCAGGTGGTCATCATCCTCGCCTCAAACCGTGCCGACTTGATTGATCCGGCGATCCTGCGCCCCGGAAGGATCGATCGCAAAATAAAAGTCACCCGGCCTGACAAAGCCGGCGCGAGAGAGATTTACCGGATTTATCTCACGGATGATTTGCCCTATGCCCCCGCCGTCTTGGAAGGCTTTGAATCCAGATCGGATGCAATCGACGCGCTTGTTAGGCGATTGGTTGACGAGCAATTCGCGAAGCGCGAGGAAAACCGACTGCTTGAAGTCACTCTGCGCAGCGGCCGCAAAGAAGCGCTTTATCGGAGCGACGTCATCAGCGGCGCGATCATCGCCTCGATTGTGGAGCGGGCGAAAGCCATGGCCATCAAGCGGGCGATCGCCGGCGCCGGCGACGAGGGAATCAGCGAAACCGATCTGCAGGTTGCCTGGAAGTCCGAGTATCTAGAGAACGAGATCCTGCCGGCTAGCGATGTCACGGAAGATTGGCTCAAGCTGATCGACTACGATCCGGATAATGTGGTCAAGATTTCGCCCGTCCGGTCACTGGTTCGCGGCAAGAGCGAACCGCAATCGGGCGTCATTTGACACTTGGGGCTCGGCGCGGGAGCGGAACGTGGAATGCGTAGCTCCGTTGCGGCATTGGGGATCAAGAACGCTCTGGCTGCTTCGCCGTTCCGAACGTTCCCAATCCGAAGAGATAATGCGAGAGACGCAGCATCATCCCGCAGGTGGTTTACGGAAGCGCGGTGGAACATTGTCGAGCTCGCGACTAATACTGACGTTCAAAGCCGTCTGCTCCGCTGGACTAAGCAGGAGCGTCGCCCAACGATAAGCTTTGGATTCTTCAAGAGCATTGTGCATCTCAAGCCGCCGGCTGACAGCGTCGATGTTTTCGCGCACGTTCTTTATCCCTTCCGGCTGTCCGGCTTTGGACAAAGCCCGCAACTTTTTCACAGCCGTCGTCAATTCATTCATAAAGAAATCATGATCTTCGCGTAGCCGCGCGACCAATCCTTCGATCTCTTCCGCTCCGGGCCCCGACGTCTTTTCATCACCAACATCGATGGCGCGCAGAAGAGCGGGAAAAAGATGGATGTTCTCCGCACGGATATGCAGCGCGAGGCGCGCCCAGAAGTAGTCGAGCCGGTCGAAGCTGCGTGCGGCATCGGCATCGGCAAGAGCGGAAACGACCTCCGTCAGCGCGAGGTCCAGTGCGGAGTGATCGTGCGCGAGCAGAGCGGGTTCATTCATGAGGCATTACTTATTGTGAAAATCTGGGATCATCAATTGACGTCGCGTTTTGACGACCGCTTCCGGAGGCTCACCGTTCTCGACTATTCATGTGACAACAGAAGTTATTACCAGACACACGCCTTAAGCGGAGAAGAGAGATAGATTGCGAATTCCTGCGGACTTTGCGAAGCCTTCCACGGCAGGCCGAGAGTGATCGGAGCGCCGCACCCGTCTCAGTGAGTTTGCTTTCCGACTGTAAAGTTTCTACTTTCCGTTTTGCTTCGTATGAGCATCCGAATACTCGTCACCGGCGGCACCTTCGATAAGGATTACAACGAACTGACCGGGCAGCTCTACTTCAAAGACACTCACATCGCGGAGATGCTGAGGCTGGGACGTTCGCGGGTTCCGGTTACCATTCGCACCGTCATGATGATCGATAGTCTGGAAATGACGGATGCCGACCGCGCGCTGATCGTGCAGAATTGCTTACAGGCAGAGGAAGACCGCCTTGTTATCACTCATGGCACCGACACCATGACTGAGACCGCCGCCGCGATTGCGCGTGGCGTTACCGAAAAGACAATCGTTTTGACCGGGGCGATGATCCCTTATGCTTTCGGCAGTTCCGACGGCCTTTTTAATCTCGGGAGCGCGCTCTCTTTCGCCCAAGTCTTACCAACTGGCGTCTATGTCGCCATGAACGG
Organism: Chthoniobacterales bacterium; assembly: GCA_025929155.1. Lineage (GTDB taxonomy): Bacteria > Verrucomicrobiota > Verrucomicrobiia > Chthoniobacterales > UBA10450 > Palsa-1392. The sequence continues at coordinate 2,488 of JAICMR010000109.1, read as the reverse complement.
CAAGTGTTTCCCGTGGGACCGTGTCCGTAAAAATCGGGAGCGCGGCGAGTTCGAAGATCTCCCTCCAGCTTAAAGCTGAGTCGGAAAAGCTTCGTGTAAAGCATGGGTGAAACGAAAGCGCCAATGGCGCGGAATTCCCAGCGTCTCCTTCGCTCCGTTAGCTGACGAAGAACTACTGAAGCGCGGACGCAGTTCGCGATGCGACTGTTAGCGGCCACGCCTGCTGCGACTTTTCAGTTAACTTCGGACAACTATATCGCGCTTCGAAAGCGATTTATTGACAGACCTGCGATAACCTGTAGGCATTGTCACACCTTCAAACCTCTTATGAAACTTGATCGCGCGGCTTCTCTCTTTGCTTCGGTCTCTGCTCTTCTTTTTGCTGGTTCGCCGGTTCTTGCCCAGACTGGTTACACCGGAATTTTTGGTGGCGGCCCACTTTATATCAATGCCAGCAATAACATTGCGGAGCTGAAGAATTCGGGCTTTACCGAAGTGATCGTCTGGAGTGTGGAGGTAAAAAGTAACGGAGATCTGAATCTCAACGGCGAGTTCCCGCTCACCTCGAATGGTGTTTATATTGGTGACCAAACCCATCCTGACTTCGCCGCAAACATGGCGAGCTTGAAAGAAGGAACCGTCCAGAGGATTACCTTCAGTATCGGGTCTTCAAACTTTGGGGATTGGCAGGATGTGGCGGCTTTGGTCAGGTCACAAGGAACCGGACCAGACAGCATTCTCTATAAGGATTTTGCGGCTCTAAAAGCCGCAATTCCTTCGCTCGATGCAATCGATTTCGATGATGAGAACAGCTATGACACTTCGACTACGGTCGCTTTCGGAGTGATGCTGGGAAAGCTCGGTTATCATGTGGTGCCTGATCCCTATACGAACAATAGCTACTGGATCAACGTCGTCTCGCAGATAAACGCCGAGCTGCCTGGCACCGTTGACGGCGTTCATCTGCAAGCCTACGCCGGGGGCGCTGGAAACAATCCCTGCGTCGGATGGGACTTTGGCAGTGTTCCTGTCTGGCCGGGACTGTGGGACCAGGTGGATACACCCGCGCAGGTGCAGAGCATCATGACTGGCTGGAATAATCAGTGCGGCCTGACCGGCGGCTTCCTTTGGCTCTATGACGACATCGACGGAACCGGCCTTGCCTCTCAATATGCCAGCGCGATCAACAACGCCGTTTCCCTTGGTGAAGGCGATTTCAGCCTTTCCGGGCCGAGCAGTGTTACACTGCACCCCGGTTCGAGCGCACGCGCTTTGATCACGATCACCGACTTAAATGGGTTTGACGGGCAAGTCACTCTGACGCTCTCGCCCCTACCTCGCGGCGTTCGGGCAGTGGTCAAGGGAACAGGCAACAGGCAAAAGATTCTTTTTCAGGCCGGCCCCAAAGCGGCGGTTGGTTCTACAACAGTCACCGTCACCGGCACGTCCGGAACGCTTGTCCACACCCTCACTTTTACTCTGGTCGTTCAGGCAGCGGGCGAACTTCGGGTCTCAGAGCAATAGCAACATCGGCCTTCGGCGGCTTAGGCGATGACCTGCAGGCTCTGCAACTGCTTTGCGAGCTCCAGCTGGTCGGCCGCGTAATAGTCCTCCCACTTCCGCCGCTCCTCCGCAGAGAGCGGTTCATACTTTTGCGCTTTCGTGTTGAAGCGGTGATAGGCGCCTTGCAAAGCCTTCGCCACAACAGGCGACTTCAGGACTTTGCCTACACCGGGCAATGCGGATACGCCGCCGTAAAGACTCTGTGCCCCCGCCTGGAGAAGAGGAAAACGCGGAGCTCGCGCGGCGTTTTTTCCCGCCTCTAACTCTGGCTGGAAATCCGCGGCGACATTCAGAAATTCGTAAAGGCGCCGGCGAACTTCCTCAGGCGCGCGTCGGATTGCTTCAAATTGAACCACCAGGATATTCTCTGCCGGGAAACGGTCGAGATAAGGTTGAAGATGACGCGCGTAGCAACCAAGGTCGCGCAAGAAAGGATTCTCCATCATTTCCGCGAAAGTCTGCGGCAAGGAAGCGATGACTGCATTCCTGTTATACCAATACCACGAATAAATCATCTCGACCGGCGGGCGCAGGCAAAGGAGTAACTTGATCGTCGGCCGGTAAGCAGCCATCCGCGACGCCGCTTCCTCTGAGTAGAGATAAGCCGGGCAAAACTCTCCGCGCGAAGTCATGACGCCGGTCGCAGGGGGAAATTGCTCATGATACCAAGACTCGCCGCGCGTGTAGCAGTCAAGCTTCTTTCCCGCGAGCCGCCGGAGGATCGTGTCGGCAAAGTAGTAAACCTCCTTACTCGGGGCGAAGCCAATCTGCGGATGGGCCGCCAGCTGCGCAGAAATCCAGGTGGTTCCACATTTTGGCGCGCCGATCCCGATAAAGTCAATTTTCGACATGCCAGAGCATAGGCGCAAAAATTGGTTGGCGTCGACCGGTGTTTTCCTTTCGTTAGGCTAATCTAGGAGCGCCT
>JAICMR010000019.1 GCA_025929155.1 Chthoniobacterales bacterium | reverse complement strand
CGCCGCCGGGATGCCGCGCGTGCAGGTAACGCGCGTCGTCAGCGTGATTGATTGCGGCCGCGTCGTGACCTATAAACCGGCGCGCAGCCAGATCATCGGCGGCGTCGTCATGGGCATCGGCATGGCGCTGACGGAGGAGACCGAATACGACCCCAAGACTGGCCTTCCCGTGATCGCGAATCTTGCGGATTATCATGTTCCAACAAATGCCGATATTCCGCACATCGAGGTCGAATTTGTGGGCGAACCCGACTTTGCATTCAATCCGATCGGCGCGCGCGGCATTGGCGAGATCGGGATCACCGGGATCGCGGCGGCGGTCGCGAACGCGGTCTATCACGCCACTGGTCGGCGCGTGCGCGACCTGCCGATCACGCCGGATAAGCTAATTTAAGGTGACGCGCGGCAGCGAACCTTGCCGGGAAGAACAGCGGCAGATATGAAAGAAATGTTGGACATACTCCGCGCAGACGAGCTGCAACCAGGGAAGCCATTCGCGCTCGCCACTCTCGTTAGGGCGAATGGCTCCAGCTATCGGCGACCAGGCGCGCGCATGCTCATCTCCGCGGATGGCAGCTTCATCGGCACGCTCAGCGGTGGTTGTCTGGAAGAAGAAGTCGCGGCGCGCGCGCAGGAGGTGATCGCGACGGGCGAGTCGGTGTCACTCCATTTCGACACCCGGCGGCGCTACGGCTGCAACGGCGCGATTGATGTTTTCGTGGAGAAGCTTCCGCCCGGTTTTCTCGAAGGCATCGCCGCAGCATTTCGCGCGCGGCAAACTTGCGTCGTGGTCACAGAATCGTTAGGCAGCCGGCTGCTCGCGAGTGGCGAACCCGCTCCGGCGGATGCCTTCGTGCAGGAAATCGAGCCGCCTGTGCGATTGATTTTGATCGGCGACGGGCCGGACAGCCCCGCCCTGCGCACTTTTGCGCGAGCACTCGGCTGGCAACTGCTCGAGGCCGACGAGGCGGCGGCGTTGCCTAACGAGCTCGACGAGTGGACGGCCGCGATCGTGAAAACGCACAACTACGGCCGCGATTTTGCCGCGCTCTGCAAGTTGCTGCCGCTCAGGCTGCGCTACGTCGCGCTCCTAGGTCCGCGCCGCCGCCGCGACCAGTTGTTGCACGCGCTCGCTGACGCGGGGGTCGAAGCGCGCTCCGAACTTTTCGCGCCGGCCGGGCTCGACATCGGCGCGGAATCGCCGGAGCAGATCGCACTCGCGATGGTCGCGGAAATTCAATCGGTCTTTGCCGACGCCAATGCGCAATCGCTTCGTGACCGGCGAAGGCCGATTCACGTGGTGCCGGATCTGGCTGTGGCATGAAGGTCGCGGCGATCGTGCTTGCGGCCGGGGGCTCGGCCAGGCTGGGACAACCAAAACAGTTGCTCGAGTTCCAAGGGAAACCACTCGTCTCGCGGGTCACAGAAGCGGCGCTCGCTGCTGGCTGCGCACCAGTCGCGGTTGTTGTGGGGCGAGACAGAGAAGCAATCGAGGTCGCGCTCCAACATCTCAACGTGCAGCTCGTGTCTAACGAAAATTGGAACGAAGGCATCGGCAGCTCGATTCGAGCCGGCGTCGCCGCGTTGCCCGATTGGGACGCAGTCGTGCTCGCTGCCTGTGATCAGCCGCACGTGAACGCGGAAGTAATTCGCCAGCTGATCCGCAGGCATGAGGAAACGCAGCAACCAATCGTCGCCTCCGCTTACTCCGGCACGCGCGGTGTCCCGGCGGTTTTCGCGCAGCATTACCGCGCGGAGCTGCTGGTTTTGCCTAACGAAGAGGGGGCAAAAGTGATCATCGATCGCCACCCGGCTAATGTCGCGCCGATCGATTTCCCAGAGGGAGCGATCGACATCGATACCCCAGCTGATTATCGCGCGCTCCAGGCGAGTCCGTAAACGCCGACCGCCTGTTGCTTTCCTTTTAGCTTTCTTTCGCCGAGATCGACCAGGTTTTCCGAAGCGGGCAAGTTTTCTCGGAAATCTGCCGAGAGCACGACCGCCTGATTGAGTTCTTTCATGACCGACTCGAGCCGAAAAACTGTGTTCACGGCATCGCCGATGATCGTCGCGTCGCGCTGCGCATCGACACCGACATTGCCGCAGGTGACCGACCCATAATGCAGCGCCACGCCGACGCGAAACGGCTGCCCATCCGGCCATTTCGTCGTGCCGGCCAGCGCCAATAACTGGCGCGCGATCTCAAGCGTCCCAGCGCAATTGACCGGCTGATCGCCGCAGCCGCTCCAATAAGCCAGGACGGCGTCGCCGATAAATTTGTCGATCGTGCCGCCGTTCTTTGTCACGAGATTGCCTGCTTCGCGAAACCAGACACCAAGATGTTGCGCCAGGTCGGAGCTGGGAATTTTCTCCGCCATCGTGCTGAAACCGCGAATGTCGCAGACTAACAATGCCACCGGCTGGACAGCCGAATTCGCTCCCGCCATCGAACCGGCAAGCGTGACTTCGAGCGCCGCGGTTGCATAGTCGTCTTCTACCTGTTCGAAGAGGAGCTCGTTTTTCGCGATCAAAATCCGCGCGCCGTCGCTCAAGGTCGTGGGCATGATGACGCGCTGATCATTCACATAAGTGCCGTTGCGGCTCCCGAGGTCGATGATCTGATACTGATAACCATCGTGACAACGAACGAGCGCGTGCTGGCGAGAGACGAGCGGACTGCCGCTCAGGCAGACGATGTTGTCGCGCGTCCGCCCAATCGTAGCGGTGTTGCCGATCGTTAGGTCGAAGGGATTGCCGGTGAGCGGCGTGACGCGAAGTTTGGCGGGCATAACGAGTGGTTGCATTATCTGGCAGCAGGTCGCGTGCGACAAGATCGGGTTCTGCGCCGAACGATTGGCGATGGCGCGTCGCGTTCATTGGGCGATATAGTGCGCTCCTTGCGATGGCGGAGAAGATCTTATTCGACCACTACGAGGTGCTGACCCGCGACGACGGCTCGCTTTTCGAGCTCGGGCGCGGCGCGATGGGGATCACCTACAAAGCCTTCGACACGAATCTGCGGGTAAACGTCGCGCTCAAGGTGATCAACTCGAAGTTCCTCGAAAGCGAGGTCGCGCAGCAGCGTTTCCTGCGCGAGGCGCGGGCGGCGGCGCAGTTGCGGCATCCGAATGTCGCTTCCGTCTTTCATCTCGGGACGAGTCGCGACGCCTTTTTCTACGCGATGGAATTTGTCGATGGCGAGACGGTTGAGGCTTTCATCAAACGCCACGGACCGATCGAGCCGACGATCGCGTTGCGCATCACGATTCAGGTGACGCGCGCGCTGGGGGCGGCAGCCAGACACCACCTCGTCCATCGCGACATCAAGCCGGCCAACCTGATGCTCGTGAAAGAGGACGATGATTTTCTCGTCAAGGTGATCGACTTCGGCCTCGCGAAATCGGTTAAGCACGAAGAGAGCGACGATCTGGCCACGCTCTCGATGGGCGGATTCGTCGGGACGGCGCATTTCGCCAGTCCCGAACAGCTGGAGGAAAAAGAGATCGATGTCCGCTCCGACATTTATTCGTTAGGCGTAACGCTCTGGTACATGCTCGCCGGGCAGGCGCCGTTTGGCGGCTCGCTCGCGCAGGTCATGAGCCAGCACCTGCACAAGCCGCCGCCGCTGGAGAAGCTGGAAAATGTGCCGGTGTGCGTGCGCTCGGTCCTCGGTCGAATGATCGAGAAAGATCCGGCGCGGCGGCCGCAAACCCCGGCGGAGTTGCGGAGCGAGTTGGAGAATTGCCTGGCGAAATTGAAAACACCGCCTCCTTTGCCTAACGACGAGCAGGATTTTCCTACTATGATCGAGGAGCCGATCGCGCCGCCGAAGAGCGCGGAGCCGGCGCCGATCGCCACGCCCAGATCACGACGAGGAATCGTCCTGGCATCACTGCTCGTTTTGTTTCTGCTCGGCGCGGGCGTCGCGCTTTTCCTGAGGTCGCGGCCGGCTCCGAAAACGACGAGCGCTCCGCCGTCGCTGGCAATCGCACCGTTTCCCTCAATCGCGGCCCCGCCAAAACCGGCTGTCCTCCAGGCCACAATTGCTCCGTCCGTTATTCCAGCAGCTTCGCCGGCCGCGACCTCGGCGAGCCCGGAAGAACTGACGCGGGCGTCGCTCGCGGACGCGGAAAAGTACGAAGCGGCTCGGGATTGGCCGCGCGCGGTGATGGCTTACGTGGACCTGGAGAAAAAATTTCCGCAGCGCGACGTCGGACGCGTGCGCTTGGAATTGTTACTGAGCAAGTTGCTGGGCGACAAAAAAGCCTGGGCCGAGGCCAGCGAGGATCAGATGCGGGATCCGCTCATGGCAGCGGCCAAGCTCGGCTCCTCCAGTGCGATGGAATTGCTGGGGGAATTTCTGCGGAAGCGCGATCCGAAAGCCTCCTTTGACTGGCTTTGCGCCGCGGCGGCGCAGGGGCGTGCGCACGCCATGTCGGAGATCGGCCTGCGTTACTCGAACGGCGCCGGGGTTGAGCGCGATTTCGTGAAGGCGGCGCAATGGTTTGAGCAGGCGCGCGCGGCCGGAGAGGTGAGCGCGGGGACTCTGCTGGCGGAGTGTTATCTCTACGGCAAAGGGGTGAGCAAGAATGAAGGCAAAGCCGTCTCGCTTTTGCAGGACGCCGCCGCGGCGAACGATCCCCGCGCGATGGATCAACTGGCAACTTGTTATCACAAGGGAATTGGCGCTGCGCCTAACGATAAGGAGGCTTTCAAGCTTTATACCAAAGCGGCGCAAATGAACTACCTTGACTCGTTAGGCAACCTCGGCGTGCTTTACCTCACGAGCGATCAAACCGATCTCGGCCGCGACCAGGCCGCGCGAACCCAGAAAGCGCTCAACCTTTTCCGGGAAGGCGCGAAGCAGAACAACGCCTTTTGCATGTATCTCTACGCGCGTTGCTACGAACTCGGCACCGGCGTCGACGCGAACGCGACCGAGGCGAAAGATTGGTATCGGCGCGCGGCGGAAGCCGGAAACCGGCCGGCGGAGGAATGGTGTCGCCAGCATAACGTCGCGCTGGGAAACGGATCGACGCCCTGACCCAGTTTTTCGGCCGCGCGGACGGCAAGCAGTAGCACAGTCAGCTTGCCTGCGGGACCGCCGGACCTCTCGCTCCGCGCTTTTGCGACCGGGCGCAGCAGCTTTGCAACAAAAGTCTTGTCAGCTTGCTCGCGACCAGCTCAAAGTCTGCGCCGTATGAAAACTTCCTTGCTCAAGTCTTCCGCTCTCCTCGCGGCAGTCTCAGTCCTCGGCGCAGGTTGTGCCGACATGACGCCGCTGCAAAACGCCGGTGTTTTCGGCGCAGCCGGCGGCGCCACGGCCGGTGGCATCGCGAGCGCGGCCGGCGCCAGCACTGGTGAATCGGTCGCAATCGGGGCCGCCACCGGAGCGGTCATCGCGGTTGCTACCTACATCATCGCCACGCATGAAGCGACCGAACGTCAGCACCGCATTGCAGAGGAGCGGGCGCAGCGCGCTTACGCCCAGATGTCGGCGAAACGGAAAAGCGAAATGAAGGCGCGTAAGACGCGTTATATCGCGGTCGATACCGAGAAAAATCAGAACACCGCAGCGGGCGCAAAGAAGAGCGTGATGATCTGGGACACGCAATCGCAGGAAGTGGTCGGGAACAATGTTTACGACGTGAAGAGCCCGCCCGCCGTCGGCTCGACTGCGAAGTTCGACACTTACTCGGCTGAATACGTCGGGTCCGGGAGCTAGCATAGTCGACCTACGAGTGATGATCGTGCGCGCCCGCGCGAAACGACCGTGGTAGGGCGAGACTCTGTCGGGGCCGAGCGGGTGACATGCGCGCGAAATACGACAGTCGCTTCCGGCTCGACAGGAGTCTCGCCTTGCCAAAAACTGCCCGCCGACGCTTCCAGCCTGAGTTACAGCCTCACCGCCCGCCGCCGAAGAAGTGTTTGAAGGACTCGATGATACTCCGCGGCGCCTGCTGCACTTTGCGGCCGAGCTGCTCGATCCGCTGGCCCAGTTGCGTCGGCGCGCCGCCATGCACCTGGCAGATGCCGCGCGGCACTTCGGTGACAGGGAGGTTGATGTCGTAAGCCGTCCCGGCGGCAACGCAACCGCTGGTCGCGATCGCGTTGGAAATCGAGCAGACCGTGACGTGCTGAAGAGTGACCGTCGGCTCGAGCGGTTCCGCCGGATATTTCGCGGCCGCTTTGTTCATCACTTGCGTCCAGATCGGCAAGGCGAGCGCCGCCCCATAACCGTGCGACATGATCGTGGTCGGCTGGTCGAAACCCACCCAGACGCCGCAGGTTATCGAGCTGGTGAAGCCGAGAAACCACGCATCCTTGAAGTCGTTGGTCGTGCCCGTTTTTCCCGCCGCCGGCAATTTGAAGCCTAACGACCGCGAACTGGCTGCGGTCCCGCGCGTCATCACTTGCTCCATCAATTGCGTCGTCATCCAGGTCGCGCCCGGATCCAAGACCGGCGCACTGAGATGGGCGGCGCGATAAATCGGATGGTGATTTTGATCGTCGATCCGCTCGATGATGTAAGCCTGCTTCCGCACTCCGGCATTCGGAAACACGGTGTAGGCCGCGGTGAGATCTTTCAGGTCACTCTCGAACGAGCCGATGTAAATGGCTGCGCCGTGCGGGATCTCTGAGCCGAGACCAAGCGTAGTCCCCAGCTTCTGCGTGTCATCGAGTCCGGCGAATTCACCGACGCGCACACTCATCGTGTTCCGCGAATGAATCAGCCCATACGAGACGGGCTGGATACCGCCATAGCGCCCGTCGGAATTTCCCGGCGACCAATTGCCCGCGCCCTGAATTTCTCCCGGACGAATCGGTCCGTCACTGACCGCCGCGCCAGGCAATAAGCCGTGCATGAAAGCGAGCGTATAAACGAACGGCTTGAAAGAGGAACCGATCTGGCGATTCGCCGGCGGGAGCGCGCGGTTGAATTTGCTCTGCGCATAATCGCGCCCGCCGACGAGGGCGCGGATGCCGCCGCTCGCGTTATCGATCGCGACGAGCGCGCCTTCGAGGTATGGCATCGCGTTATCCTCGCCTTCCGCAGGCGGGCGATATTGCGACTTCAGCGGATGATGAAATCCCGGCTCGCGCTCGATTTTCGCGAGCTGTTTCTCGACTGCGTCGGTCGCGGCTTTCTGCACAACCGGATCGAGTGTGGTGTAAATGAAGAGACCGCCGTTATCGATCTGATCCTGGGTGAGAAGAAGATTGAGATCCCGCTGGACGGCGTCCATCGCGTAGTTTTCCTGGATCAACGTGAGGCGCCGCGGATGCGAATTCAGCTTCTCGTGTTCGGCCTGGGATTCTTGCGTGGCGCTGATTTTCTCCAGCTCCCGCATTCGGTGGAGCACGGTGTTGCGCTGCGCGATCGCACCCTTCGGATTCTTCAAGGGCGAAAAACGGTTTGGACTCCGGATTAATCCGGCGAGCACCGCCGCTTCAGAAAGATCGAGCTTCGAAGCGTCTTTGCCGAAGTAAGCCTGCGACGCCGTCTCGATCCCGTAACAGCCGGAGCCGAAATAGATCCGGTTCACATACAACTCGAGGATCTGGTCTTTCGTCAGGTTGCGTTCGATGCGGAGTGCCACCATCGCCTCGAGCAGCTTTCGGCTGATCGTGCGGCCGCCTAACGGAAGGCTGTTGCGCGCAAGTTGCTGCGTAATGCTGCTCGCGCCTTCCTTGGCCGAGCCACTCGTTACATCGCGAAAAAGCGCGCGCGCCACGCCACGCCAATCAATTCCGCCGTGCTCGTAGAAGCGTGTGTCCTCACGCGCGATCAATGCCTTGATGAACCAGGGCGAGACCTGTTTGAGCGGAATCTTGAGCCGGTTGGCGCCGGCGAGCCGGCTGTAGATTTTGCCGTCCACGTCGAAAACGGTGTTTCGCTCCGGCATCGTGCCGAGCCGTTTCAGGTCGAACGTCTGGGCCCAAATCGCGTAGGTCGCCAGAACCGCGGCGAGCACGATCGACGGGATGACAACAAGGAAAATCGCGACGACCCAGCGCCAGCGACGGCTGCCTTTCCTGGCGATTTTGCTTTTCGGCGTGCTGGATTTTTTTGCGGCGCCCGTGCGGGCAAAAAGTTTCATCGGAAAATGGGCGCTGCGCGGGATGAGACGAAGGCGCGCGAGAAACTAATCACAGCTCCGCGGCGAGGAAAGACGCGGTTTCCGTTCCGCCTTCCCCCGAGTCATTTCGAGAGAAGTTGAAACGAGTCGAGGGATTCGGTGAATCGACGGGAGGTGCGAAGCTGACCTCTCAAAAAGCCGCAATCGAAGCCAACGGAAGCTGAACAGGCCCCTCGGCTCCGCTGCTCCGCTCCGAATGACCCAATGGGGCGATGCGCCTACACGCGTTCGTCAGAATTTCAGCTTTACCGGCTCGCCGTGCATCTCATTTGCGCAGGGCGCATTAATCGGCACGCCGGCTTCGGCGTTGCTCGATTCCACAAGGTTGTGCTCGACGAGGTAACGCTCGACTTCTTCGCCACTCACGTCAGCCAGCATCTCGCCGTTCACTTCCACACAGGGGGAGAGGGGCTGACCGCTCTTCGCTTCCATTTCCCAACGGAAAGCCGGGTTCTGGATGATGTCTTTTTCTTCGTAAGGAAGATTGTATTTCGCGAGCACGGCGCGCACGCCGCCGCTCCAACCGCAATGCGTTTTCAGGTAGGCGGTGATTTGTGGCTTGTCCATGGGCGGAAGTTAGCACCCGCGGCAATTTCAGCCACCGATTTTCCGGCCGCAGCGTTAAAGCTGCTCGACGCGATTGCCCTGCGCGCGCAACAGGGCGAGCAGGCCGTTCGGGCCGCCGAGATGTCCGGCGCCCACGACCACAAAGTAATTCTCACCGCGCGCGAGGTAGCCTTCGATCTTCGGAATCCAGTTGCGATTGCGCTCGTCGATCAGCCGCTTTCCAAAAAACGGCAGATCGTGCATCTGGCGGACCTCGTCACGCGCAAGCGCTTCGACGTCGCCTCGCCGCCATTCGGAAGTCATGCGCGTCCGGAGTTCCGCGCCGTTGCCTTGAGGGATGAAATTAAGGAGGATCGCCAGCTCCGCCTGTTTGTCGCTCAGACCGGAGATGATTTCCGCGTGTTCGCGGAAGGACTCGAGACCGAGCACCGGCTTCTGGTTCGCCCGGGCGCGGCCGACGAGATAGAACTCCACGCCGAGCTGATTCGTGCTCTGACTAACGAGAAAGTCGAGCAACATCCACGGCTTGCATTTCGACCATTGCGCCTCCGGAACGTGCACCAACGCAAAAAAGCGGCGCAGATAATCGTAGGTCCGCGGATCGAGATGATTCCTAAGGGTATCTCCCTTGTCGTAAAAGCCGCTCCGGTAAAACTTCTGTGCCGTCTTGATCGAAACGTCGATGCCTTCTTCGAGCACCAGCGCGGAAGAATCATCGAACGCGCGGTTATAGGTCGGCGGCAGCGGATAGTCGGTGGCGAGCAAAGAATGCATCGAGCCACCAAGATAAAGAGAATGCCCCTGTGGATTGGTGACTTTCCAGACGCATCCTTGCGGGGCGGAAGCTGCCGGTAACGGCTCGACGCCGATGACGAGAAAGACCAGGAGAGAAGCGGCGCGCGACAACATCGTTCGCTTCTAGCCGTGAACCGACGGGCTGACAACGTACGGCTTTTCTCGCTGGAAAATCGCGCCCGCTCATCTATATCCCCGGCCATGCGTCTCAAAGTTCCTGCCATCCTCCTGCTCAGCGCTGCCTGCCTAACAAGGCTAACTGCCCAAGAAACCTCCGTGGACGACTTGCTCAAAAAGCTGCCGCCGCCGGAAAAGCTGGTGCAGAAGCCGGCGCCGAAAATTTCCGCGCAGGTCGATCCGGCCTTCGCGACGCCAGATGGCAAAAAGCTCGAGGCTGCGTTTCGCGAGCACAAGTTACTGCCGGCCGTCTTCGCCTCCGATCGCCTCGTCAAAGCCTTCCCGCGCAGCGCGCAGGTGCGCTACGTTGACGGCTTTCTCGGCATTGCCACTTATCAGTTCAGCATCGCGCAGCGCGAACTGGAAAAGGCGATTGCGCTCGATCCGAAGTTTGCGCCGCCCTATCTGCTGCTCGGCATGCTGCACTCGGGCGCGCATCACCACAAGCTGGCCATTTCTCATCTTGAGAAGTTTCTCGCCCTGAATCCGAAAAGCGCCGATGGGTGGATTTTTCTCGCGGAAGCTGAGGGGAACGCCGGCCATAAAGCGGAAGCGCTGGTCGATGCGAAGAGGGCAACCGAACTTGCGCCCGCTTCCGCCGGAGCCTGGGTTGAACTCGCGCGCGCGCAAACCGCTAACGGCAATTCTTCCGAAAGTCTGCGCGCCGTCGTTCGCGCCGCACAACTAGCGCCCGATAACGCTTCGATTCTGGCTAATCTGGGATTTTCCTACATCAACGCCGGCCGCATTGCGGACGCCATCGCACCCTTGGAACACGCGGCGCACTTTGCGCCAAATAGCTATCTCGTGCACGCGCAGCTCGGTTATTGCCTCGAGGAAACCGGTCAGACCGGACCGGCACTCGATCACTTGCGACGCGCTACCAAACTAGCGCCGACTTATTCGCCGGCGTGGGAGCATCTCGGCCTGACTTATGAAAAGCAGGGCAAACATCGGGACGCCTTGAAATCTTTCCGGCGCGCCACGGAGGTCAATCCAAAATACAAGTTGGCTTGGGAGCATTTGGCCCAGGAATACCGCGCCGCCGAACAGCCAGCGGATGCGCAAAAAGCCGAGGCTCGCGCCGCTGCGCTTCAAACCAGCGTACCTAACGAACATAGGGGAAAGAAGAAGCCGCAACACAGCTAGTCGAGGATCGACATTTCTCTCGTCTAGAGCCGCAAGCGGTCAATCTCGCGCCAACGTTTCGTCGCACTTCCCGCACTGACCTCGGCCGGGAAATCGCGTAGTGGCGTGATCAGTGTGCCTAACGAACGACGATCGGATGGAACTCGAACAAGGCCGATGTTACCCGCGGAAATCTTTGCGTCCGGCCAAAAATCGAAAACGTGCTTTGCGCCACTCGCCGGTTGCAGGTCACCCGCTCGTCCTTCAGCCTGCGCGCGGGCGATCGTCGCCGGTAAATCGATGTCGTGGAGCAAAATCCAGCCACCAGCCATCCGCGCCTGGATGCGCAGCACGTCGACCAATGGCCAGGGATGCCGGTGATTGCCGTCGATGAAAGCGAAGCGCAATTCGCCATTGGACGGCAGCTCCTGGCAAAATGAGGAATCGTGCAACGGATGCAGCACGATGCGTTCACGCAGCTCCGGCGCGACCAGATCGATTGCGAAACCGATCGGCTTCGTCGGGTCGGGCGGAAAGTCGGCGCACTTATCAATCGTGTGCAGGAGCGGCGACTTTCCCGGCGCGCCACGCTCCGCCTCACGCAGCGCCATTATCTTGGCGATGATCGCGGTGGAAAAGCCGGACGCTGTCCCCAACTCGATCGCCGAAGGAGGCGCGAGAATGCTCGTGACTGCCGCGGCGAAAAGCACCTCGGCAGGCGGGAGCATCCCGATCCCTCGCCAGTCGCGGGCGGTGGTTTCCGTGAGAAATTCCACCTCGCCCGGCGCCGGCGCCGCGCCCGCTTTATCCAAAGCGGTCGCGAGCCGCGAATACTCCGTGAGGTACTGCCCGATATGCGCGATCTCGACGCTTAGCATCTAATCGCGCTTCGGTTTCAGGAGCGGGAAAAGAATCACGTCGCGGATCGATTCCGCGCCGGTCAGGAGCATCACCAGTCGATCGATTCCGAGACCGAAACCGCCGGCTGGCGGCATCCCGTGTTCAAGCGCGATGAGGAAATCTCCGTCCACTTTCTGCGTCTCTTCGCCAACTTGTTCGAGGAGACGGCGGCGCTGCACGATCGGGTCGTTCAATTCGGAATAACCAGGCGCGATCTCCTGACCGTTGATGATCAGCTCGAAGACATCGACAAGGGAATCATCCTCCAGGTTTTGCTTCGCCAGCGGCACGAGTTCCTTTGGGCAATGAGTCACAAAGCAAGGATCGAAACTCTTCTCCTCGACAAGCTTCTCAAAGACCTGCTGCGTCACCTCATAGTCAGCCATCTGCGGGCTGATCTCCACGCCGAGCGACTTCGCCTTTTCGCGCCGTCCTTCACTCGTTAGGTCAAACCAATCGGCGCCCGCCACCTCGCGCACGAGCTCACGATAAGGCGCGCGGCGCCAGGGCCGCGCCAGATTCAGGGTGCGAATGACCTGATCCTCGGCGTCGCGGTGTTCCACCTGCAGACCTCCGGAAACTTTCGTTGCGAGATGGCAGATCATCTCCTCGACCAGCTCCGCCATCTTCTCGAAATCCGCGTAGGCCCAGTAAGCTTCCAGCATCGTGAACTCCGGGTTATGCCGACGAGAGATGCCTTCGTTGCGGAAGTTGCGATTTACTTCAAAGACTTTGTTGAAGCCGCCGACGAGCAACCGCTTTAGGTAAAGCTCGGGCGCGATCCGCAGGTAAAGATCCAGCCCGAGCGCATTGTGATGGGTTCGGAACGGCTCCGCCGCGGCACCGCCCGGCACGGCTTGCAGCATCGGGGTTTCCACTTCAAGAAAACCGCGATCTTCCAGGAAGCGACGCAGCTCGCGCAGAACCGTGATGCGTTGAACAAAGACTTCGCGAGAGCGTTCGTTCGTGATGAGATCGAGATAGCGCTGGCGGTAGCGCGCCTCGACGTCAGTGAGGCCGTGCCACTTTTCCGGAAGTGGCCGGAGCGTCTTCGCCAGGACTTCGAAGCGGTGAACCTTGAGAGTCAGCTCTCCGGTTTTCGTGAGAAAGCAACTTCCTTCCACGCCAATGAAATCTCCGAGGTCGAGCAGGCCGAAGATTTCCATTTGTTCCGGCCCAAGCTCTTTCGCCTGCACGTAAATCTGAAGCCGCCCGGTCGCGTCGCGCAGGTCGAGGAAATGACTCTTCCCCATGTCACGGTGCGCGGTGATGCGCCCGGCGATGCGGAAGCTGGCGCCTTCGGCAAACTGCTCACGCACCTCGCCGATGCTGCCGCTCGTCTCGTAGCTGCGGCCGAAGGGCGCAACGCCCCGCGCCTGCATCGTTTCTAACTTGTGCC
The DNA here is from genome assembly GCA_025929155.1 of Chthoniobacterales bacterium. Lineage (GTDB taxonomy): Bacteria > Verrucomicrobiota > Verrucomicrobiia > Chthoniobacterales > UBA10450 > Palsa-1392. The sequence goes on along the minus strand of JAICMR010000019.1, from coordinate 20,889 downwards.
GCCGGGTGGCGATGAGTTCGTTATCCTCGTCCATTTTCGGAGCTCGAACTTAACTGGAAACAGCGGGTTGAACAGGTCTCGTTAGTGCGCCCGAAGAACAAGGAGATCCTGATGCTTCGTCTCGACGCATTCCAAAATCTCGAAAAACTCGCCCCAGGTCGCCGCGAGATAATCGCGACGATGATATGACTCCTTGTAATAGCCTCGATGCGAATACTCCGCCAAAGAGTCAGAATAATCCGGCACATAGCTGGCGAATCCTCGCTCGCCATACATGGTCAATAACTCTGCCGGCATTTTGGTTTGCCGCAGATTCTCACCAATCACTGAGAGCGCGAGAATCGCTCCCGGACGCGAAATGCGTTGTAGCTCCCGCAGCCAGGCCAGCTGAGTTTCTTCGTCGAGATGAGTCATAACGGAAATCCCGTAGATGATATCGAAGAAATCATCGGGATAAGTGGTCGGAGGGTAGGGTTCGATTCGGGGGAAGTGCGGACCAGGAAGGTTTTGCTGGTCCCAGGAGACAGCCTCAGCGTCGATGTCACAACCATGCAACCTGTCCGGCGCAACGAGTTTCATCATCTGACCCATCACTCTTCCGCAGCCGCAACCCCAGTCGAGAATGGTGCCTGGCTCGCAGAAGGACCTGTATCTTCCGATGGCACTCAAGATAAGACTCGTTAGCTGACCAGCGACGGATAGGAAAACATCGCTTCCACCGATGCGATCCTGCAGTTCCTTTGGAGGCTGGGGAAGAGATTCCGAGTCCTTTTGGAGATCGTGAAAGTAAGTGTGGAACGACTCAAGGGGACATCCGTCAGCTCCGAGAGGACTGAGAGAGATGATCGGCCCAGTATTCACGGAAAACTTCTCCGGCTGCGGAGCCGTAACATCGAAGCCGCTCCTACCGAGATCGACAGTCTTAGCGATCGTCGTCTGATGATAAGCTGCACACACATCCGGCCTTTCCTGCAATGGCAACGAGGCAACCCAGCGTTTGCCATTGAGATGGATATCCAAGCGGTTGATTTGAATATCCGGCCGAAAAATCCAGCCTCTCAGCCGGGCTTTTCCTTCCTCCAGTCGATCAAAGCTATCGAGGTGCGCGCGGGCGCGAATCAAGATTGGGATTTGATCCATCAGGCCGGTTCTTCGCTGGAGTAAGCGGCTGGGTCCTGTTGGAAGAAGCGCTGCATCTCGTTGTATAACTTGGGATGCAAACGGCGGAGTGCGCGCGGTTGTTCAAAGAACGCCTCCGTCGCGACGGCGAAGAACTCGGCCGGATTCGTCGCCCCATAAGTGTCGAGCAGAGTAGGAATCCCTGTTTCATCGGAGGCGCGGAGGAGCGCGAACTCCGTCCGCATCACGGCCGTCCATTCCCGCAGGTCTTCCCGGGTCGCAAGCGCCGGGACTCCGTCGGCTGCGAAGTCTTCGTAGTCGAGCTGATGCGCAAATTCGTGAATGATCAGATTCTTTCCATCGGCCGGATCGTGGCCGCCTTCTTTCGCAGCGTCCCAGGCGAGGACAAGGGAGCCCATTCTTCCCTCGGTCTCTCCCAGGCGGCCTGATTTGCCTTCCGTCCAGACTGATCCATCGAAAGGTTGTTTTTCTTCGACCAGATAGCCGGATGGATACACGAGGATGGTGAGGAGCTGCGGAAAGTAATTCGTCTTACGATGCAAGAGCAGCAGGCAGGCGGTGGTGGCGATGGTGACTCTGATCTCGTCGGTGAGCTGCAATCCGGCGCAACCTTCAAAGCGCTTCTCGCTGAGAAAGACCTGCAGATGGCCGAGTAACTCCTTCTGGTCGTCCGCAGTTAGCCGTTCAAAGAAGGGGAGATTTCGCGAGATGATCGCGCGCCACGCCTCCGAGATCGGCTGGTTGCGTAGCTCTCGTCGTCGTCGCTCACGTCCGAAGCCAAACATCGAAGTCTTAGGGCTGACCTGGGACGTAGATGGCAAGGCCGTGCGCGCCAGTTTTGACCAAGGGCGCCGCGCCGCTCGCGCCGCCGCTCACAGCACTACGAGAGGAGGCATATCCTCCGCCGCCGACCCCGATGCCGATCGAGCCGCTCGGTTCATCCCCTACGAGAGTCAGGAGAACACCGTTCGCTCCGACCCTCGCGGCTTCTTCCTTGAGCCGCTGAATCGCTTCCTCATTTGTCTGGGACGAACCATGAAAGAAGCGGACGGCGCTGCTGGCGTCGAGCGTCGCGATTTCTTCATAATGGGGCGGCGGACTCTTATAGACCCGCACCTGCTCTGGATTGATCGGCGGTCGGACCGAACCAATCAGTCGTGAGGAGTTGCTGGCACAACCTGCGAGGAGCAGGAGCGCCGCCCCACCGCAAAGAAACCTGATGTTCACGTGATTTGCTCTGGCCGGCACCGCATTCTGTAGCCTCCCAGAGCGACGTAGCCGTGCTGGCAGTCCGCCTCTATTTCGTACGGCGTTCCGGCGCGAACGACGAACCACTGCCACTCAGTCATCTGCTTTTGCATCCTTCCCTTCTCCACACCCGCCGTCACTTTAAGTGAGCCGTGGATAAGAAGACGAAAGACATCTTCGTCGTGGAAATGCTCCTCAACGGTGGTTCCGGGATCCGCCTTCACAATGTAAAACATTGAAAGTTCGTAAAGACGCCAGGCAATCTGATGACGCTTGATCGGTCCATCGGTGAGGGCCGGAATATAGAGATCGTCGGAAGTGATAATCGAAGCACTTAAGTCTGCGTTCTCTTCCGCGAGTTCGATCCGCCGGATATATTTCGAAAGCGTATCATGAAAATGGGGGAGAGTTTTCTTGGGGCTATCTTCTTCGGGGTTGTTTTCGTTGGTGTTTTGTTCGTCGGCCATATTATTCTTTCTGGTTGGTTGTTAAGGGAGTTATGAGGGAAGTGAGGATTTCTTGGAAGCGCGAATTTGCGCGGAGCGAGTCCCAGGTGGGATCGAGCTCGAGATGATGGATGTTCACTCCGCCAGGAGTGGCCAGAGAGCGCTTGAGCAACACCAGCGCGGCATCGGTATCGCCTAGCAGGATTTCGGTTTTAGCCAGAGCCAGAGTCATGGCTGGGCCGTCCGAGGCGTCTTTCGATTCCGGCAATAACTCGACCGCGCGCTGACCTTCGCGCAATGCCTCCTCTTTCCGACCGAGGCCGGCATAAGCCTGGCCGAGAAGGGCATGGCGGGACGCATCGTTCGGATTCTCTCGCAGCGCTCGCTCCAAAAGTTGGCTGGCCTGTTGGAAACAGGTTTCCGCGCGGGCTGGCTGATTCATGAACCGGTAGATGAAGCCGAGGAGAAGCGCCCGCGGTACCGGTACCGGTGGACTCCAGGGCAAGAGCCAGTCGATCCTGACCCGGTTCAGGAGGTCGAGCGCTTCTTGGTGTTTCCGCTCCAGTAACTTTAGTTGGACGCGATAAGTCACAATTTGCCCATAGGGATCAGTCATAGCTGCAGTCCGTTGGATCGCTTCTTGGAGCGGCTGCAGGTTGCCGGTGCGTTCAAATTCCGACTGCGCCCTCAGCCAATAGTTCATAAAGAAATCCGGGTCAGCTGTGATGCCGCGCTCGAAGGATTGCTCGGCACGGGTGTAGTCATGCACGGCTTGATAAGCAGTGCCGAGATTCGCCCACATGTTTGGGTCTTTCGGATTAAGTTCCGCGGCCCGTTTCAGATCGATGATCGACTCCGACCACTTGCCTTGCCGACGCTTGATCGAGCCGGTGACGAGAAAAACATCGGCATCGTTAGGTAAACCGGCTTGGGCGATGGCCAGTTCGCGCAAAGCGCCGTCGTAATCCCCGCCACCTCGATAATAATGGTAGCCCAATGCGAAGTGGCCTTCCGGCAGGTTGGGTTGAAGTCGCAGCGCTTCTCTCGCTGCCGCGCCCGCTTTTTCGGAAAGGGCCGCATTCCCGCTGGCCTGGTAAAGCGTGTTTTCGGCGTAGGACAAATGGGCGAAGGCGAGAGCGAACGTCGGGTCGAGCTGCGTCGCTTGCTGGAAAAGATCGACTCCTTCCTGCAAATGAGAATGCTGAACCCGATCCCGCCCTTTCAGGTAAATGAGATAAGCCTCGCTGTTGCTGGTCGGCGCGCGCCGCAGCCGCGCTTTCTCAGTCGGCGAGAGCTTGCTCCGGAGAGAGGAAGCGATCTGCAAAGCGAGGTCGCTCTGGATCGCAAACACATCGGTGAGTTCGCGATCGTAATTTTCCGCCCACACGTTCCGATCCGTTCGGGCGTTGATTAACTCGACGTTAACGCGGACGCGATTCCCTTCGCGGCGCACGCTTCCCTCGAGGATTGCGCCGACGCCGAGTGCCTGCCCGATTTCGCGCACACTGCCGGGATGCCCTTCGTACTGCATCACCGAAGTGCGCGAGATGACTTTCAGATCGCCGATCTTCGCCAGATTGGTCAGCACGTCACCTTGAATGCCGTCGGCGAAATAACTGTTCTGTTTATCGTCGCTCAGATTCTCGAAAGGAAGAACGGCGATCGACTTGTCGAGATTAGAAGAGCCGAAGTCGCGGAGAAAAAAGAGCGCGGCCGCCGCTGCCATGAGTGCGCCGCCAGCGAGTGCGATCATTTTTGCATGACGACGGAGTGTTGCCACCCGAGAAGGCGGCTGCATCGCCAAAGGGAGCTGAGGGTTGCCAACCTCAGCGGTGTAACAATTCACAATCCCGAGCTTGTGACCGTGCTTGATCTCGGATTCGCCGAGGTCATGGAGACAGGGCCGCCAACGCGGGTATTGCTCCAGGTCTTCCGCCACATGCCGGGAGAGAAGGATGTGACCGGCATCGCCGCGGCTCATGACGCGCTGGGCGAGATTGATGCCAGCGCCGGCCACGTTGGAATGATCGTTCACATCGGTGATGAGGCTGATCGGTCCGCTGTGAACGCCCATCCGCACGCGCAGCTCCGGGTGTTCTTTTAGTTCCGCCGCGATCTCCAGCGCGCATTCTACCGCCGCTTCGACTGTGCCGGAAAAGACCATCGCCATTCCGTCCCCCGCGGGCAGGCAGAGCAGCTCACGATTTTGCTCTGCCAGGCGAAACCCATCCCGCGATCGCACGAGCTCGTTCAGGAGCTCGACATAATCGTGCTGCTCCGTGATGAAGAGATCGGAGTAGCCGACGATGTCGATGAACAACACGTGGCCGACCCGAAATTGCAGATCAGATTTGATCTCGGCAGACACAGGAAGCCCTCTCCTCCCGCACTGATCGTATCGGCTCACTCTCGGGCTGTCCAAACAAAACCATTGGGAAGCGGGTCAGGCTGAGCGGGCCAAAAGACGGAGCCCAGGATCCCGCGATTGTTCGTGCACGCTCGTGCTACGGAAACTCCACGGGATCCTTCGACTCCGTTTCCGCTTCGCTCAGGATGACTCGGCTGTTCGGGACCTTGCTGATACGAGATGTTTTGCGATCAACTTCCGAACAGTGGTCATATTACGCATCGACGAAGCAGGCAATTTCAGGGCGCGCACCTCCGGATGGCTCCAGACTTTGGAGTCGGAGGTGCGAACCCGGCAAAGCCAGTAATACTCCCGCTCGCCGACGCGAAACTCGTCCTCGGCTGTTTTCATGGCAGTCAGTTTCTTCGCTGCGTCCGCCGGTAACCTGTCGTGCAGGAATCCGACGTGCACGGTGATTCCTTCCTGGCCTTCCTCCGGAAAGACTTTGCCTTCTCCGAGCGCGACGACTTCCTCAGCCGTGCGCAGAAAAGTATCGACTCGGTAACCGAGCGACTTCTCGAGATGCTGCGCGATCTTTTCCTCGAGCTTCTTTGCCTCGTTGCTCGTGGTTGAAAAGAGAACATTCCCGCTGGCGATGAAGGTCTCGACCTCGGCGAAACCGAGTTCAACGAAGAGCGCCCGCAACTCGCTCATCGGTGGCCTCCGCTTACCCAGATTGATACCGCGGAGAAAAGCGACGTAGCGATTTGGCGACGATGGACCGGAACTGCGATGGGGCATGCGATTTCACTCCTGCAGCGACACGCGAACGGCAAGTCTCTGCTGCGCCGCCAGACGCCAACTATTCAGTTGCCACCCTCGGCGCGCCACTCGCATATTGTCGACCCGCGTGATGCGGGATTTTATGGCTACGAAGAATCCTGAAACCACCTCGCACATCGCCGGTCCGCTGGTGAAACAGTTCTCCATCTTCCTCCCCAACAAGGTCGGAGCGATGCTTGATATCGTGAAGCTGCTCAGCACGCGGAACACGCACGTTGTGGCACTCAGTATCGCAGAGCAGACCGATTCGGCGATCGCCCGCGTCGTGGTGAGCGATCCCGAGACGGTGGAGAATATCTTCCACGAACACGATGTCGCGTTCAGCGTCTGCGAAATGGTGGTGGTGGAGATGTCGGAGGTCGCGACCGAGCTTTCCGAGCTGCTCGCCGCACTCCTCATGGCGGAGGTGAATATGCATTTCAGCTATCCGCTCCTGACCCGGCCGCATGGCCTCGCGGCCCTGGCGATGCACGTGGACGACACGGAGTGCGCCACCTCCGTGCTTCAGGGTGAAGGCTTCAAGCTGCTGAGTCAGGCGGATATCTCTCGTTAGGGCCCTGGTAGCGCGAGACTCCGTCGAGGGCAAAGCACAGTCTCTTCAGAATTCTTGACGCCGGCTCGACGGAGTCTCGCCCCCACCAGGCCACGTTCTGCGCGTTCCCTGCGGTTAAATCCGTTGCGACCTAGCCCCGGAAAGCGATGTTACCGATCCGATGATCATCCAAGCGCCGGAAGCCTTCCAATTCGATGCGATCGATGAGGTCCTGCACGATCTGTCCGCCGGCAAAATGGTGATCGTGACCGATGACGCCGATCGCGAGAACGAAGGCGACCTCATTATGGCCGCGGAAAAGGCAACGCCGCAGGCGATTAATTTCATGACCATGCACGGACGCGGATTGATCTGCGTGCCGATCGTTGCCGAGCGCGCTGAGCAACTCGGTCTGCAGCGGATGGTCGCGCAAAACCGCGAGATGTACCGGACCGATTTCACCGTCTCGGTCGACGCCGCGCGCCATGTCACCACCGGCATCAGCGCGCACGATCGGGCGGAGACGATCCGCACGATCGCGAATCCGAAATCCACGCCCGCCGATCTCGTGCAGCCTGGTCACATTTTCCCACTCCGCGCGCAGGAAGGCGGCGTATTGCGCCGCGCGGGTCATACGGAAGCGGCAGTCGATCTCGCCCGGCTTGCCGGTCTGCAACCAGCCGGGGTGCTTTGTGAAATTCTGCATGACGACGGCACGATGGCGCGTCTGCCCGAGCTGATGGTGTTCAAGAAAAAGCACCGGCTCCGGATCTGCACGATCCAGAATTTGATCGCCTACCGTCGGGTGCGCGAGAAGCTGATCGTGCGCGAGCAGGTCGTGAAAATGCCGACTGATTACGGCGATTTCGACCTGCACATGTATCGCTCGACACTCGACGGCGCGCACCATCTCGCACTTGTGAAAGGGAAAATCTCGAAGACCAAACCGACACTCGTGCGCGTCCACAGCGAGTGTCTCACCGGCGATGTGTTCGGTTCGCGCCGCTGCGACTGCGGAAACCAGCTCCACGCCGCGCTGCAGCAAATCAGTGAAGCCGGCGGCGTCCTCGTTTACATGCGCCAGGAAGGGCGCGGCATCGGGCTCGCCGCGAAGATTCACGCCTACAAACTGCAGGAAGAAGGCCTCGACACGGTGGAAGCGAATGCGCGCCTCGGTTTCGCCAGCGACCTGCGCGATTACGGCATCGGTGCGCAGATTCTCCACGATCTCGGCGTGCGGAAGTTCCGTTTCCTCACGAACAATCCGAAAAAGGTCGTGGGGCTCGAAGGATACGGAATGCAAATGGTCGAACAGCTTCCGATCCGGAGCATGCCTAACGAACATAACGCCAGATATCTTGAGACGAAAAAGCTCAAGATGGGGCATCTGTTGTGAGGCCGGCGTTTCGAGTTCCGAATTTCAAGTTGCGGATTTTTCCCTAACGATGTCGCAGTTCGTTCCGCCACGGCCGCGTCTCGTGAGTGTGAAGCGCGGGTTCACGGTCGTTGCCAGCCAATTTAACGCCAACTATGTGGACGGACTCGTGACCCACTGCACCCAAGAGCTGCGCGCGCTTTCGCCGCAGTCGAACGTCACAGTCCATCAAGTCCCTGGTGCCTTTGAAATTCCAATCGTGGTTCGCGAGATCGCGCGGAAAAAAAAGGCGGAAGCCATCATCGCCCTCGGCGTCATTATTGAAGGAGAGACCGATCACGCGCGTCTTCTCGGCGAAGTCGTCACGCAATCGCTGCAGCAGATCGCGCTCGAATACGGCGTGCCGGTGATTCACGCCGTTCAGAGTTTAAAAAACAAAGAGCAGGCGCGCGAGCGCTGTCTTGGTGACAAGATCAACCGCGGAACAGAAGCCGCGCGCGCGGCGCTCGAAATGACGAATCTCCTGGCCGAGATTCGCAGCTAACATGGGCAAGCGGCACTCAGCCCGGCGCGCGGCCTTGCAATATCATTTCTGGCGCGACCTCCATGGCGGCGACAGCCCGGAGACGATTTCCGAGTTTTGGGAACTGTGCCCGGCGAAAAGCAGCGTTCAACAATTTGCTCAACCGCTCATCGAAGGGATGCTCCTGCACCTGCCGGAGATCGACGAACGCATCGCGCGCTACTGCGAGAACTACGAATTCCGCCGCATCTCGGCGGTCGATCGGAACGTGCTTCGGCTCGGGATCTACGAGATGTTCTATCGGGATGACATTCCTCCGGTTGTTTCGATCAATGAAGCGATCGAACTCGCGAAGGAATTTGGCGGGCCCGACTCCGGGCGTTTCGTGAATGGCATCCTGGATCGGGTAAAAGACGATCTTTCGCGGCCGCTCCGCGACGCCAGCCCTAACCAGACCTGAGTTCGCGAGCTTATCGTTACACTTCCGCCTGCACTCTTACCCATGGACGTAAGTGTAAGTGCGGGGTGGACGTGTAGGATTAAAGCCGCGTTTGGCTGACGCGTAATCGCAGTCGAATAGCCAGGTTTGGCACGGAGAAAGCAGGGGAAAAAACAGCTGGGTAAAGTTGCGGATCTATTCCTGTGATCTGGATTCGAAACGGCTCGAGACTCAGCCGTACACAGTCGCCGCCTAACGAGATCGCAGCGAGGTCGAGTGGCCGGGTGTCAGCGCTGATCTCGCTGATTTCAATGATCGTGAGCGCGCTAAAGAAATCGATTCGCAGCTGACTCACAGGCGCCTCGTTAGGCAGCGGGATCACGACGTCTTTCCAACTCCCGTGCCCGATCCGCGCGTCTACCGACTGTTCTTCGGAAAAGTCGCCATCACTCGACCAGAAAACCTGGATAACTGTTTCGCCTGCCATCGGCGCGCTCCGAACGCTTCCGTCACGCCATTGCTCGGCTATCTTTTCCTGCAACCGGGAATTGTGCTCTCGGTAATACCGTCGCAAACCATCCCGTTCATCCTCGGCGGAGCATTGCGGAGCCAAAGGATCCCGCGACGCAACCTTGGCGCCCGGATGGCCTGCTTCGAAGCCGCTCAGCAACTCATCGCGATCACTCGACTCCGCTCCGCTTCGCTCGGCATGACGGAGCAGTGTCTCGAGCAGCAGGGGCTGCATCTGCACTGGTAACTTTTCCCAGACTCCCAGACCCGGCGGCGTGTCGAACGTGAACCAACGCCCCCGCGCGATCAGTTCTGCCCACACTTTCCAAACGCCAAACCCGCGCCCGCGCATCGCCACATCGTGCATCAGCAAGATTCCACCGGGCCGCAGTTTGGGCAGCCACAAGTCCAGATCATGCCGGACCGCTTCCTCGGAGTGGTGGCCGTCCAGGTGCAAAAGATCAATACTTTCAGGCGCAAAGTTATGTAGGGCGTCATCAAAGGATGATCGCAGCAAAGTCGAGAAGGTGGCGTAATGCTCCTGGTTATAACTCGCTACTTCCATGAAGGTGGCTTCATCGTAACTTCCGGCGTGCGGGTCGCCCCGCCAATGATCCACTGCAAAGCAGCGAGTTTTCGTATCAGTCTCGAGCGCAGCCTGACAAAAGGCGAAGTAACTCTCACCGCGATCCATTCCTAATTCGACTAAGACAGCGGGCCGCAGCTGCGCCACCACGTCATAGGCAAAGAAAATATGTTCGGTCCACGCCCCCAAACCGTAGCGCAGAGGTTGGAAATGATGCGATGGAAGCTCTTCAGGAGTCATCACTCAGCAGGATGGTTTCGACCTGACGGGCAGAATTGCGCCAACTCATGGTGCGAGTCCGTTGCAAGCCGGCCTCGACCAATCGCTCCCGCAAGGAATCGTTCGTGAATAGCTCTTTGACGCCGTTGGCAACTGCTTCGGGGCTCGAATCGACGAGCCAGGCGTCTTTTCCATGGGTCAGGATTCCTTCCCATCGTTCGCTCGCCAGTTCGACGACCGCGCAAGCGCAAGCCATCATCTCGAGCGGCACGAAAGAAGGATTGGAAAGCGAGAAAACCACTCCTACATCACAGCTTGAGTAGAGTTTCGCCAGCTCGCCCTGACTCACCTTGCCCCAATTGCGATGTGGAAACGAAGGAGTGGGGATAAGAGCATCTGCGCCGAAGAAAACAATTTCCACTTCCGGAAGTTGCTGATGGAGGAGCTCAAAGGCCTTTAGTCCCAGTTCATAAGCACGTCGCGGCGTAGCGGGACGAGCGTAGAAGCACACTCTCCTGATCCCCGAATGTTGTCCAGGTCGCGGGAAGTAAGTGTGTGTATCGACCGCAAAATCGAAGTAACTCGCTTTCGCACCATATTTGACACGCAAAAGCTTCGCCAGCCACGGACCGAGAGTAATGCAGCGGAGACCTGATTGATAAGTCTTTTCCGCACGTTCGTAATGGCGCGGATCGTCCGGATAGAACGACGGTTCGAAATCCTGCACGAGATAGTAGCGACGGCCGCCGTTGGGAAGCGCGAGCAGGTTCTCCGCGGTTGGCCAAAAAGTGGCAAAGGTCGCATCGGCGTCTCGCACCACTCCATCCCAGCGTTCATAATGCGCACGTGTAGGTCCGAAATGCTCATGGATATATTTGCGCACTCGCTCACTATCAAAGTCATTCATCAAGTCATACGCCACGACATAGACTCGACAGTCATGGCCGAACTCGGCGAGATAACGAATAATCCGGAAAATACCCATGTCGCCGCCCGCGCCAGGGAAAGGCTCAGGGATAAGCCAGTTGAGTTTCAAGAGCGCCGCGGCAGAACCCGTGATTCTTTCCCCACAGCCGATCTGCTTTAGGATCTTCGCGAGGTCCGAGGTCCGCGCTTCCGGGCTATAGCGTTGGGCAACTGTCAGGCGAGCCGCTTCACCCATTGCCAGTCGTTTCTCCGGCTGCTCGATCAACAGTTGCAACGCCCGTTTCCACTCCGTGCTCGTCCCAGCTAGAATTCCGTTTTCTCCTTCAGAGATGGCTTGCGCAAAAGGATCGATTCGGGAAGCAACCACTGGCAGACCCATGGCTCCCGCTTCCACAAACTTAATTTCACTCTTGGCCCGGCAGAAAAGGTTGTTCGCCTCCAGCGGCGCAAGCGCGATGTCCATCTCACTCATGAGTTCAAACCAGCCACGCCAGTTTGTTAGAGGAAACAGGCGAACCCGGTCCCCGAAGCGACTGAGCGCGTCCGGCAAGGTGAGCGGCCCCGCGATCCAGAGTTCAGTCTGCGGACAGTTATCAAGGATCTCAGATAGGGCGGTGGCAGCTTCTTCGAAGTCCACATCGTGAGTCGCGGTTCCACTTCCGTAACCAAGAATGACTTTGCCTGAGGGTTGCCTTCGCTTTCTTTTTTCATAAAGCTCGTCAGCCCATCTGCTCATCGCTTGGCCGAGCGCATTGCGGTGGACGTAAGTCTGCTTGCCTCGTGCGGCGGCGTATTCGGCCAAAAGCGGCGTAGAAGTCAGGACGACATTCGCCGCGAGGAGCGTCTCGAGATAACGCTGCACGCCCATCCGATGCTGTTCCTGATTCTTCTCTGATAACTGTGCGACGGCGCGATGCCAGCTGATCAAATCGGGCTCAAACACAAGGTCATCGGTATCGAAAATGACCCGCTTGCCGGTTTTTTGCGCACGACCGAGAAGCTCCCTGACTCTTGCGCTCATCGGCAGGCGGTAGAGGACGATGACATCGTAGCTTAATGCTTCTTCGAGATCGATCGCCTCCTCGTTAAACCATTCTGCCACGTTCGCCTCATGACTTAGCCGCGCGAGCTGTTCCTGGAGATGGACGCAGCGATAAAGCGTGGTTGTCGCTATCGGGCAGCCACTCGCGATGAAGAAGGAACACTTCCCTTTTCGGATCTTTCGCCGATCAACGCCGAAAAGAGTCGCCTGAGGCTCAAAGCGGTCGCTCAGTTCACTGAAGCGTTCGTAGAAGTGGCTAACCAGATCGAGCTCAAACAGATTTGTTAGGCTAAGCATTGAGATATCGTGCTGGCGGTAAAGACAAAGAATGTTTGGCACGAAACCCACCGGCAAATCGCGGGCGGCCAGGCGCAGCCAGAGGTCGTAGTCTTCCCAGCCAAACCAGCCGATTTGGCTGAGCTGGCTGTCGTAGCCTTCTAACTCGAGCAAAACGTCCCTGCGGAAAAGCGCCATCGCGTCAACGTAAGGTTGTTGCACGAGGATCTGCGGGTCCCACGGGAAAGGAGAGAGTAAGCCGAAACATTCCCGCGGCGTCTCCCGAAAGCGCGCCAACAAGCTGTAAGCCGCAGCCCGTTCACCCACCGAGATGGCGGCGAAGAGTTCACGCAGAGCCGGCGGATAAATCAGGTTATCCGCGTCCATCATGAAAACGAACGCCGCCCGCGCGAGCCTAATCCCGACATTTCGCGCGTCTGCCAACCCGGTGTTGAAATGTTTTGCCACAATCCTCATGGGCAGGCCGGTGTCCTTTTGACAAACGAGCGCCTGAGCCAACGAGTCGTCCGTAGACGCGTCTTCCACGACGATCACCTCGATCACTTCGCCGAGCTGACTGGCCGAGCTTTCGATACTCGCGACACAGTCGCGGATGAAACGCGCGTAGTTATAAAGCGTGATCACGACGGAGATGACCGGCGCCGCCCCGGCTGCGTAAGAGTCGTTGTCGTGCAACGTCCAAACGTTTTCACCAGTGGCGCGCCGCGACTCCTGTTCCTCCAGGCGCACGTGATAAGCGGATCGGCGTTCGATTGCCTGGGCGCGTTGGGTCGCCACCATCTCGTTGCTAGGGGCCGGCTTCGGCTCCGCGGGCAAAGCTGGCGCCCGCATGAATTCGTGCAGGTCTGCCGCAACCGCCTGACTAAAATCGCGCCGTCGCAGCCGGGCGAAGTTTCGTCGCAAAGCGCGTGGCAACGGCACCGCCGCAGCGTCTCGCGGAACGGCACAGCCCGCTCCCGGCAGGTCGCGCAGGAAGTTCTCGCAGAGCTGCGCCTGTCGCAGATGTTTCTCGACAAAGGCGAATCCCTGCTCGGCGATCCGGGCGCACTCGTTAGGCTGCGCCAGGTAATACTCACATGCCGGGATCAGATTCTCCGGCTCGACCATGATGAAATGCTCGCCCGGGACTAGCGGACCATGGCCTTCGCAGGTTTCGGTGATGATGCAGCAACCGTTTGCCAGCCCGACGAGCAGGCGGTGCCATTCAAAATAGCGCTGCTCCGAATAATGAACGTTTAGCAGGATTTTGCTGTTCGCGAGGAGGGCGTTGCGCTTCTCTGCGTCGAGATAACTCCGCGTCGTCTTCGTCTTCGCAAAGTCCAGCGGCACGAAGCGCAGATGGCAAGGCCGCTGCGAGAAGAACTCCGCGTGCCGCGCAAAGAATTCCTCCCGACGATCTGTGAGCGAGCCGAGAAAGGTGATGTCGACGCTCCGCGCTACCGACGGCTTCTGCATACGGCTTCGCAGCCGCGGATGGTATCCGAGCGCGAGATGATGACAAGGCATGTCCCGCGTGCAGTAAGCTAGCACGCCCAGCGGATGGATGTCGGCCATCCCGCGCGCGGAGGGCGCCCATTGCAGGTTGCTCTGAAACCAGCGCGTCTCCGGTTGCTCCGTCCCGAGCAGGATCGCGCCGCGGGCCAGCCGACGCGCGTCTTCACGAGAAAAACTTTGCGTCAGATAAAGATTAAAAAATTCGTGAGGCGTGACCACGATCTGGAGGAGCTCATCCGGCGGATTTTCCACCGGCGGCTGGTCGAGATGAAGCTGCGCGGGGATGCCGACTTCCGCGAATCCAGCTGCCAAGAGTTCGCCGATCTCGCGGATGAAAAGGTTGGATTTGCTGGTCGCGAAAAGTTCGACTCGTCGGATGGTCGACGCGCGCGGCCGGGACGTCGTCACGGAATCCGGCGTAGCCGGCGCACGCAAAATATTCTGCGCGCCATAGGAACGAGTGAGGGACCCGAGCAGCAGTCGTCGGACGCGCGGGAAACCGAGGCGCGCCAGACTTTGTAAAGGCAGAGCGCGCACCTGCGCGAGGTGAAATAAGCGCCAAACACGCGCCGCGTCCTGCACTTCGAGCCGCACTCTCTGTTTGCCTAACGACAACGGGATTTGGAGAAGAAAACCGCTCGATTTCGCGCCGGGCAGTTCCGGGAAAGCCGCCGCGGCGTCGAGCCGACTGCGTTTGCGGCGCGCTCTGCAGATGCGCCGGCGCCGGAAGCGTTTTTCCACCACGGCACGAATCCCGTGGATCGGTTCGCCGGTGCGATGCAGAAGCCAGCCCGTGACCTGCACTTCGCCGGCGAAAACGCGACCGGGAATTGGCGTGTCCAGGCGGAAGGCGAACGCTGCGCCGGCGGGCTTCGAGGCCGAGCGGCTCATGATTTCCACGGATCCCGCAAGCGAGGCGGAAATGCTAGAGTGAAAAGATCTTCGCCTAACGACAGATTGGGATTGTAAAATGGATCGCGCTGAAGCGCTTCGCCCCAGGTCGCATTCATGTGGTCAATCTCAGCGAGGAAACGGACCTGTTCGGGGTTCGAATTGGCGAAGCCGCGACTGGCCGACTCCTCGTGATGCAGCTCGGCGTGCGGCGTCCAGATGATCTGGAAGCCGGCCTCGCGCACGCGCAGGCAGAAGTCGATGTCGTTGAAAGCCACCGCGAGATTTTTCTCATCGAGACCGCCGAGACGTTCGTAGATCTCCCGCCTGACGAGCGCGCAGGCGCCGGTTACAGCCGAGAAATTCTGGGTGAGGTGCGCGCGCGCAAAATATCCGTGCTCGTGCCGAATCCCTGCATGCGCGTGGCCCGCGATTCCGCCCGCGCCGAGGATGACCCCGCCATGTTGCATCGTGCCTTCGGGATACCAAAGGCGCGCGCCGACCATGCCGACTTCCGGCCGCGCGGCGTGACTTACCATCTCGCTGAGCCACAATTCGTTTATCACTTCGACGTCGTTGTTCAGCAGCAGGACCAACGCACCGCGAGCCAGCGCGACTCCGCGATTGTTCAGCCGGCTGTAGTTGAACGGCCCTTCGATCCTTACAACGCGGGCGCGCTCGCCTAACGAATCGAAAAAGGCGTGAGTCTCCCCCTCGTGGCTTTCATTATCCAGCACGATCACTTCGTACGGCCAGTAATCTGTGCGGGCGAAGATGCTCTCGATACATTTGCGCAAGAGCGGCGCGCGATCCCGCGTCGGAATCAGGATGGAAACCAATGGCCGCTCGGCCGGCAGCGCATATTTCACCCGCTGATAAGCGCCATAATGCGGCACCACTTCGCCCGCGACTCCCACCCGATCAAGATGCTCCTGCACTGCGCGCTGGGCCGCTTCCTGCGCGTACGGTTTCGCGGCGGCAAACGTCGCCGTGCTCTCGTCCGTCGTCCGCCAATGATAAAGCACCCGCGGGATGTGATGGATTTCCTCCGGCGCGATCTGTTCGAGGCAGCGAAGCGTGAGGTCGTAATCCTGTGAGCCTTCAAAGCCAACGCGAAAGCCGCCCACTCGCCTAACGAGTTCCGTGCGGTAAATCCCGAGATGCGAAATGTAATTCTGCCCGAGAAAAAGCTGCGGATTCCAGTCAGACTTGAAGTAGGGATCGGAGCGGCGGCTTTGCCGGTCGAGCTTGTCTTCGTCGCTGTAGATCACCTGAAGGTTGGGATCTTTCTGTAACGCCAGCGCGACGAAGTAGAGCGCAGCCGGGGCAAGCTCGTCGTCGTGATCGAGGAGCGCAACAAACTCGCCGCGCGCCAGCGCGAGCGCGTCGTTGGACGCGGCCGAGATGTGGCCATTTCGCGTGCGGCGCATGAGGCGGATCCGCGCATCTCGGTGCGCAAACTTTTCCAGGAGCGGCCAAACCTTTGCGTCCGTCGAGGCGTCGTCCGCCACGCACAGTTCCCAGTGCGGATAGAGCTGCTCTTGCACCGACTGGATCGCGCGGCGAAGCCACTTGAGGTTCGAATTATAAACCGGCAGCAGCACGGAAAGGAGCGGCGGATTCTGGAAACGCGCGATTTGTTGGCCGATCAGGCGACGATCTTCTCGCCGCAGTCGATCGTAGCGGCGAATCCAGAAATGGTAGTCGCCGACCGCTTCGCGGCCCTCATCGAATTCCTCGCGCAAAAAAGGGCCGCGCAACGGATGCACGAAGAAGGTTTCCCACTCGCCGCCGCTCCGCTGTGCCTGCAGCGTCAGCTGCGAGCGGCCCGGCGGAACGTAAAGGTCGAGGGAAAATCCGCTGCGGAGCGCGCCGGGCCGATTTTCGAAAAGCAAAGCGATATCCGGGCGCACGGTGCCGAAACGCGCGCGAAATTCTTTCCGCCGGACGAGAGCACGAACGGCCGTCACTTCGGCGCCAGCGATCGCGACGCACCACCCGATGATGCGGAGGTAGCGAATTTTTTTCGACCAGACCGAGGGCCGATCGAGCCAAAACTCGATCTGCGGATTCGCCCCTGGATTCGGAATGAAGTATTTCGCGTCCTGCGGTGGGCCGGGATCGTCGTTAGGCGAACCAAGCACCTCGTGGCTCGCGACCGGTCGCCACGCGCCGGTTTCGTCCTCTATTTCGATCGTTAGGCGAGATTTTCCGGCCGGCAGAGGGACGGCGAGCGCGAACCCGCTCCGCATCGAATCCGCGCCGTGCGCCGCGGCGACGTCCGGGCGGCTGATGCCGTAGTTGCCGGGAAACTTTCGCCAGCCAATCCGGCCGCGGAGTGCGCGCACCTTGCGATGGCCGCGCGGCAGACAAAACCCAACGAGGTAAAGCGTTCGCACCGGTTGATGCCAATCCGTCGGATGATTGAACCACCAGACGAATTCCTTTTTTGTCTGCTTGATCTGTTTCTTCCGCGCAGCCTCCACCTGCGCAGGATCTTTTCGCCAACGAAGTTTCACAGCCATGCTGGCGATCCGATCCCGCTATCGGGCCGTTTCGTGCTCAAGCCAGTCGTTCAGCCGGCGGCGCCAATAGCGTTTCTGCTTTTCGTTAGGCCGGCGCGCGACGAGGACAGAGTCGTGCCACTTGTTGCTCTCAGTGTCGTATTGCGGGAGATCTTCCCATTGCGTCCACGCCTCGAGCGTTTCGAGACCGGCGTAGCGAGCAAGCGCTCGCAGCCCATCGGGGTAAACTCTCCAACAATCCACCGGATAACGGTGCTCATCGCCCGCAGACGGCGCGATGATGCAGCAGAGGCCGCCTGCTTTTAACGCGCGTGCCATCTGTCTGATGGTCAGCCAGAAAAACTCCGTGTGCTCAAAAGTCTGGCCGGAAACAATGACATCGGCGCTCTGCGCTTTGATCTCGCGCCAGCAGTAAGGGTCGCGAAGTACAACATCCACGTTCGGGCCGGCCGCCATGTCCAGCCCGAGATAGCGCCACGGCTGTCGATCGAAGAGCGGACGATAAGATCCATTAAAATCCTGGCTCCCGAGATCAAGAATAAGGAGTGGCTGATCGCGCCGATCGTGCAGATACTTTTCGGCGAACGCGGTCATCTTGTCATACGAGCTCGGATGCATTCGGGGGTATTGAACAATTCGCAAGCCTGCGGCGCAATCGTCGGCGGCCAAATCGTCTTGCAATCGACCGCCGCGCGGTTGAAGCCTCGGCGTGATGCGCAAGACCCGGATCATCTGCACGCTCGGACCGGCCTGCGAAACTTCAGAGACGATTCGGCAGATGATCATGGCAGGGACCGATCTTTTTCGGCTGAACATGAGCCATGCGAACCAGGAGTGGGTGCGCGAAATCGTGCCGCGCACGCGGGAGCTCGCGCGCGAAGTGCAGCGCGACGTGGGTATTCTGCTCGACACGCAGGGTCCCGCAATCCGCACCGGGCCGGTGGAAAAGCAACTCCAGCTCGCCGTCGATGACATTCTTGAAATCCGTCTGCCCGGCACTATCAGTCGCGAGAAAAATTCGATTACGGTCAACTATGACCTGATCGACGACGTATCGTTAGGCGACACCGTCCTGCTCGACAACGGCGTCATGCAGTTGCGCGTGCTCGAGAAGGGCGACGGCCGGATTCGTTGCAAGGTGCTTACAGCCGGCACTCTCGGTTCCCATCGCCACGTCAACCTGCCGGGCGTGCACGTGAACCTGCCAGCCTTGACTGAGAAAGATCTCGCCGATATCGCCGTCGGCGTGGAGGTGGGGGTTGATTTCGTTGCGCTCAGTTTTGCCCGGCAGCGGCGCGACCTCGACCAGCTGCGACAAGTTTTGCAACAGCGCGGGAGCAGCGCCCTGGTCGTGGCCAAGATCGAAAGCGCGGAAGCCGTGCGGCAGATCGGCGAGATGATCGCCGGTTCTGACGCGGTCATGATCGCGCGCGGCGACCTCGGGATCGAGTGTCCGATGGAAGAGCTGCCGATCATCCAGCGGCGGATCGTTAAACGGTGCCTCCGCGTCGGCAAACCGGTTATCGTCGCGACGCATTTGCTCGAGTCGATGGTGGAGAATCCGGTGCCGACTCGCGCAGAAGTGACCGACGTGGCGAACGCAGTTTTCGAACAAGCCGACGCCCTGATGCTAACCGGCGAAACGACTGCCGGCCGCTATCCGGTCGAATGCGTCAAGGTGCTGGACCGCGTGGCGCGGCGAATCGAGCAGAGTGGCGGCGCTGGTTACGCGAAGGACGCCATCCTCGATAACGCGCGGCAGAAAATCGTCGCCTCCGCGGTTGCGCTCGCCGACTCGCTCGCGCGCTCGAAACTGATCGTTTTCACCCAGCACGGCACCATGGCGCGGAATGTTTCAAACCTCCGCCCGCAACACGCGCCGATCTTTGCCTTCACGCCTAACGAGCGTGTATATCATCAGCTCGCGCTTTGCTGGGGCACTTATCCGGTCCTGATCGAGTTCATGGAAGAGCCGAATGCGACGATCGAAGCGGCGGAGAAATATCTGCGGGAGCACAAGCTGACTGCGCCTAACGATGGTCTGGTAATCATTAGCGACGTCCGCGCGGCTTCGACGCTGGTCGATTGTGTGCAGTTACGTGAGGTGCAGGAGTGCGCAAAAGGTTGACTCCCTAACCAAAATTCAGAACGGAATTGCGCCTCAAAGCGGGCAGGCGCGCTTCTGCTGGCGGCGCCAACTGGCTGGGATGTGCGGCAGGAAATGGTGTTGACCTTGCAACGGCTTGCGCGGAGCGGGAGCAGTTTATCTGGTTGCTCCGGCCTGTCACGCAACTACCGCTTCCTGCCCTGGAGAGTCACATCGTTCCCACTCTTCGCGCCGTGTGGTCACGAAAATCTTTGTCAACGCGCCGCACTTCAGGAATTTTGTTCCCTCCGTCCTGTTGCTCTTCGCGCTCGTGATCAACCTCAGTCGTGAAGCCTTCGCGGCGAAAGCGTGCGCCAAAGCCATCCTTTTCGTTCGTTGCGGGTTATTCGATGCCGAACGGGATACTCCTGTGGCTCTTCGACTCTCATGAGGAGCCTCGTAAAAAATGGCCGGCTCTCGTTATGCTGGCTAAAAAGGTCAACCAGGCTCAGCGCCCCCTGACGCAGCGGGGTCAACTGCTGTGCCATTCATCCCAATACGGCAGTTGGAACCCAACAGGCATGCATGAATACGCCGGAAGGATTGGGGCGAATCCCAAGAGTAAGATCAGCCCCAATACTACCGAAGAAGACAAAACGAAGCGCGCGGACGTCTCTGTCCGCGCGCCTATTTTAGATTCGTTAGGCGGAGATTGCTCCGGCACCTTGCATCTATGCTTCCGTCAGCTCGACATCAACCGGGCGCTCTTTCTTGCTCAGCGCGCGGCGGAGTTTGGAGAGTGCGATGTTCTGCAACTGCCGGATGCGCTCGCGCGTGACGCCGAACTTCTTGCCGACTTCCTCGAGCGTCTTCGGCTTGCCGCCGTCGAGCCCGAAGCGCGAGAAGATGATTTTGCGTTCGCGATCGTCGAGCACATCAAGCAGACCGCCGACTTCGTTCCGCAAGTTTTTGTCGCGCAATAATTCGAACGGCGTCTGCGCTTCTTCATCGCCGACAATTTCACCGAACTCCGTTGAATCATCGTCGCTGATCGGCGCGTCGAGTGAAGCCGGACGGATCGAGACGGTCTTGAGCTGCGAGACTTTGCCCGCAGCAATTCCGATCTCTTCGCCGAGTTCGTCGTCGGTCGGTTCGCGGCCGAGCTCCTCGCTCATCTGGAGCGAGACGCGGCGCATCTTTGAGATTTTATCAACGAGATGAACAGGCAGGCGAATCGTCTTCGATTGATTAGCGAGCGCGCGCTTGATCGATTGCTTGATCCACCAAGCGGCGTAGGTGCTGAGCTTGCCGCCCTTCGCAGGGTCGAAACGCTCGACGGCTTTCATCAACCCGATGTTGCCTTCCGACACGAGGTCGAGGAGCGGGAGACCAAGGTTCGCGTAATCGTGCGCAATCTTG
>JAICMR010000089.1 GCA_025929155.1 Chthoniobacterales bacterium | reverse complement strand
CGAATCAGTCACCGTTTTGTTTTTCAGGCTGGCGAGGGCGTCGCTCCTTGAATCGCCGGAGCGATTTTGGCGGTTCCTTCAGCCGCCTCATGAAGATTTTGATCCAGGAATTTGCCTGCGTCCGCGCTCGCTCGACTTCTTTCCAAGTCCGGGCCCCGGGCCGAGAAAACAGTTCGGGGCCAGTCGAGGAATGACGTACATGAACCTTGAAAACGTCCGCGAATATTGCCTAACGGAGGCGGGCGCGACCGAAGACACGCCCTTTGATCCGGACGCGCTCGTCTTGAAAGTCGCCGGAAAAATGTTCGCGCTCGCCTCGATAACCCAATTGCCACTTCCGCGACATCCGGGTCGCATTTCAGGTTCACTCGCGGTGGCACGTCATCGAATCCGACGGATCGGACGCAGTTCCGGCTTTCCTTTCCCAGCGTCAACGGGTTTCCAACAAGCAAGCGGGCTGGAATTCGGGGGGAAAGCACCGACAATGAACCGCAGTTAATCGTCCAGTACCGCTAGCAGGAGTTCCTTTAAATGACGAGGCAACAATATGAACAAGAACATCAGAAAAGAACTCATCTTCGTTAGTCTTATGGCCCTGCTGGGGTGCTGAAGCCTCTGTGCTTAGCAAGAAGAGACCTTTAGCCAAGCAGGAGCGATCGTTGTCTCTGAGCAAATAAGTGCCACTGAAGCCGTGGAGGTTGGCAAATTTCGAACCGTGGAATCCACGCCAGCTTCACCGCGCCCCTTCGGTGGAGGGTTAGTACCGGTGCATGGCCGGCAGGTTCGGGGGACCAATAGGTCATCGGCCGATACTGGCAACATAGCGAGAAACAAGTATCCCTTCTGCCGGTGCTAACAATTCCGAAGGGAGTATACTCACTGCGCTCCCGCCAGCTCGGGATGACAGTAGCGGAGCGCAACGCCTCCCAAGCGCTTACGGCTTCGAAGGATGAAGAACCTGTCGCAACTGCACCGCGCCGATCTCGAAGTGCAACGCAGCCTGCGCCACCTCCAGAAATGCGTCGGGCGGATCGGTCAGCGCCACTGCGAGATGGCCGGTTTCGTTTCCACCGGCGTGGAGGGCTTCCGCGTCGAGCAGGTGCATCACCGCGCGGGCGCAGTTCTGCGCTGAATCGACCAGCGCGATCGCATCGCCAAGAAAATTTCCGATCGTCTGGCGCAGCAGGGGGTAATGCGTGCAACCAAGCACGAGCGTGTCGATTCCTTCGGCGACGAGCGGCTCGAGATATTGCCTAACGACGCGCTCCGTGATCTCGCCGTCGAGCCAACCTTCCTCAATCAGCGGCACAAAAAGCGGGCAAGCACGCGCCGTCACGAGCAGCGCCGGATCCAGCTCGCGAAGCGCGCGCTCATACGCGCCGCTCTTGATGGTCGCACGGGTCCCAATCACGCCGATCTGGCCGTTTCGGGTCGCGCTAACCGCCGCCTCTGCTCCGGGGCGGATCACGCCGAGGACGGGCACCGGGCTCAGCGCCTCAAGCCGTGGCAAGGCGAGGGCGGACGCGGTATTGCAGGCGACGACGACGGTTTTGCAATCCTCTTCCAGCAGCATCGCGATCATTTCGGTGCTGTAGCGCTCGACCGTGGCGGCGCTTTTTCCGCCGTAGGGGACGCGCGCCGTGTCGCCCAAATAAAAAATTGATTCGTTAGGCAATATCTTTCGCAGGGCGCTTACGACCGTCAGGCCGCCGATCCCAGAATCGAAAACGCCGATCGGACGCGTCCGCGCGGGGCTGGCGGCTGGATTCGGTTCGGCTTCCATGGGCGCGGCAAGTTGGGCGCGCGCCCCGGGTTGGTCAATTCGTTAGGCTCTGACGAACTGTATGAGTCTTTAGCTGGCGGCCAACGAAGGAGCGACTGCTGGATCGGTTAAAACGCTCAGCCCGCGACGCCTGTAGGCACTCGGCGATGACTTGCAGGAGTTCTGGTCAGGCAGCGTCCTTCATCCCGCCGCGCAAAACGTGGTGCAACTTTTGGAGCAGGCTTCGCGTCGTGTATGGTTTCATGAGCAGGCCTTCGATCCCGAGCAGCTCGACCTCCGCGATTTCCACTTCTTCGGAGCGTCCAGTGGAGACGAGGATTTTTATCTCCGGATCAATCCGGCGCAATGAACGCACCAGCACGCTCCCGCTCATTACCGGCATCGACAGATCCGTTATGACCGCGGCGATGCGGCCGATCTGTTGCACGTAAATTGCCAACGCCGTCGGCCCGTCTTCCGCGGCGAGGACATGATAACCGTGGTTCGTCAGCACCACTTCCGCGACTTCACGGATAGCTGGCTCGTCATCGACCACCAGGATGGTTTGGCCGCGACCGCGCGGAACACTGGTGTCGTGCCGCGCCGTGCGAGAAATCTCGCGCGCTTCTTTCGCGGGCAGGAAAATCCGGAAACGGGTCCGGCCAGGAGCGCTCTCCACCTGGAGGAAGCCCCCGTGACTGCGGACAATTCCCGCGGCCGTGGAAAGACCCAGTCCGGTCCCGGAGCCCACGCCTTTTGTCGTGAAGAATGGATCGAAAATCTTATCGATCACGTCCGACGAAATCCCGGCGCCGGTATCGATGACCTGCAACAAAACGTGCGGCCCGGTCGTGGCGCCGGGTGTGACGCTCGCGAGCTTCGCGTCGACATCGATGTTTTCGACCGAGAGTTGGAGCTGGCCGCCGCGCGGCATGGCGTCACGCGCGTTGATACAGAGATTGAGCAGGACCTGGTGGAGTTGGGTCGGATCGGCTTCGATCGCCCGAACGTCTTCTGCGCGGGAATGGTGAAGAGCGATCGATTTCGGGAAAGTTTGCCGTACGATTTTCGCCACTTCTTCCATCAGGTAAATCGGCTGGATTAACATCCGATCGCCATCCGCGCCGCGAGCAAAGGTCAGCACCTGCTTGATGATCTCCGATCCGCGTTGCGCGCTCGATTCCACGATGTCAAGGAAACGATCGCGCTCGACCTGGTCGTCTTCACCGCGTAACACCGGGGAAGCCATCATGATAGGGAGGAGGACGTTGTTCAGGTCGTGCGCCACGCCGCTGGCCAGGGTGCCAAGACTTTCAAGACGCTGGGCACGAAGAAACTGCTGTTCGATTTTTTTCTGCTCGGTCAGGTCGGTGTTGATGACGAGCGTCGATTTCGGCTTGCCCTGATCGTCGCGGACCAGACTCCAGCGGCTGCGGACGATGACGGTTGCGCCCGACTTGGTCCGGTGCTGGCACTCGCCCAACCATTCGCCCGTTTCGATCAATCTGCGCTGGGCCGCGAGCAGTGCGTCGGGGTTCTCTTCCAGCTCCAGAAACTCGTTCGTTAGGCGGTCCTGAGCTTCCTGCGAGCTCCAGCCATAAAGATTCTCGGCGCCCTGGTTCCAGAACTCGACGCGCCCCTGCATGTCGCAGACGAGAATCGCGTCGTGCGCCAGGTTCAGGAGGTTCGCCTGCTCGACCAACTTCCGTTCGGTCCGCATCGCATCGGTCAGGTCGGCGATCGTCCCAACGACGCGGAGTGGCCTGCCCGTCGCGTCGAATTTGGCGCAGCCGCGAAAGAGAAAATGTCCGTAGCTGCCATCGGGCCGACGAATGCGCAGATGCGCTTCCTGGCGGCCGTTACCGCCTTTCGGTTCGCGGACGGACTTTTGGAAATCTCCGCGATCTTCCGGATGCAGGAGCGCAGCGAGCGAATCGATCGTGGGGTTGAACGACTGCGGGAAAAGCCCAAGCATCTCGAACATCCGCGCGGAACAGGTGAAACGCCCGCTCTCGTAATCGTGCTCCCAGATCCCGTCGTTCGAGGCGGCGATCATGAGCCGGAGGTGTTCTTCGCTCTCGCGGACGACGATCTCGGCATTCGCGCGCTCAATGATCGCGCGGCAGCGTCCGATGGTTTCTTTCACGAGCGCGATCTCCGCCCGGGTCCACTCCCGCGGTTCGCATTGGTGCACACTCATCATGGCGACCAGCTGGCCATTTTTCATCAGCGGGCTGATGATGAGCGATTTGATCTCGAGCGCGCCAAATTTCTTCTCGGCGTCGAACGTTTCCGCGCCAATATCGTGGACCACGAGGGTGCGACCGGCAAGCAGCCGGCTCTGCGCTTGTTCGCCAAAGTCGGCCAAGGCGTAGCGCCCCTCGATGCTGGCGCAGCCGTCGGTAAAATCGTGCCGGACAATGAGGTGTTTTCCGTCCGGTTCCATCTCCGCGTAGGCGCAGCGAGAGGCGCCGAGATGAGCGCCGAGGAGGTGCACGACTGTCTTCAGGATTTCCGCCGGCTGCGTCAGCGCGCAGTTCGCTTCACTGAGTGCGTTCAAAAAACGGAAACGCTGCTCGCTTTCACGCAGCACTTCTTCGGCCCGCTTTTGTTCGGTGATGTCGGTGTTCGTGCCGACCCATTCCCGGATCGCGCCTTGCTCATCGAGAACCGGAACGCCACGAGCCGCGAATGGGCGATAGGTTCCGTCCGAACCGCGGAGTCGATATTCCATTTCGAACCATTTCTTTTGCGCGCGGCATTCCGCCCAACGTCGCAGCGTCGGCGCCCGATCTTTTGGATGAAGACAATCGACCCATCCGATGCCGAGGATTTCCTGCGGCAACTGACCGGTGTAGGCGCGCCAGGTCGGCAGATCTTCGAGGACGCGGCCCGCGGGGTCGGTCTGCCACACAATCTGCCGCGTTGCCCTGGTGAAAGAGCGAAATCGCTCGACACTGCGTCGAAGCGCTTCCTCGGAGCGTTTCCGCGCTGTGATATCCTGCACGCTGCCTTCGTAATAAAGGGCGTGCCCTTCCTCGTCGCGCACCACGCGCGCGTTTTCGGATACCCAGATTTTGGTGCCGTCCTTCCTTTTGACCTCGTATTCGAAATTGTTGACGACGCTCTGGCGCTCGAGCAATTGCTGAAACTCCGAGCGTTGCGCCGGATTGGCGTAGCTCTGCGCCGCGATATCGGTCCGCTCGCGAACTAGTTCCTCCGGCACCTCGAACCCCAGCATCCTGGCGAGGGCGGGGTTGGCCGAGATGAATGCGCCTTCGGGGGTGATCTGGAAGATTCCTTCGAGCGCGTTGTCGAAGATGGCGTGATATTTCCGCTCCGCTTCCCGCAGTTGTGCCTCGGCGGCACGCCGTTCCGAGATGTCTCGCATGATCACTTGGATGGCCCGCTTCCCTTCGAAGGTGAAAGGGATCACGCGCGATTCCACTTCGGTAGTTGAGCCATCGCAGCGCACCAGCCGGCGTTCTGCTCGCATCGCGCAGGCGCCTTGGATCGCGGCTTGATTCCGCGTTTCGACCGCCGGCCGTTCCGACGGATCGACAAAATCGAGTGGAGAATGGCCGAGGAGATCGTCCTGATGAGTCGCGCCGAGCAGGCTGGCCGCGCCGGGATTCGCAAAGACGATTCGCTCGTCGCAGACCACCAGAACCGCATCGGGCGAGTAGTCAATCAGGCCGCGATACCGGGTTTCATTCTCGCGCCGTGCGGAGGCGATTCTCTCCCGACGCAAGAGTTGCGCGAGGCGCACGATCGCCGCGCCGGCGCCTAGCGCGATCGCTAGGATTAGTCCAAAACCCATCGGCTGGCCCGATGGCCCGAGCCAATAGATTCCCCCGACAGTCGCTGGCAAAGTGGCGATCGTTGCACCTCCGATTGCGGGGTTTCTCCGCAAGATTGATCGCTTTCGCAGGGAAAGCTTTTGGGTCATTAGGTGAATCAAACACCGGAAGTGGTGCAAATCCCGCGCCAACTGCCACCCGAAAATGGAATTTTTCCGTGCGCGTTCGAATCAAAGGCGAACGTCGTTAGGGGCAGTGAAATTTGAGGTAGCGGAGTCGCCCGTGTTGCGTGTTGCGGCCGGTTCGAAAAGGACGATTTCCGCTTCCTCGTCCGCGGCGGTGCGATGCTCGATGCCGTGCGGCACGACCAGAAATTCGCCGGAGTTGAGCTCGACCGAGCGATCCCGAAACTCCACCCGCATCGCACCGCGCCAGACGAGAAAAAGCTCGTCTTCGCTCGCGTGAGTGTGCCACGGGAAAACTCCCCGGAACTTCACCACTTTCACTTCCTGGCCATTCAGCTCGCCCACGATTTTCGGCCGCCAATGTTCCGAAAACGCGGCGAATTTTTCTGCAAGATTCACCTTCTCCATCTCGTGGAAAATAGCATACCGCGCGGTTGATTCGTGGATCGTCGCCGGGGGTGTGTGCGCAGCTTCCAGGAACCGCTCGCGCACCGCACGCGCGTCGCGTGCTGGCAAAGGCGTCTTCGCGTTCGCGAACTTCTCCCTGAATCGTCGAAGATAAGAAAATCTTGTGGCTGAGCGCCGAAACCAGCACGCCAGGCGCGTGCGCCCCCCGGAGCTGGCGCGCGCTCGAGTTCGGACCGCCGCCGCCGCCGCGGCTGCCGGCGCGCCTGCAGTGCGGGCGGTTTGCAATCGCGCGGTCGTCTCCGATCATTCCTGCCCATGGCGGAAATCCCGAAAGCGTATGAGCCGCAGGCGGTCGAGGCGAAGTGGTATTCGCGCTGGGTTGAGGATGGGTTTTTCCATGCCAATCCGGCTTCGGCCAAACCCGCCTACTCGATTGTGATGCCGCCGCCGAACGTGACCGGCGTTCTCACTCTAGGCCACGTTCTCAACAACACCATTCAGGACATCCTTGCGCGCCGCGCGCGCATGACCGGCCATGAAGTGCTCTGGCTGCCCGGCCTTGATCACGCGGGGATCGCGACTCAGACGGTGGTTGAGAAAAAGTTGCGCAAAGAAGCCGACCAAACCCGGCACGATCTCGGGCGCGAGGAGTTCGTTAGGCGGATTTGGGAGTGGAAGGAAAAACATGGCGGCATCATCATCGAGCAGCTGAAGCGGCTCGGCTGTTCCTGCGACTGGGCGCGCGAACGTTTCACGATGGATCCCGGCTATTCACGCGCCGTGCAGCAGGTTTTCATCGACCTTTACGCGAAAGGTCTCATTTATCGCGGGCGGCGGATGGTGAACTGGGATCCAGTCGCGCTGACAGCGCTGTCGGATGAGGAGGTCATTCCGACGCCGCAGAAAAGTTCTCTCTACTACGTGCGCTATGAACTGGTGGATGAGCCAGGCCGGTTCCTCGAAGTCGCGACCACGCGGCCGGAGACGATCATGGCTGACGTCGCCCTCGCCGTGCATCCGGGAGACGAGCGTTACCGGTCATTGTTAGGCAAAAAAGTCTGGCGCCCGCTCGATCGGGTTGAACTGCCGATTTTCGGCGACGAGGCGATCGATCCGGAGTTCGGGACCGGTGTGCTGAAAGTGACGCCCGCGCACGACAAGATCGACTTCGAGATCGGGCAACGTCACAACCTGCCGGTGATCGACGTGCTCCATCCGAACGGAAAAATCAACTCTCCGAACGTTCCGGAACTGGATGGTCTCGATCGTTTCGTGGCACGCAAGAAATCGGTCGAGCTTCTCGCCGAGCGAGGGTTGCTCGCGAAAGAAGAACCGCACCAGAGCAGCGTCGGATTCAGCGAGCGCGCGGGCGTGCCGATCGAACCGCGGCTGAGCGAGCAATGGTTTCTCAGGTATCCCAAAGTCGTCGAAGCCCGCGCGGCAGTGGGTGAGGGGCGTTCGGTTCGCTTTCGCCCCGAACGCTGGGAAAACGTCTATCAGCACTGGCTCGAAAATATTCAGGACTGGTGCATCAGTCGCCAGCTTTGGTGGGGACATCGCATCCCGGTCTGGTATCGCGAGGACGAAGTGCGCTGTCAGATCGATACGCCCGGCGACGGCTGGACGCAGGATCCCGACGTGCTCGACACTTGGTTCTCGAGCTGGCTCTGGCCCTTTGAAACGATGGACGCGGAAACGCGCGCGAAGTTTTACCCCACCAGCGATCTCGTAACCGCGCCCGACATCATCTTCTTTTGGGTCGCACGCATGATCATGGCTGGACTCGAGTGGACTGGGGCGCCCCCGTTTCGCGATGTCTTTTTCACGGGCGTGATTCGTGACGCATCGGGGAGAAAGATGAGCAAGTCGTTAGGTAATTCACCCGATCCGCTCGACCTGATCAGTAAATACGGAGCGGATGGCGTGCGTTTTGGCCTGATGCGGATCGCGCCGACTGGCCAGGACATTCGGTTCGACGAAAAGCAGGTCGAGGAAGGCCGGAACTTTGCGAACAAGCTCTACAACGCGACACGTCTTCGCCAGTTGCATGGCGGGGAGACGGAGGGCGAAATCAACCCGGCGCTGCTCACGACCGATGACAAATGGATTCTGCTCCGGCTGGACCACGCGATTCGCGCAGTCACGGTCGCCTTGGAGGATTACAACTTCAGCGAGGCGGCGCAGTCGCTCTATCGGTTTTTCTGGAGCGAGTTTTGCGACTGGTATCTCGAGGCGAGCAAAGCTGCGCTTGGATTCTCCGGGGAAGGAGAGATGACACCGCGCAAGACGAACACGCTGGCAGTGATCGATTTCATCCTAGGCCACACGCTGCGCTTGTTTCATCCGTATATGCCGTTCATCACCGAGGAGCTCTGGCACGGGCTCGGGTTCAACGCCGATCTGCCTAACGAGCAAGGCGGGACCACGATCCAATTTGCGCGCTGGCCGTTGCCGCTCGACGACGACTTCAAAACGCACTACGGCCTCACGCCTGCCGATGAAGCGCAGGCGAACGCCAAATATGAAACCGTGCTGGCCGCTCGCGGATTGCGGCGGGATTTCAACCTTCCCTCGAATCAGCGCGTCCGGTTCGTCCTGGTTCCGTCCATTCCGCTGCCGGAAGAGGAAACGGCGGTTCTTAAAGTTCTGTTGAACGCTGAGCGGCTCGATCTGCTGGAACACTACGAGGCGGTCAAAGGCACGCCGACCGCGCTCACGCCGCTCGGGGCGCTTTTTCTGCCGCTCGAGGGTTTGATCGATGTGGAAGCGGAACGCGCGCGGCTCGGGAAAGAGATCGCGAAGGTCGAGGCGGAGCTGGTGACCGTGGGTAAGAAGCTCGCGAACGAAAACTTCACGGCGAACGCTCCGGCCGCGGTGGTCGCGGAGCATCGGGAGCGGCAGAAAGGTTTCAACGAACGTCTCGATCAACTCCGGCGGATGCGAGAGTCGTTAGGCGCGTAAGCGATCGCAGCAATTCGCCTTCGCAGAAAAAGAGACCCGGTCGTCCTGAGCGTCAGCGGAACGGAGTCGAATGATCCCGTGCCGCCTCCGGATAGCCTCGCCGTCCTGCGGCGGTTCCCGGGTGGTCGAAGGGACCCTTCGACTGCGTGCTGCCGCCGGCTCGTCGCGCGTCATTTAAAAGCAGCGATTAGCAGCTTGACGGGATCCTTTGACTGCGCTGGCTCCGCTCAGGATGACTTGGGTTTGGCGCCGCGCTTTCCAGCGCCGGAGCTTGCCGCTTATGAATTCACCGCGCTAGACTTGGAACCGCGCAATGAGACGACTGCTCACACTTTTGCTTTGGCTCGCGATCGGCGTCCTCGGCGCAGCGGCTGTTGCCGTTCTCGCCTTCGCACGCGGCGAGCCGATAAATGCGCTTTGGATCGTGATCGCCGGACTGTGCGCGGCGGCGATCAGTTACCGTTTCTACAGCAAATGGCTCGCGATCAAAGTCCTCGCGCTCGATGACAACCGCGCGACGCCCGCGCTCGTGCTGGACGATGGGAAAGATTTTGTCCCGACCAATCGCTGGATGGTTTTTGGCCATCACTTCGCGGCCATCGCGGGCCCGGGACCGCTCGTGGGTCCGGTGCTGGCGGCGCAGTTCGGCTATCTGCCTGGCACGCTTTGGATTTTGATTTGGGCAATGTTAGGCGGCGGTGTGCACGACATGATTGTGCTTTTCGCCTCGGTGCGGCGCCGCGGAAAAACACTGGGCCAGATGGCGAAGGAGGAAATCGGCGGCGCGGTCGGGGGGCTCGCGCTCGTCAGCGTGCTCGCGATCATGGTCATCCTGCTCGCGGTTCTAGCGCTCGTCGTGGTGCAGGCGCTGGCGAAAAGTCCCTGGGGCGTTTTCACAATGGCGACCACCATTCCCGTCGCGCTCATCATGGGAATCGGGCTGCGCTCCGGCCGCGTCGGCGTCGGCACCGTCACGGTCTTCGGATTGTTAGGCCTGGTCTTCGCCGTCTGGGCCGGCCAATTTCTGCATAACTACCCATCGATCGAAAACTGGTTTACGCAGGACCAGAAATGGCTCGCTTGGGCCGTGATGGTTTATGGATTATGCGCTTCCGCTTTGCCCGTTTGGCTGCTCCTCACGCCGCGGGATTACCTCAGCACTTTTCTAAAACTGGGAGCCGTCGCGGCACTGGCGGTCGCAGTCCTGGTTATTCATCCGCCGCTCCAGATGCCCGCGCTTTCGCGCTTCATCGACGGCACCGGGCTCGTCTTCGCCGGACCGGTTTTTCCTTTCGTCTGCATCACGATCGCCTGCGGCGCCGTCTCCGGTTTTCACTCACTGATTGCCTCGGGCACGACGCCGAAAATGCTCGAGCGCGAGTCGCGGATCCGCGACATCGGCTACGGCGCGATGATCACGGAAATGATGGTCGCGCTGATGGCGATGATCGCCGCCTGTGTGCTTCAGCCGGGGGAATATTTTGCGATCAATGCGAAGGGCACACCGACCGAAGTGGTTGCGAAAGTCTCTGCGGCAGGTTTTCCCGTGAGCGAGGCTTCAATGCAAAAGCTTGCGACCGATCTCGGCGAAGTCACCATGTTCAATCGCGCGGGCGGCGCGCCCACTTTTGCGGTTGGGATGGCGCATATGTTTTCCCGCCTAACGACGAACTCCACCGCACTCGCCCTCTGGTATCACTTCGCGATCATGTTCGAGGCGCTTTTTATCCTGACGACGATCGATGCCGGGACGCGCGTCGGGCGATTTTTGCTCCAGGATTTTCTCGGAAATATTTGGAGACCACTCGGCGATACGAGTTCGTTAGGCGCGAATCTTCTTGCAAGCGTGCTGCTGGTGGGCGCGTGGGGATGGTTCCTCTACCAGGGCGTCCTCGATCCGCTAGGCGGGATCAATAGTCTTTGGCCGCTCTTCGGTCTGGCGAACCAGTTGCTCTCCGTGATCGCGCTTTGTCTCGGCACGACCATCCTGATCAAGATGGCCAAGGCGCGTTATGCCTGGACGACGCTCGCGCCCCTGGTTTTTATGATCGCGGTGACCTTCTCGGCCGGTTACCTCAAAATCTTTTCGGCGGATCCGAAAATCGGATTCTTGAGCGGAGCGCGGGCGCTCGAATCGCAGGTTGCGGCGCAGGTGACGAATCTGGATTTCGCGCGACAGGCGCTCATCTACCGGGTCAACGCGCTGGTGGCGGCGGCCTTTCTTGCCCTTGTGCTCCTGATCGTGGCGGGTTCGGCGCGGGAGTGGTGGCGGCTCCTGCGCGGAACGAAGTCGGTCGTGCTGCATGAAAGCGAATTTGTCCCGCTCACGCAGTTGCCGGTTTCGAGTCGTTAGGCAGCGAATGACGGAGCGGGACTCCGTTCTCGCCTAACGGCGCCGGAGAGGGATGACAACCTGGCCGCCCGCGTAGCTGAGGATGACCTCACCGTCCTGGATGGATTGCACAGTGACCTGATAGGTTTGGGAGCCCAGGAGCAGGCCGAATTGACCGCCTTCCTGGACGATCTTCCCGTTCAGGATCGCGAAACGATCGCCGCCCCCGGTCGTGACCGAGGTGAGAGAGAAAATATCCGGAGAAAGAACCGGCATGGCGGGCGCGTCTTGCGAATGGCTTGCGTTGGGTTTCGTCCAGCCGATTGGCCAGAATGGGTTGCGGGCGTTGTGGGCGCCGAAGGAAGACTTGTGCGGAAGCGCAATCGCCGCCGCGGTTTCTTCGGCGCGCCCGGCCGTCACCAGCGCGCTCGTCAGGAAGAGTGCGAAGAGTAGGCGTTTCATTGAGCAAACAGGACAGTTTGCGCGCTGAGAGCGACCTGCTGGAACTGCGGATCCTCTGGCGCGGCATGGATTGAAATTCTCTGCATGGCGAAAAGTGGTTCGCTGTTTTCGAGGTCAGCGACTGCTTTTCCGAACGCTTCGAAATCTGCCGCGGGCAGATCGATTGCCCAGACGTCTTTGATCCAATCGGACAGCTCCGGTTCCTTGAAGTTGCTGCTCGCTTCGAGTCTGACGCCAGCTTTTTCGATTCCATGTTCATCGAAAAAATTTCGCAGTTTCGGCGGGAGCCACGCGATCGGCGCGCCTTCCTGGGTCGTCGCCTTGAGCGCTTCGTAGCGACTCGTGGCTTCCTTTGCCTGGATTTCGAGGTTGGCGGTTTTCTTCAGCTCGGTCTTCGACGACGCCGTTTTCGCCTGCGTTTCGCTGATCGCCTGCGCCATTGCTGCGCGACTTTTATCGAGCGGCCCGAGGAAGAACGTGAAGTAGCAATAGACCAGGCCGATGAAGCCGAGCAGGCTGAGAACGATTTTCTGGATCTGATCCTTGTTTAATTTTTTCGGCATTACTTTTGCGCCTCTGGTTGTGTGGCCGTGACCTTCTCGCTGTCCGGCGCCGGAGCTTTGGTTTCGAAGGAGACGTTGACGACAAAACGCGCGGTTGAAGTCGGCACGCCGGCGAGATTCACGACCGTATCGAGATCTTCGAGGTTGCGGAATTCGACCTTGGCGTTGCGGTATTTTTTCCCGAGTTCTTCGGTGAGCGTCTGGCGAAACTGCTCGGCGGCGGCGCGCGGTTCGGTCGCAGCGCTCAGTCCTTCGAGGCCGACCGTGACGCTGTTGCCATCGCTGGCCGCATTGCCATCGAGCGAGATGATCTGGATCTCAGGCGAGACGCAGCCTGCCAGTTGCGCGAGGAAAGGCGCCCAGTAAAAACGATTGTCGATGATGCCGTCGAGCAGCTTCGTGCTGTCGATGATCTTGCGCAGCTCGGTGGCCCGCTTTTGCGCTGCAGTTACCTTGGGCTCGACTTTGTTCCATTCCGCCTCGACCTCCCGGAGCTGGTTCCGAGTCTGAATCGTTTGATAGGCGTTCCAGCCATACCAGAGGAAAAGGAGCGTGCCGAAAGCGACCAGCGCATAGATTCCCAGCTTTAGCGGGTCGCGCTGCCGCTGGCGTTGTTCAGTAATTTCTTCGTGGAGAAGATTAAGTTGCAGGGCCATGGGAGATCAGCTGGCTTTTCGTTAGGCGTCAGGCTGCTTTCAGGAAAGAGAGAGCCGCACCGCAGGCGACGTTGAGAGAGACAAATTCCTGCGCGAGCGCCTGACGTTTGGCCGCGGGGAGAGCGACCTCGCACGATTCGAGCGGGTCCCAAATTTCACAGGGCAAACCGAGTTCGTCGCTCAGGATCTGCAGGCTCATCTCCGTCTTTGCCATTCCGCCGGACACGAAAATCCGATGGATGCTTTCTTCGCGTTGGCCCTCGAAAAATCCAATCGAGTTCCTCACTTCAGTGGCGAGGCGGAGAAGCGAGCTGCGGCAGATGTCCATCATGCCGGCATCGCCTTCCTTGATCAAGGTGCGCGCGGCTTCGGGATCGACGGCGCTGTTCGCGCTCAAATCTTCGTTGAAATTCTTGCCGCCGTAATCGACGGACCGGACGAGTACGAGCTCGCTCTTGCTCCCAATCAGCACCGTGCTCTGCTCGTGCCCCATATCGAGCAGGAGAAAAGCTTCGCCCGCGAAAACATCCGGGTAGGCAAACTCAAAGGCGTTGAAGGAACAAACCGGCGCGAGCTGCAAAATGTTCGCGGTTCGCTTGCTCTTGGCCATCGCGTCGGAAACTTGTTTCACCGCCGGCCGCAGCATTCCGCCAACGAGATAACGCGTCTTGCCTGACGGAATCGAGGCTGCCGCAGGCGCGCCATCCGGCGTGACTGGATTGAGCGCGACGGCCGAGACGGGCGCGCAATCGAGCACGAAATCTTTTGTGTCCTGATTAAGGACGGCGAGCCCGTTCAGTTTCAGCGCGCTTCGCAGCAACGTAACCGGGGTGGTTGGTTGTTCGATAATGCGGAGCAACGAATCGGGATCGGAAGAAGCCACCGCGCAAGCCTTGGCATTGCCGCCCATCTCCTTGAGGAGCGCTTTGATCTCCTGCGCGAGCTCTTCGGAAGTTGCCATGCCGCCCTCCGGCACAGCGCGCGAGGCGTAGTTGGTGAGGACGAACCGCTCCTCGCCTTTGCGTTGGAGCAGGACGCTCTTAAAGGCATGTTTTCCGAGGTCGATGCCGATGACAGAGTTTGCGGTCTTGGCCATGATGCTTGCGCCTTCTAAAGCGAAAAGCGTGCCGCGCTATTCTGAAATTCTGGGCGTTCTCCGGCCGACCTGTCGTGCTTTATTTAACCGCAGCGGAGCAGGAAAGCGGGAATCGCGAATCGCGAATCGGGGATTGCGAAGTCCAAAGCTTCGGGGCTTCGAAATTCGCCATTCGGATTTTCTTCGCGCTACGCCGCGCTGCGACGATAGCCGAAGAACTCACGCTCCTTGATGATTCGCGCCACTTCCGGCGGCACCAGGTTCTCCCAGGAACGATCTCCGCTTTGCAACTTCGCGAGGACGTCAGGCGGGAAGATTTTCAGATAGTCAGGATGATAATCGCGGATCTCCTGGATGAAGCAGTTGTCGAGCAGATGCTGGTAGAGATGACGGAGGTTGGGCGCGACCTGGAGCTGACGCGCCGTGATCAGCTCGCCGCTCTTGTCGTCGATCATCGGATAGACGAAAAGTTTCAGGCCGCTCTTAAACATGCGGCCGAGAGCTTCGAGGATCCCGCCTTCCAGGTTCAGATAATATTTCTCGTCGAAAATCTCGTGCAGACTGGGCACGCCCATGACGAGCGCGATCATCTTGTTGGTGTAACGCGAGAGGTAAGCCGCGAGCCGGTAATACTCGCCAAATTTCGAGATCAAGACGGTGCGGCCTAACGAACCGAGAATATCGACCCGGGCGAGGAAATCTGCGTGGTTAAGCTGACCTTCCGAAAGCAGATTCTCCAGCGTCATTTCCATCAGAACCACGAGCTCTTCTTCGGTCGCGCCCGCCTGGCGCAGGATCTCCTCGCGCGCGCCGTCGAGCATGTCGTTGGTCGCGTAGGTAACGGGGCGAAAATTTCCGCGCTCCACGATGATGGCTTTTTTGTAGAGGACTTCCGTCGGCTGGACCGATTCGCCATCAGCCATGAACATGACCGCATCAGTCAATCCCTGACTGACGAGCTGCAAACTCATCAGCCGATTATCGACCCCTTCATAAGCCGGGCCGGAAAACTTGATCATGTCCACCTCGAGTCGGCCGGGCGCGAGATTTTCGTGCAGCGAAGCGATCAGCTTCTCCGGTTGGTGATAATAAAACGCGCCGTAGATCAGGTTGACGCCGATCACCCCGAGCGCTTCCTGTTGATCGACGTTCTCTTCGTCAAGCATCCGCACGTGGATGATAATCTGGCTCGGCACACCGCGCGTTTCCGCCTGGCAGCGAATCCCGAGCCAGCCATGCGATTCGTTATGTTGTTTAAAACTGCGCGCCGCCACCGTATCGGCGAAAACGAAAAACGTCTGCTCT
>JAICMR010000066.1 GCA_025929155.1 Chthoniobacterales bacterium | reverse complement strand
GTTTTTAAGGAACATCGCGCAGGTTGTGGAGGAAGCGCAGAAGCTGCAGGCTGGAAGCCTGCGCGACGAGTCAGGCAGGATGCCTGAGTTACGAGCGGCCGAGGGAAAGGTGCTGCGCCGCGCCAAGCGCTTCGGGTTCTCCGATCGGCAGCTTGCGCATTCGTCGGGCAGCTCCGAATCGGAGGTTCGCGCACAACGCATCGACGCCGGCGTCACCCCGACCTACCGCCTCGTCGATACCTGCGCGGCCGAGTTCGAGGCTTACACACCTTACTATTATTCCACCTACGGCGCCGAGAACGAGATTCGACCTAACGACAAGCGCAAGATCATGATTCTCGGCGGCGGCCCGAACCGGATCGGTCAGGGAATTGAATTCGACTACTGCTGCGTCCACG
Organism: Chthoniobacterales bacterium; assembly: GCA_025929155.1. Classification (GTDB taxonomy): domain Bacteria; phylum Verrucomicrobiota; class Verrucomicrobiia; order Chthoniobacterales; family UBA10450; genus Palsa-1392. The sequence goes on along the minus strand of JAICMR010000066.1, from coordinate 18,236 downwards.
CCGCCTTTGCGCTCCGGGAGCTGGGGATCGAGACGATCATGGTGAACTCGAACCCGGAAACGGTTTCCACCGATTACGACACGAGCGATAAACTCTATTTCGAGCCCCTCACGCAGGAAGACGTGCTCAATATTTACGAGCAGGAGAAACCGGAGGGCGTGATCGTGCAGTTCGGCGGTCAGACTCCGCTGAACCTCGCGGCGGGTTTGAAAGCCGCGGGCATTCCGATCATCGGGACGCAGCCAGAGAGCATCGAGCTGGCGGAAGATCGCAAGTTATTCGCGGCGATGCTCGATCGGCTCGGGCTCCGGCAAACGCCCAGCGGATCGGCGATAAGCGAGGATGAAGCCGTCGAAATCGCGGAGCGGATCGGTTATCCCGTGCTCGTTAGGCCATCCTTTGTCCTGGGCGGCCGCGCGATGGAGCTGGTTTACAACCCAGAGGATTTGCGCCGCTACATGCGGAGCGCGATCGAGGTCAGCCCGGAGCGACCGGTTCTGGTCGATCGGTTTCTCGAGGACGCGATCGAAGTCGATGTCGATTGCATTGCCGACGGCGAGACCGCCGTGGTCGGCGCGATCATGGAGCACATCGAGGAAGCCGGGATCCACAGCGGCGACAGCGCGTGCGTCGTCCCGACTTTTTCACTATCGCGCGCCATCCTCGATGAGATCACGAGCGCGACGAAAGCGATGGCACAGGAGCTCCAGGTCCGCGGCCTCATGAACGTGCAGTTCGCGGTGAAGGGGGAAAAGCTCTTTGTGCTCGAAGTGAATCCACGCGCCTCGCGGACGGTGCCGTTCGTGAGCAAGGCGATCGGGGTGCCTCTCGCGAAATTGGCGGCAAAAGTGATGACGGGGATGTCGTTAGGCGAGCTCCGTCTCACGGCCGAAGTCTTGCCGGCGCATTTCTCAGTGAAAGAAGCGGTCTTTCCCTTCCTTCGTTTCCAAGGTCTCGATATTTCGTTAGGCCCGGAGATGAAATCGACTGGCGAAGTGATGGGCATCGACGCCGATCTCGGCCTCGCCTACGCAAAGTCCCAACTTGCCAGCGCCTGGCCGCTCCCGCGCGCTGGCAACGTTTTCATCAGCGTGAAAGATAGCGACAAACAGAACATGATCGCGCTGGCGCGCGAGTATGCAGAGCTCGGTTTCGGGATCATCGCGACATCTGGGACGGCGGCGGCGTTGACCGCGGGTGGGGTGAAAGTGACGCGAGTCTTTAAAATCGCCGAGGGCCGGCCGAACGTGCTCGATTTCGTCAAAAACGGACTCATCCAGTTCATCATCAACACCCCGAGCGGGAAAATCCCACGCGCTGACGAGGTGAAAATCCGGACAGCCGCGCTCGCTCAAAAAATTCCGATCATGACGACACTGCGCGCCGCGATCGCGAGCGCAAAGGGCATTCGTTCGCTCCAGCGCGGGCCAATGACGGTGAAGAGTCTGCAGGAATATCACAGGGAAGCCTCCCGATAGCCAAAAGTCCGCCGCGCCCTTGCACACAGCGAGCATTCCACGGGGGTTTTCAAAGGATTCACTGATTCAAAAGACCAGATCGGAAATGAGTTATCCGGTCGATCTGATGACCGCCGCGGAGAAGCCAGCTGTCTGCGCGACCTTCCGCTTTGCAGCGGCCAACTGCTCCGCCTCATGCGATAATTTTCCTGATGTCGTCATTGCCCGATCTCCTCTCCAAGTGGCCGCTCGTTAGGCAAATCTGCGAGGGAAAAGACGGCACCGGTCTCGAGTCGATGTCGCCCCGAACCCGCGCGATGCATGCCCGGATCGATGACGCCCAGGTCGCGCGCTCGATTTGTCCCTACTGCGGCGTCGGCTGCGGCCAACTCATTTATCACAAAAACAACCGGCTCATATCGATCGAGGGCGATCCGGAGTCACCGATCTCGCAGGGGAATCTTTGCCCAAAAGGCGCGGCTTCTTTTCAACTGCTCACCCACGACCGTCGCGAGCTGAAAGTGAAATATCGCGCCCCGCGCGCGACCGCCTGGAGCGAGCTTTCACTCGATCGCGCGATGGACATGGTGGCGGATCGCGTCTGGGAATCACGCAGGCGCACCTTCGTCAAAGAGAAGAGTGGCTCGGTGGTGAATCACACCGAGGGGATCTGCCACCTCGGCGGCGCGACCCTCGATAACGAAGAGAATTATCTGATCAAGAAATTGTTTACTGGAGGCTTGGGCATGGTGTGCGTGTCGAACCAGGCCCGGATATGACATAGCAGCACGGTGCCCGGTCTGGGCACCTCCTTTGGCCGGGGCGGAGCCACGACCGCGCAACAAGATCTCGCGCGCTCGAACTGCATTCTGATCGAAGGCTCCTCGATGGCGGAAGCGCATCCGGTTGGGTTCCGCTGGGTGATGAAAGCGAAAGAAAACGGCGCCACCATCATTCACGTCGATCCGCGTTTTTCGCGCACGAGCGCGCTCGCCGACAGTTGGGTGCCGATCCGTGCCGGCAGCGACATTGCCTTTCTCGGCGGACTCGTCAGGCACGTGATCGAAACGGAGAAATATTTTCGCGAATACGTCGCGCATTACACCAACGCATCCTGCATTCTGCGGCCGGAATTTCGCGATAGCGACGAAGCGGCGAGCGGTTATTTCTCCGGCTGGAACGAAGAGAAGCGCGCTTACGATCACGAGAGCTGGCTCTACGAAGGCGAAGGGCTGAGCTATCCTCAGCGCGACCTTTCGCTGCAGGATCCGCGTTGTGTTTTCCAGACGCTAAAGCGGCACTTCGCCCGCTATACGCCGGAGATGGTCGAGCAGGTTTGCGGCATTCCGCCGGAACTCTTCGCGAAAGTCGCCAAGGCCCTAACGAACGCATCCGGGCCCGGGAAAACCGCGGCGATCTGTTATGCGGTCGGCTGGACGCATCATTCCAAGGGCGTCCAGCTCATCCGGACCGCCGCGATTCTCCAGCTCTTGTTAGGCAACATCGGCCGGCCGGGCGGCGGAATCATGGCCTTGCGCGGCCATGCCTCAATTCAGGGCTCAACGGATATCCCGACGCTCTATGACATCCTTCCAGGGTACCTCGCGATGCCGCGCGGAGGCAAAGGCGAAGATACGCTTAAGGGTTATCTTAAAACCCACACCAACCTCACCGGGCTCTGGCATCAGTTCCCGGCTTACTTCGTTAGTTTGCTGAAATCGTACTACGGTGAGCGCGCGACGCCGAGCAACAGCTTCGGCTACGATTGGCTGCCCAAAATCACGGGCGATCATTCCTACTTCTCGTTCCTGTACAAAATGCTCGATGGCGAGATGGAAGGAATGTTTCTCATGGGGCAAAACCCGGCGGTCGGCGCGCAAAACGCGCGGCTCGAGCGCAAAGCGCTCGCACGTCTGAAATGGTTTGTCGTGCGTGATCTGGTCGAGATCGAGTCGGCGTCGTTCTGGTACGACTCGCCTGAAATCGATCGCGGCGAATTGAACACGGTCGCGATCGACACGGAAGTTTTCTTCTTTCCCGCCGCTGGTCATGCGGAAAAAGAAGGCGCCTTCACGAACACGCAACGTCTCCTGCAATGGCGCGAGAAAGCGGTCGATCCGCCCGACGATTGCCGGAGTGAGAGTTGGTTCATTCACCAGCTCGCGCTCCGCCTGATTGTGAAAGCGAAGGCGTCCGATGACCCTAACGACGAGCCGATGCGCGCGCTCGATTGGTGGTATCCGGAGACGCCGGCAGGTGAACCGGAAATGCCTGCGGTGCTGGCTGAAATCAACGGTTGGAGAACAACGCCCGAAGTCGGCGCGGAGGGCGTGGTGTACGGGCACGACCGAGACGGCAAACTGCATCACGGCCCGCAGATCGATAAGTACGAGGAGCTGAAAGACGACGGCACGACCGCGAGCGGCTGTTGGATTTACTCCGGCTGCTACCCGAGCGACGGAATTAATAAACCGAAACAGCGCGAGCCTAACGACTATCTCGGTCACGGCTGGGGCTTCGCCTGGCCGAGCGATCGCCGGATCATTTACAATCGCGCGAGCGCCGCCCCTGACGGAAAGCCGTGGAGCGAGGAGAAGAAACTTGTGTGGTGGGAGGCCGCGGAAAATAAGTGGGCCGGTCAGGATGTCCCTGATTTTACCAAGGATAGAAATCCCGCTTACCGGCCGCAAGGTCACGAAGAAGGGCTCGACGCGATTCCTGGCGATGCGCCCTTCATCCTGCACGAGGACGGTCTGGGCTGGCTTTACATTCCGGAAGGCTTGCAGGACGGCCCGCTGCCGACGCACTACGAGCCGCTCGAGTCGCCGGTGAAGAACAAGCTCTACAACCGCGACACGAATCCGGTGGAAAACTGGTTCACGCGCGAGACGAACCGGTTCGCGCCGCCGGGTGATCCGCGCTTCCCTTTTGTGCTCACCACTTATCGCTTAACGGAACATCATACCGCCGGCGGGATGAGCCGTTTCCTCCCGCACCTTTCGGAACTGCAGCCAGAGATGTTCGCCGAAATCTCGCCGGAAGTTGCAGCCGGTCTCGGGGTGAAAAACTCCGATTACGTTTGCATCGTGACGCTGCGGGGCGCGATCGAAGCCCGCGCGCTGGTGAGCCGCCGGATGCGGCCGTTGCAGCTCAACGGTACGACAATTCATCAAGTTGCGATTCCATTTCACTGGGGGAGCGCTGGACCGATCCGCGGCGATGTCGCGAACGATTTGATGGCTATTTCAGGCGAGCCAAATGTCACCATCATGGAAACAAAAGCGCTCGTCTGCAACGTCGTGCCCGGACGCCGTCCGACCGGTGCAGCGTTCCTGCCGTGGCTGGAAAAATATGCGCCGCAAAACGGACCGGCTGTTCTCCATCCCGAACAACCACCGCCTGGCGAACCGGCCGGCGGCAAGCTCACGCCCGGCCACGGGCAACACGGGAAGTCGGCTTGATGGATTTGGAAACCAGGAAACCGGGAAGAAAAGAGGAATCGGCCAGGCCTCGCGGCGCTCCTTCGCCTTTTCCTGGCATCCTGGCCTGCAAATTCCCTTTTTTCTCATGATCGGCGAAGGCACAGAGAGCACGAATCAGCGCCGGCACAGCTACGTGCAGGATCACGTCGAGGTCGGCTTCTTCACAGACCCGAGTGTCTGCATCGGGTGCAAAGCATGCGAGGTCGCCTGTAAAGAATGGAACGAAGTCCCCGACGACGGCTTCACCTGGACCGGAAATTCCTACGACAACACTGGGCACCTCGGCGCTTCCACCTGGCGGCATGTGATGTTTATCGAACAGGATCAACGGAAAGGTGATCAGATTGCCGGACCCATGTCGTTAGGCAGTTCACGAGCTAACTTCAGTGAGTCGTTCGGGGAAACCGGCGATCGCGATTCTGAGGACCCCTTTCGCTGGATCTTCCTTTCCGACGTCTGTAAACATTGCGAAAATGCCGGTTGCCTCGAAGCCTGCCCAACGGGGTCAATCGTGCGCACCGAAGTTGGCAGCGTGCTCGTGCAGGATGATGTTTGCAACGGTTGCGGCTACTGCGTTGTCTCCTGCCCGTTCGGCGTGATCGACCGCCGTCCCGAGCCGCTCCCGAACGCGGGTGGTGCGTTCAAGTGCACCTTCTGTTACGACCGGCAGAAAAGCGGACTCACCCCCGCCTGTGCAAAAGTTTGTCCGACAGAATCAATTGTTTTCGGTCGGCTCGACGACCTGCGCGCGCGCGGGGCGGAGCGAGTGAAAACGTTGCAAGCCCAAGGCTATGACGACGCGCATGTCTACGATCCAACCGAGACCTCCGTCGGCGGGATCCATGCATTTTTTCTATTGTTAGGCGGACCCAAGGCGTATGGCCTCCCGCCGAAGCCGGAGGTGCCGACGATCTATTTGCGAGCGAGCTGGCTCGCCGCCGCCGCCACTGCCGTCGGGGCGATCGCGGCTGTGGGTGTGCTCTTCGCCTTTTTCGCATGAAGAATCGCCTAACGAGTCTCGAAACTTCCCGTCGGGTGGCGTGCGCGTCTCGCCTGCTGGCGAACGGGTCCCAGCGCTCGCGAACTTTGGTGGGGCGTTCGTTCTCTGAGAGAAGCTCGTCGCCCCGGGACGCGTCGACCAGCACACGAGACGCGCGCTAGCCGGCGACAACAATGAGCGCGGATCAAAATTTCGAAGAGCGTCTGGAGACCTGGCGCCGTGAAGCCAAACATGGCGACGCGCTCAGCGGTCGCGGAGTGGATGTCGCCGGCGGCCCGATCCCTCAACACGTCGGCTATTACGGCGAAGCCGTCGTCAGGCCGCCGGTCTGGACCTGGGAAATCCCACTTTACTTCTTTGTCGGCGGCGCTGGAGGCATGGCGCCATTGCTTGCCTGCGCGGGGCTGCTTTTCGGCTACCCGGATCTGACGCGTGCCGCGCTTTGGATCACCGTGGCAGGGGCAATCATCTCACCGATTCTGCTCATCATGGATCTCGGGCGGCCGCGCCTGTTTTTGAACATGCTGCGCGTGTTTAAGTACAGGTCGCCGATGTCGGTCGGCGCCTGGATTCTCTCGATGTTCGGCACCTGCGCAGTGCCGGCGTGCATCGCCTACGAACTCCATTTCCATCACTTCTTCAGCGGTGGTTTCGACAGCTTTCTGTCGATCGCCGCCACGCTGCTCACAATCGGCGCGGCTTTTTGGGGACTCGGTCTCGCGACCTACACCGGCGTGCTGATCGGCGCGACGGTTGTGCCGGCCTGGTTCCTTCATCGCGTCCTGCTGCCGATCCATTTCGGCACGGCGGGTCTCGGTTGCGCCGTCGCGTTGCTCACACTCCTCGGTTTTCAACTTCGCCCGCTCTTTTTCCTCCTTATGCTCACGGCGATCATCGAGACGCTTCTTTGGATCTGGCTCGAAATCGATAAGCATGGCGCGGCTGATCGCGCGCTCCATGCCGGCAGGTCCGGTTGGCTGATCCGTGCCGGGGAATTGCTCTGCGGGCCGTTGCCGCTCATTCTTGGCCTAACGAACTTTGTGCCTTGGGCGGCGCTCTCCTTTTTGATCGGCGCGCTTTGCAGCCGCTTCGGCTGGATCAGCGCCGGCCGCGTCTCCGGCAAAGACCCGGAGGCAGTTTTTGCTTCGCAAGCCTAGAGCGGCCATCCTCCCTCATGCCTAACGAAAACAAGGCGAAGAAAAAAGAGGAGTCCGAGGAAAAGGAAATTGAGCAGCGCACTTCGCCCGGCGGACACATCGTCTACGAAGCGGTGCGGCAGGAAGGTTTGCACGAACTGGAGCGCAGCAACTCCGCGCTCGCGTGGTCGGGCATCACGGCCGGCCTCGCGATGGGGTTTTCCCTGCTGACCGAGGGCGTTCTTCAAAGCTGTCTGCCGGATCAGCCGTGGCGGCCTTTAATTGTCAAAGCCGGCTACTCCATCGGTTTCCTGATCGTCGTGCTCGGGCGACAGCAACTCTTCACTGAGAACACGCTCACCGTCATCCTCCCGCTCCTGCGCAAGCCGCGTCTGTCAATGTTCGCCAACGTCGCGCGACTTTGGTCGATCGTGCTCGTGTGTAATCTGGCCGGCACCTTGGCGATCGCCTGGCTCATGAGCAATACCGACATCGTCTCTCCGGAAGTGCGGCATGCGATGGAAGAACTCTCCCGCGATTCGCTCAACTTCAGCTTCGGCACGCTCGTGTTGCGCGGCATTTTCGCCGGGTTCCTGATCGCGCTCATGGTCTGGCTCCTGCCTTTCGCGGAAACCGCGCGCGTCTGGGTCATTATCATCATTACCTACATCGTTGCGGTCGCGGATTTTGCGCACGTTGTCGTTGGATCGGTCGATGCCTTTTTCCTGGTCGGGGTCGGGCAGAAAACGCTCCTCGACTACTTCGCCTTCATGGTCCCGGTTTTGATCGGGAACATCATCGGCGGCTCCTCGATCGTGGCCACGATCGCGCATGCGCAATACATCGGGGGCGGCGAAGGCAAAGTTCCCTAACGAAGCCGGCGCCGGTCGCCGTCGCGAATCGTCAGGCCGATCCGATCGAGATGCTCGAGCAACGGCACGACAACCCGCCGGCTCGTCCCGAGCAGTTGGCGCAGTGCGCTCGTTGTGGCTGGCTGCCGCGCGAGCGCCTTTGTGATTGTCGCCTTCATTTGATTGAATGCCGCTGTGCTCAGGACGAGTTCAGCGTTCAAGATCAGGACTTCACCGGACTCCGCAAAATAGCGCAAAGCCTCTTCCGCCGGAAGCTCCCGCGCGAGCTCCCTGCGCGATGGCGGATCGAACGGGCGCGCGGCTAACGCTGCGCGGATTCCGGCGCCGGCTTTTTCAAGATGCGGCGGCAACGCGCATTTGTGACCGCTGCGCCTGATCGCGCTCTGAGCCCGCGAGAAACTGTGCTCGCACAGGTCGGCGATCAAGATCTCGAACAGGTTGTCATCGTCGAGCGCAAGGATCCTCCGGAGCTGGCGGAGCTCGAGGCCGGGTTGGTGCGGACGACTCTCATGAGCGGCGTCGATCGCTTGCGCGGCGCGCGCCGAAAGAGCGCGCCACCACTCCAGATCAGCGACCACCTCATCCCGATGAAAAAATTCACGCCCCTGCGCCAGCTCGTTGATTTGCTCAGAGCTAAAATTTGAATTTACGAGCAGCGCGCCGCGTTTCGCATGGCCATCGCGGCGCAATTGGGAACGAAGCAGTGTGCGCAAATCGTTAGGTGCAGCCGCGCGCGCTCGCAGAAACTCCTCTTGGCCTAAGGAACGGAGGGGGCGTGCCGCCGCGTCCGGATCGAGGATCACCCCGCCGGCAATCGTCGCGCGCGCGGAGGAATCCCGCACCACAAAACGATCTCCCACAAAGGCAAAAATCGGCAGGTCGAAGGAGAAGCGCGCAATTGCTACCGCGCCCGTTTCCAATTCCCGGCGATCGAGGAACCGGAGCTTCGCGGTTCGGCGAGCACTTCCGTAGTGGAGCTGGACAAACGAGCCATTTGTCAGCGGCTTCATTGGCCCGCGCTCCGACCGCCTGAGCAAAACGTCGATCTCCTGATTTGCTATGACGTTCGAGACGGTTGTGATAACAGTTCCGCGCGGGATTTCCTCGCGCCGCGCATCCGGCAGATTGAGCGCCACGCGCATCCCAGGCCGGGCAACCTCGAGTGTCTGATTATGACTTTGGATCGCCCGGAGGCGCGCGGCCAGGTTTTGCGGTTGCGACCAGACCGTCGCACCCTGCGTCAAGTCTCCACCGGTCAACGTTCCCGTCACAACTGTGCCGGATCCGCGTATCGTGAACGAGCGATCGACAAATAATCGCGCTTTTCCCACGTTGCGCGGCGAGGGAGTCGCCGCGCATTCGCGCGCGAGCGTTTCCCGCAGACAATCAAGCCCGTTCCCATTTCGCACCGACGTCGCGACGATCGGCACGTCGCATAACGAGGAACCGTGCAGGCGTTCGCGCACTTCCGCTGCCAAACGCCCATTCTCAGCGAGGTCGCTTTTCGTGATTGCGACCACCCCGTGTCCCACCCCGAGATAGTCCAGGATCTGCAGGTGTTCTTCTGTCTGTGGCATCCAGCCGTCGTCGGCCGCCACCACCAGGAGCGCGAGATCGATCGAGCCGATCCCGGCGATCATGTTGCGAATAAAATCTTCGTGACCGGGAACATCGATTACGCCGAGGGAAAAACCGGGCAGCGCCAGATGCGCGAAGCCAAGATCGATCGTGATTCCGCGCCGCTTTTCCTCCGGCAACCGGTCGGTGTCGGTGCCGGTGAGCGCTTTAATCGCGGCGGTTTTGCCATGATCGACGTGGCCGGCGGTGGCCAGAATCAGATGCCGTTCGTTCACTTCGTGTTCGTTAGGCAAGAATGTAGCGATTGGATCAGCTGCTGATCCTGCTCCGGGAAGATCGTGCGTAAATCGAGGCGGAACTTCCCTTTCACGATGTAGCCGATGACTGCGGGCGTGGCCTGGCGAAGCCGCGCCGCGATCTGGTTAGGCGAAAAATCATTGGAGCTGATTTCGAGCGCGACCGAGCGGAGAACGGAGCGGGGCAACGTGCCGCCGCCGAGTTCTCCGTTCGTATCGACGACGAGCAGGTTCAGTGAAGGCGGAGCAAATTGCCTAACGATTCCCTGGGCTCTTGAGTGCAAGCTCTCGAGCGGTGTCTGAAGGAGACCCAGCACCGGGATCTCGGACCAGTCCTTGCGCAGGTGGGCATCGGCCGTCGCTTCGAGCGCGGCGAGGATAAGCTTGTCGCAACGCAACGCGCGAAAGAGCGGGTCGCGCTTGAGCGCGGTGACCAGGCGTAATTTGCCGGCGATGATCCCCGCCTGAGGCCCGCCGCATAACTTGTCGCCGCTAAAGCAAACGAGATCGGCGCCATGTTTCAGCATCTCCGCCGGGGTCGGCTCGTGCTCGACGAGGCCGAGCTTTTCAGTCGCGGCGAGCGCGCCACTCCCGAGATCGACCAGGAAAGGGACGCGCTGCTTTCGCGCCAGGCGGGCAATCGTTTCGTTAGGCGGCGCGCCGGCGAAGCCGCTCATAAAAAAGTTGCTCTGATGGACGCGCAGGATGAACGCGGTCTCGCGCCCGATCGCGGCCGCGTAATCATCCAGCGTCGTTTTATTCGTCGCACCGACTTCGCGGAGGCGCGCGCCGCTGGCTTCGAGGATTTCCGCGATCCGAAAACCGCCGCCAATCTGCACCAGTTCGCCCCGGGAGATGATGACTTCGGCTTTCTTCTTCGTGAAGTGACGCACGAGCAGGACCAGGGCAGCGGCGCAGTTGTTGACGACTGTCGCCGATTCAGCGGAGCAAAGCAGGGCGAGCGCGCGTTCTGCGTAGCCGGCGCGCGATCCGCGACTGCCGGTGCTGAGATCGTATTCCAGATTGCTGTAGGACGAGCCAATTGCGCCGAGCGTGCGAACCGCGGCGGCCCCGAGCGGGGCGCGCCCGAAGTTGGTGTGAATGATGATGCCGCTGCCGTTGATGACGGTTTGCAAGCGGCTGCGCTGCAGTTGATCGATCTGCACGCGGATTTCCTCTACGATTTCCCCCGAGGACAAGCTCTCGCCGCCCGCTCGCAGGCGCGCCAATTCCCCCCTAACGAGCCGAACGACAAACGGGCGCGGCAGTGAATCGGCTCCCAGCGACTGGAGAATTTTTTCTACTGCGGGAATGGCGCGGCGCGTATTCATCTGGCGGGCGCACACGCCTCGGGTGCTGGCTTCTGCACCTCGCGGAAATGATCTTCCTTTGGAGGAAAAATTCGCCACGGCGAGGGCGCCGTCGCCAGCACGCGCGGTGCGTGCGCTCCTCGGAACGATCGCGACGCCTTCATGACCCGACGAGCCTGATCAACCGTTTGCGGTGTGGTTTGATTTTACCAATCACCGCGCGAGAAGGAGTCTTGAGCCGGGCGAGCAGGTCGAGGACGAGGTCAAGTTTCCCGGGCGAAACTGCAAGGAGCAATCCGCCGCTGGTTTGCGCGTCGGCCAGGAGCAGGCGCGGTGCTTTTGGGCTTCGATTCCACTCGGTGATTCGGCTGGCGGCTCTGAGGTTTTGTGCCGTGCCGCCAGGGACGCAGTCCTGCGCAATGAGGTCGAAAATCTCGCCGCTGATTGCCGGCACCTGATTCATCTGCAGCTCCGCGCTGACTCCGCTCGCGCGACACATCGACCCGAGATGGCCAAGCAGTCCAAAACCAGTGATGTCCGTCGCCGCATGAACGAGCCGGCGCTCGGCCAGCTCCGCGCCCACGAGATTCACTTGCGACATAAGCTCGACAATGTGACGCGCAAGGCCGCGACTTGTCAGGCCACGCTTAACTCCCGTGGTCGCGATGCCGGTGCCGAGCGGCTTGGTGAGAACAAGGAAATCGCCAACGCGCGCTTTCGCATTCGTCAGCATCTTCTTTGGCGAAACGATGCCGGTAACGGCGAGTCCGTAGATCGGCTCGGGATTGCGGATGGTGTGTCCGCCGATGATGGCGCAGCCAACCGCGCGCGCTTTCTCGTGACCGCCGCGCAGAATGGTTGCGATCGTTTTCGGCGCGACGACTTCGTTAGGCACGCCGATGATGTTCAGGGCGGTGAGCGGTCGGCCGCCCATCGCGAAAACGTCGGAAAGTGCGTTCGCGGCCGCGATTTGGCCATAGGCAAACGGGTCGTCTACAATTGGAGTGAAGAAGTCAACGGTCTGGACGAGGGCGCGGTTTGCATCGAGGCGGAAAACGCCGGCGTCGTCGGCCGTGGCGGAGCCGACCAGAACGTTCCGATCGAAATACTGCGGAAGCTGACGCAAAACTTGCTTCAGGGCCTGTTGGCTCAACTTGGAAGCTCAGCCGGCGCAGGAAGAGAGCGAGGTCAAACGACGGATCTGCTCACGGGACATGCGAACCACCTCCCTTCCAGATTCTGGAGAAGGTGGAGAGCTCTTCCGGAAAGCAGGAAACGAGGACGGAAAAGAGCCGTTTGCTTGCTTGCTGTTCCTTCCTGCCTTCCGGATTTTCTGAGAGATCGGCTTTCAAAATCTGGCGGAGAGGATAGGAATCGAACCTACCTCGGTCCTTGCGGATCGACGGCGATTTTGAAGATCGCGAGGGCCACCAGGCACCCTTCACTCTCCGTTTCGTAACACAGGATTTCAGCCTGTCTCGTCGCGCGGGCGTCCTGCCTGCGCCTGTATTCCCAACCGCGCAGGTTGGAAGCGCGCGTGACCCGACAGACTGCGAGCCTGTTTTACTTCTTAATCTGCCTAACGACCTCGTCGAAGTCGGGCCATTCGTGGGTCGCGAGTTTGGAGTGGAGCAGTTTGCCATTGGCGCTAACTTCGAACGCGCCGCCGCTGGATGGTACCAGCGTGAGCGACGCGATCCGATCGCCGAGTTCAAGAATCTTAGCCGCCAAACTGACGGCTTTCGGCGTGTAGTCTCAAACCACGCAATATTCGATCCGGACTTCGGTTTTCATCAGGTGCTCCTTTCCCAAGTGCGAAGCTATCGGCAGGGCGAAGCCGGTCAAGGAGCCTGTTCGTTAGGCTGCAGCCGCATTGGCGGCGCGTTTCCGGGCGTTCGCGTCGAGGATGCGCTTGCGTAGACGGAGCGACTTGGGTGTGATCTCGACGTATTCGTCGGAGTCGATGTATTCGATCGCCCGCTCGAGGCTCATCTTGATCGGAGCTTCGAGTTGAATGCCTTTGCCATCGCCCTGGCTGCGCATGTTCGTAAGGTGTTTAGCTTTGCAGGGGTTGACCGGGAGGTCGTCCGGGCGCGCGTTTTCACCCACGATCATGCCTTCATAAATTTCCTCCTGCGGCCCGATGAAGAGCTTGCCGCGCGCCTGAATGTTATTGAGCGCATATGCGGTGCTGATGCCCGGTTCCATCGAGACGAGCACGCCGCGATTGCGGCCTTCGATCTCGCCTTTAAACGGCGAATACTCGCGGAAGAGGTGGCTCATGATGCCTTCGCCACGAGTCAGATTCACGAGATCACTTTCAAACCCAATCAGGCCGCGAGTTGGCACAATTGCTTCCACAGAAACGCGCGTGGCGTGGTGATCCATTCCGGTAATTTCGCCTTTGCGACCGGCGAGCGATTGCAGGACGTCGCCGAGGTTCTCGTTAGGCACCTCGACGTAGAGGGTTTCGAGCGGCTCGAGCAAGTTGCCGCTTTCGTCGCGCTGAAAAATGACTTCCGGGCGCGAGACCATCACTTCGTAGCCTTCGCGACGCATTTGCTCGACCAGGATCGCGATCTGCATTTCGCCGCGCGCGTTGATTTCAAAGGCACCGGCGACTTCGGTGTCGTTCACCTGCAGGGAAACGTTGCCGCGAGTCTCCCTAACGAGTCGTTCGCGGACGTGGCGGGCAGTGACAAATTTGCCGTCGCGTCCCGCGAACGGGGAATCGTTCACGAGAATCCGCATCCGGATCGTCGGGGGATCGATATCGACGAACTGAAGCGGGGTGCGCTCTTCCCGATCGGTCAGAGTCTCGCCGATGAAAACCTCCTCAAATCCGGTCAAGCCGACGATGTCGCCGGCGCTGGCGTGCTGCGTCTCGATCTGTTGCAGGCCTTCATAGGTGAAGAGCGCGGTGACGCTGGTGCGCTCCCGCCGCCCGTCGCGATGAATGCAAACGATCGAATCGCCAACCGCGACACGTCCGCTCACGATCCGCCCGAGCGCGATGCGGCCGAGGTAATCGCTGTAATGCAGATTCGAGACGAGCATCTGAAAATAAGGTTCGCTCGCGATCTTCGGCGGCGGGATGTGCTGCACAATCGCCTCGAAAAGCGGAGTCATGTCCTCGCTGTTCTCGTGCACCTCGCGCATCGCGAATCCGTTCTTTGCGCTGGCGTAAACGATCGGAAAATCGAGCTGCTCGTCGTTGGCTTTCAGCTCGACGAAGAGATCGAAAACCATGTCGAGGACCTTGTGCGGCCGGGCGTTCTCGCGGTCGACTTTATTAATCACGACGATCGGCTTCACTTTGTTTTCGAGCGCTTTCTTGAGCACAAATCGCGTCTGGGCCTGCGGACCATCGTGCGCGTCCACGACAAGCAGAACGCCGTCGACCATCTTCATGATCCGTTCCACTTCACCGCCGAAATCGGCATGACCGGGCGTGTCCACGATGTTGATCCGGTAGCCGTTCCAGTTAAAAGCGGCGTTCTTCGCGCGAATTGTGATGCCTTTTTCGCGCTCGAGATCCATCGAGTCCATCATCCGCTCCTCGGTTTTCTGGTTCGATCGGAAGGTGCCGGACTGGCGAAGGAGTTGATCGACGAGGGTGGTTTTCCCGTGATCGACGTGGGCAATGATGGCGATGTTGCGGATTTTGTCCATGAAATGAGTCCCTCGGCCATCTTGCAGGGAACGCCGCCGAAAAAGAGCGGCGTGGGCAACCGAAGCGGTCACTCTACAAATCCGAGGAGGGCGAATATGGATGGCGCGGGGGCCAGCGTCAACCGCGGCGTGATTGTGTGAGATTTCTTCTCTGATTTGGTCGGGAGGCGAACGTGCTCTTTCGCAGCCTTGGGAGGGGGTGCCCTAACGAGAAGCTAATCGCGCACTAAGTGACAGTTGTGATGCTCTCGGGCGGCAACGGATGTTCCCCAGGATCCTTCGACTCCGCTCCGCTCCAGAAACCTAATCAGGCGAACCTGCTACTGCTGACTCAGAGCGTAGGCCTCGACCAGCCCCGTGCCAGTAGAACTGCCTGCTCCGCGCACGATCGCTGTATAGTTGCCGGGCGCCAGGGTCTGGAGCACGGCAGCTTCCTTCGGGTCGGGTGGCGCGACCGTGCTCGCTTCAATCGCGGCTTTGTCTGGGCTGTCCATCCAGTTGTCATTGACATCAATTTGGGTGCCCTGGCCGTTCACGAGCGTCAGTGTCGGATCGTCCAGCGGATCGGAAATTCCAGACCCCGCCAAGGTCGGCCCGAGCGCGCGCACGAGCACCTGCTGGGTGCCGTCGCCGAAAACAATGAAGCCGCCGATCATTACGTTGTCGCCGGTCTGCACGTCGCCGCGAGTCGAGATGTTAAGAATGCTCGATCCGGGGCCGCTCCCAAGATCGTAAACTTCCACCAGACCGGTCCCTCCGGTCCCGTCTGCTCCGCGAACCACCGCGGTATAGGCCGAACCCGCAGTCGTAGCCGGAAGCGTGGTGATGATCACCGATTCGACGGGGTTGTCCGGAGCGAGACCAGCGTCGATCACTTCCTGGTAATTCGCGGCGTCCTTCCAGTTATTGTTCGTCGCGATCACGTCTCCATCGCCGTTGTGCAGCTCAAGAATAGGATCGGCCAGCACGTTCGTTAGGCCAGCATCGGCCAGCGAGGGCCCGATCGCGCGAATCGCGACCCGTTTCGGCCCGCTGCCAAGCACAATGAAACCTCCAATCAGCGCATCCTGATTCGCGCCCACCTGGACACGAGTCGAAATATTCGCGAGGTGCGCCGGGTAGCTGATCATCGTCACTTGGAAAGTTTGGGAGACAGTCGCGCCATCGACGTCAGTCCCTGTAACAGTGATATTCGCAGTGCCCACTCCGATCGGCTTAACGAGCAAATTCGTACCGCTGATCGTGGCCGTCGCCAGGCCCGGATGGTCGCTCGTCGCGGTGAAGTTCAACGGCACCGTGCGCGTGATGCTCGGGATCGTGATGGTGTTCGCCGGACCGGCGGGCTTGCTGGCGTCGAAATCGGCGGTGGTGTAGTCACGCAACGGAATGTTGGTGAAAGGCGAGTAAAAGCTGAAGGTGGGAAGTGCCGCGATCGCGTCTGCCACCGCCATGCCGTTGCCCAACACCTTCGCAAAAACGGCGAAACCGTTTGGCCCGTCGAGGCTCGAACTATTATCGGCGAGGTTGATGAACCATTGAGCCGTGGCGCTGTTCGGCAGGCCCGAGAGCAGCGCCATCGCGACGGTGCCGCGGACGTTGGAAATGCCGAATTCGTTCGTGATCGGCGCAAACTCCGCGACCGGGGTCGGAAGCAAAATGTTGGCGCCATTCGGGCTCGAAGTCGCGAGGTAACCGCCTGTCTGAATGACGAAACCCGGCACGGAACGATGGAAAAACACTGGTGCCGGCAAACCCGTGAGCGGATCGGTGATGATGTAACGCCCACTATCGATGTAGTTGAGGAAGTTTGCGACCGTGACGGGCGCTTCCTGATCGTAAAGCCCGAGGTCGATCGTGCCGAGAACTGTCGTCAAGCGGATGCCGGTCGAGTCAGTATCGGTGAAATATTTCGAGAGATCGATCACTTCGGCGGCCGCGCCGCGATAAAGCGTGGCGTCGGGAATGGTCGCGAGCGATTTCGGCGGAACGTTGGCGGCGTAAGCGGAGAGCGGCAACGCGAGCAGAGAGAGAAAAAGTGCGGCGTAACGAACAGAAATCATGGCCGGAATAGGTAGCGCATTTTCCGGCGCTCTCAACCGGAGAAAATCCGCTCATCCTCGAAAAAGCAGAGCAGGCTATTTGCTAATCTCGAGGTAGCTGCGCGACTGCACTTTCTGCGTCCCGGGTTGCATCGTTTCGATCCGCATCTGTTTCAAAAACCAGCGGCCCTCAATCTTCTGTGCGGAGACGACTTCGAACTTTTTTGCGATCTGGTTTTTCCAGTCGTAAGCCTCGAGCCGCATGATCGCGCCGCTCTCCTGATCGACCCAGAGGATGACCGTTGAATAGGGCGCGCGCTTCGAAGGCGGATGGAGCCGGAGCTTCCAGCAGGCGCGGGTCCGCACGCTATCGGTGCCGATGTATTGCGGGTTGGGCCAGTAGAGAAAACTGAGTGCGAGATCGCCAAAGGTGACATCGGTGCCGCCAATCTTCTCATCCAGCCGCGAGGCCGGCAGCTTCTCCATGCTGTTAAGCTTCACGAGACTGAGCTCTGAATTTTTCCGGCCGAGTTCGAGCTGCACCGTCACCGGCGGATTCGCAAAGGTGTAGCGAATGAGCGGCCCGGTCTGCGTGATGCGAAATGGAATCACGGTCGCGTCGGAACGGAGTTGGCCGTGCAAATCGAGCTGCTGTTGCGATTGTTGCTGCCGGACCTGCGCCAGAATCGCCTCAGCCGACGGCGGCGCGTCGGCGCGGGCACTCGCTAGGCAAAAACTCAGCATCAGGGAAAGTGCAGTCGTCGCGAGTGAAACGGAACGGAGGCGGTGGCGTTTGCGCGGAGCCCTCGTCCAATCCTCCTGCGCAGGAGCGTCCTGGAAGCGCGATCCAATGCCTTTGCGCCACGCCTCCACCCAGTTCCGCTCGGGATGACGCTGAGCGCGATTTATGAGATAGCTTCCCAGCTCCCCGTGATTTCCTTCATGGATCAGACTCTCTTTCATCTTATCAACCAACAGTGGACCGGCCCGGCGCGGGATTTGCATTCAGGGATGTATGGTGGAGCAGCTCCGAACGCGGTCTTTGGCCTGATTGAACTGCTCGCCAAAGCGAAAGATGCGGACGGGCGCATTCTCATCCCCGGCATTTACGACAATGTAGCTGCGCCCGATCCGAAAGAGAGCGAGAGCTGGGCCAGCCTTCCGTTTTCGGAGAAGGAATTTTTGCAGCGTGAAGTAGGATCAGCGGTGCTGACCGGCGAGCCGGATCAATCCGTGCTCGCGCGCGTTTGGGCGCGCCCCACGTTCGAAGTACATGGCATAGCGGGCGGCTTCACCGCAGCGGGCGCGAAAACGGTTATTCCGGCGAAAGCAACTGCGAAGGTTAGCCTGCGTTTGGTTCCGAACCAAAACCCCGAGCGCGTGCTGACGCAAGT
>JAICMR010000197.1 GCA_025929155.1 Chthoniobacterales bacterium | reverse complement strand
ACCGGAAACGCCGTCCGCTACAGCTTCCACGAGAATGATGTCGCGTTCGTATGTACGGCTGAAACTGGTTTCGAAGAAATGAACGAGCGGCATTTTGAGATGCCGCAGAATGACACGCTCTAGTTTGATTCCCATTGCCCCAGGAGGTAAGTTCCGGCCGCTTCGCTTGTTTCGAATCCGACTACAGCGAGCCCGCCGGCGAAGTAATTGTCGAATTTTTCCCCGATGCCTGACTGGATGTCGCGCGCCTTCGCCGGATCGGATCGCCGCAAGTCTCTAATGCCGGCGGGAATCTCGATTCTTTCGACGGTTGCAACACGTTCAAACCGCTCCCCGGCACAGGCCGCTTCGACGCGTGGCGACCGTATCCACCATTCAGCCGTGCATCGGTCCGTCGGAAGGCCGGTGTGCAGATGGCTGCTGGTCGTGCCGTACTGGTTGTGGACAAAGCGGCGCACGATTGCGCCCAGCCTTTCGATATTGAAATACGCGTTTTTTAATTCGAGCGGATCGAAAGTCCACTCGATCAGCTCGATGCCGCGAGCTACCGCTTCATCGCGTTGTTTCAATTTCATTTGCCGGCCGAGTCCACTGTTTCGGTAAGCGGGCAGCACGCCGAGCATGTGGCTGTGCAGGTAGTATTTCCCTCCGGGCTTCAGCCCTGGAATCGCGAGGCAAAACGCAATCATACGCGCCCCATCGAACGCCCCCAGAACCTGGCCGCCTATCTTATCCGCGACGACAAATAGCCGCAGTGGCAGCAGTTCAATATCGGCGAATCCCCAGATCTCCTGCTGCAGCTTCACTGCTTCCGCAAACTCTGTATATTTTCCCAGTTTCCGGATTTCAACCATCGTCGTGTCCGGTGGCAGCCGCGGGAGCAGAGCTGCGCTTCGCCTCCTGCCAAAGTTCTTCCAGCTGTTCGAGCGGCGTCTCCTGAACCGTGCCGCCCGAGTCAGCGACACCCTCCTCAATGTGCCGGAAGCGCTCCCTGAACCGCGCGTTGGTTTTGCGAAGAGCTTGCTCGGGATCTACTTTCAGGAAACGCGCGAGATTCGTGAGCGTGAACAATAAATCGCCGACCTCATGCTCGATGGAAGCCGGATCGCCCATTTCCCGGGCCTCGGCAAGTTCGCGGGATTCTTCCTGCAGTTTATCGAGGACGCCGCCAATGTCGGGCCATTCGAAACCGAGGCCGGCGGCCTTTTTCGAAATCTTAAGGGCTTCGACCAGCGCCGGAAGCGACCGCGACACGTCGTCGAGCGCGGATGCGCCGGAAATTTCGATGCCTTTCTCAGTTTTCTCCCGCCGCTTGATTTCATCCCAGCGCAACTTCACATCTTCGGCCGTGCTCGCAGTTGCGTCGCCGAAAACATGGGGATGGCGCCGGATCAATTTTTGATTGATAGCGCGCAGCGAATCCACAATATTGAAAAGCCCTTCCTCGGAAGCCATCTGCGCGAAAAAAACCGGTTGGAGCAAAACATCGCCCAGTTCATCCATCAGCTCCGGCCAGTCCCGGCGGTCAATGGCGTCCATCGCCTCATACGTTTCTTCAAGCAGATAGGACTTGATCGTGTCGAAGGTTTGCTTGTGGTCCCACGGGCAGCCTCCGGGGGCGCGCAATCGGGCCATGATTTCTACCAGCTTAAGAAATTCCTCGCCGGCATTCGCGGGTGTTGCGGACATGCTAAACCCCTCACTGTAGCATCGGAGGACGGCGCTGTGCGTTTGCTGGCGTTCGTGAACGCCGCCGAACTGCTTTCCGCCTGGAATGGACGCTTTTCGGCCTTCCTCGCACTTTCGGCGGGTTTCGATTTAGACTGGTAGAACCTACGTGTAATGGCTTTAGCACCGGATAGGCCAGGCCTCGATTCAGTCCCGGAGGACGTCCGGCTGAAAGCGCGGATCGCAGAATTGGAAGCTGCGCTGTCGAGCGCACACCAGCGCCTCAATCGCTACAAACGAGTGTTCGCGGACAATCCAATGCCCGCGGTGGCGTTCGCAGTCCCATCGCTTCAGATGCTCGATGCGAACGACAGCGCGCTGGCGCTTTACGGGTATACGCCGGAGCAGATGCGCGAGCTGAATCTACTCGACCTTTTTTCGGCGGATGAGCAGCGGCGACACCACGATCTCGCAGTCCAGCTGCGGCGATCCGTAAATACTATTGGGCCGTTTGCGCACCGCTCGGCCGCTGGGCAGCAGCTAATGGTCAGCGTGGTCTCGTTTTCATTCGAGATCGGAGGACAAGATGCGCGAATCGCTCTGCTGCTCGACGAAACCGGCCGTCACATGGCCGAGGAAGCGCTGAAATCGAGCGAGGAACGGTACCGCGAACTCTTCGAGAACGCCAATGATGTCATTTTCCTACACGATCTGAAGGGCAAGATCATCGCCGTGAACCGCGCGGCCGAGTATCTCACCGGTTATTCGCGTTCCGAGGTGACGGGGCAGAACTTCGACCAGCTGATTTCGCCGGAAGCCCGCCCACTGATTCACGATTTTATCCGCGCGCACCTGGGCGGCAGCGCCACGCAGCATTATGAGCTGCCGATCGTTTCTAAGTTCGGAAACCGGCGGCACCTGGAGGTCAGCACCCGCATTCTCTACCGGCGCGGGCAGCCGGTCGCGATTCAGGGCATTGGACGCGACGTTACCGACCGCAAGCAAGCGCAGCAGCGGCTCGAAGAGAGCTCCGGGGAACTGCAACGCAAGAACGAAGAATTGAGCCGGGCGTTACAACTGGCACGGGAAGCGACCCAGCTCAAAGAACAATTTCTCGCCAACACTTCCCACGAATTGCGGACGCCCATGAACGGCATTTTGGGCATGATTAATTTGCTGCTCGAGACGAATCTGACGATCGACCAGCAGGAATATGCTGAAGCGGTGAACGAGTGCGCAAACGACCTGCTCACGATTATCAACGACATCCTTGACGTATCGCAGATCGAGTCGGGTCACATTTCGCTTACCGAGTCGGCTTTCGACGTTCGAGATAGCCTGCAAGCAGTCGTCAAGATGCTGCGGCTCCGCGCCGTGGCGAAGAGCCTCGAGCTTGGCATTGAGATTGATGGCTCGGTCCCCGCCGAGATCATCGGGGATAGCGTTCGGATACGACAGGTATTCACGAACCTGATCGCGAATGCGATCAAATTCACATCATCCGGAGGGGTGCGCGTCTGCTTGACCTATCTGAAGGACGTCGACCGGCTCCGATGTGAGGTGATCGACTCGGGGATTGGTGTTTCTGAGTCGGCGCGTGAGCGAATTTTCGAGGCTTTCGTGCAGGCAGACGGCTCGACACGACGCCGTTTTGGCGGAACGGGACTGGGTCTGACGATCAGCAAACAGCTCGTGGAACTGATGGGCGGCCGGATCGGGACTTTTCGCAACGAGACAATCCCGGGATCGACATTTTGGTT
>JAICMR010000238.1 GCA_025929155.1 Chthoniobacterales bacterium | reverse complement strand
GCGGCCCGGCGGCAAAGTGGAAACGGGCGTCGTCGGTCGCGATGAGGCCGGAGGAGGAACTGGCGGCGCGCGATCCAAAGTTGGGGGCGCTCATCGCCAAGGTCGGGCCATTTCCGATCGAGCCGGCGGCGATCGTTAGGCCGCTCGATGCGCTGGCGCGTTCCATCACTTACCAGCAACTCAGCGGGAAGGCGGCCGCGACCATCTTCGGCCGGGTGCGCGCCCTCTATCCGCGCCGAAAATGGTTTTCTGCCGCGAAAATCCTCGCCACACCCGACGAAGCCTTCCGCAGTGCCGGGCTTTCGCGCAACAAAACCGCTGCGGTCAAGGATCTCGCCGCCAAGACACTCGATGGCACGGTCCCGCGCCACGGCGCGCTCATGCAAATGAGCGACGAGGAAATTATTGCCCGCCTAACGAGTGTGCGCGGGATCGGCCGCTGGACGGTCGAGATGCTTTTGCTCTTTCATCTCGGCCGTCTTGACGTCTGGCCGGTGGACGATCTCGGCGTGCGCAAAGGCTATGCCAAGACCTTTCGGAAACGAACGGCGCCGACGCCGAAGGAGCTGCTGAAGATTGGCGAAAGGTGGCGTCCCTACCGATCCGTTGCCGCCTGGTATTTCTGGCGCGCGCTCGATCTCGAGTAGAAGCGATTGCAAAATCATTGTATCGGCGGCTATGACCGCCGTGGCTTTTTCGGAAGTCGCGAATGATTCGCGGTTTATAGAACGCCGCTACAGCGCGCACGGTACTGAATCCCGTTCGAACGAAAGAAGTCGATCGCGCCGGCAAGATCCGATTGCGAGGCAGTAGCCGGCGCAAGGGTTGACATCCCGACGGCCGCTCCTTAAAACGCTGCGATCATGGCAAATATCCATATCAGCCGCGCCGGTGCGAGTCTGGGCGCATTTCCTGAAAACGAAGTTCGCGACGGGTTACGAAGCGGTCGGTTCTTCCTCGGCGATCTCGGTTGGCGCGAAGGAATGGCAACATGGCAGCCGCTCTCGACCTTTCCCGAATTTGCTGGCGAAGCCCCACCGACGCCGCCCGGTATGACGCCGATTGCTGGGACGGTTGCGGTCGCTCGCGAAGGCTTGCCGTGGGAACGTCGCGCAGACCTTGGGATTGTGCAGGCATTCCTCGAAACTGCGAAGCTCGTGCTCTTTCAACCGGCGCTCGCTTTTTCCAAAATGAAAACCGACGGAGGCATGAGCGAACCGCTGATCTACGCGTTAATCGGCGGCTGCTTCGGTTCCTTCTGCTATTTGCTCATCATGCTGCTCGTTCAGTCGGTCGGGATCATGAGCGACCGGCATAATCCGGTTGAACAACTTTTCGGTGTCGGCATTGGCCTGGTGTTTGTCTTTCTCCTCATCCCGGTCTTTGTGGTTATCGGCGTCTTCCTCGGGTCCATCATCCTGCACCTCTGCCTGATGCTCGTGGGCGGAGCGAAACGTTCCTTTGAGACGACTCTCCGGGTTATGTGTTTCACTTCCGGCTCAACCAATCTGCTCCTGATCGTGCCCTTCTGTGGCGGTGCTGTGGCCGGTATTTGGGGGATTGTTGTGGAAT
>JAICMR010000201.1 GCA_025929155.1 Chthoniobacterales bacterium | reverse complement strand
TTCATCGGCTTTGGCACGACGGCCTATCTGCCATCGTTTTGGGCGCTACCGAGCTCACTCCTTTCCGCGTCGGCGGCGGCCGCGGCGGTCGGATTTATTAACTGCACCGCGAGCATCGGCGGATTTGTCGGTCCCAAAATTATCGGCGAACTCAGCCAGCGCAGCAGCTCGTTCCACAGCGGCTTCGTCTTTATGATTGCGTGCTGGGTGATCGCGTCCCTCCTGGTTCTGCTCTGCCCGCGCGAACGCGGCGCCGAGCAACAGTAACTCCCGGATGCGCGCGGGGACCTTCGCCTTTTCGATCTACTCCGACACCAACTCCGTAACGCGCGCGAGGTCGGGCGAGTCACCAGCGTCCACGTTACCGTTTCAGCGCCACCTCAAAGGGTGCGGCGGTTTTGGCGCGGATGTCATCGAGGTTTGCGCCGGGTTGAAGCTCGATCAGCCGCAATCCGCCGCCGTCCTTCACCTCGAAGACGCAAAGGTCAGTAATGATGATATCGACCACGCCCTTGCCGGTGATGGGCAGGGTGCATTGCTTGAGAATCTTCGAGCTGCCGTCCTTTGAAGTATGTTCCATGACCGCGACCACGCGCCTCACGCCCGCAACGAGGTCCATCGCGCCGCCTGGTCCTTTCACCATTTTGCCCGGAATCATCCAGTTAGCGATGTCGCCGTTATCCGCGACCTCGAAGGCGCCGAGGATGGCAAGGTCGATGTGGCCGCCGCGGATCATGCCAAAGGAATCGGCGCTGGAGAAGAAAGCGGAGCCGGGTTGGGTCGTGACGGTCTGCTTTCCGGCGTTGATCAGGTCGGGATCTTCGTCGCCCGGCTTGGGAAAGGGGCCGATGCCTAACAATCCATTTTCGGATTGGAGGGTAACGTTCATGCCTTCGGGAATGTAATTCGCGACCAGAGTAGGAATGCCGATACCGAGATTAACGTAGTAACCGTCGCGTAACTCTTGCGCGGCGCGTTTGGCGAGCAGGTCGCGAAGAGGATTTGCCTTCTGTGCGCTGCCCGCGCCCTGCACGGTGCGGAACTCGATCCGCTTTTCGTATTTCTCTCCCTGAATGATTCGATCCACAAAAATGCCGGGTGTGTGGATCTGATCGGGATCAAGTTCGCCAGTCTCGACCAAGTGCTCGACTTCGGCGACGCACACTTTGCCGCAACTGGCGATCATGGGGTTAAAGTTCCGTGAGGTCTTGCGATAGATGAGGTTGCCCGACTTATCACCTTTCCAAGCTTTGACTAACGACACTTCGGTCTTGATACCGGGCTCGAGGACGTATTCGCAACCATCGAAAACTTTCGTCTCCTTGTCTTCAGTCAGCGTGGTGCCGAAGCCGGTGCGGGTGTAAAAACCGGGAATGCCTGCGCC
The DNA here is from genome assembly GCA_025929155.1 of Chthoniobacterales bacterium. Taxonomy (GTDB): domain Bacteria; phylum Verrucomicrobiota; class Verrucomicrobiia; order Chthoniobacterales; family UBA10450; genus Palsa-1392. The sequence goes on along the minus strand of JAICMR010000201.1, from coordinate 1,995 downwards.
GCCCGCGCGCAACCGCTCGGCCAGTGTGCCCTGTGGAATAAGCTCCAGCTCCAGCTCGCCGCTCAGGACCTGGCGTTCGAACTCCTTGTTCTCTCCCACATAGGACGCCATCACTTTTTCTACCTGCCGGGTGGTCAGTAGCACACCCATCCCGAAGTCATCCACGCCGGCATTGTTGCCCACGATGGTCAGGCCTTTCACTCCGCTGTCGCGCAGCGCAGCGATGAGATTTTCCGGAATGCCGCAGAGCCCGAACCCGCCCGCAGCGATCGTAATGTTGTCGTGAAGGAGGCCATCGAGGGCAGATTTGGCGTCAGGATAAACTTTACTCATGGGGAGAGATTACCCACGGAACGCGCGAAGCAACACCGAGGAATTTTGCGACGTAGCACAGGCTTCGTCGTAGCATGGCCGTCCGCGGCTGTAGGGCCGCTGGGCGTCTCGCCCGGCGTTTGTCTTTCTTTTCGCTAATTCTCATTCACCGGGCGAGACGCCCGGTGGGCCCACAGGCAAGATGCCTGTGCTACGGCAGGATGCCCGCGCTTGCCGCGCCGCGTTTCAACGCCAAATTGCCCCTTCAATTTTTTTGCCATGACTACCACTCTCGCGCATCGCCTCGCCAATTATGCCTGCTCGCTCCAGTTCGGCGACCTCGGGATAAATGTCGTGCACGAGGTGAAACGGCGGCTCATCGACTCGTTAGGCTGCGCCCTCGGGGCCTGGAACGAGGAGCCCTGTCGGATCGCGCGCGAAATCGCGTCGGATTTTTCGGCCACGCATGGCGCGACCATCATCGGGACCGATCACAAAGCGCCGCCGGACTGGGCCGCGTTCGCGAACGGCTGCTGTATTCGCTATTTCGACTACAACGACACCTATCTCTCGAAAGAGCCGGCGCATCCGAGCGATAATTTCTCCGCCGTGCTCGCGGCCGGCGAGAGTGTCGGTGCCACGGGTAAGGAGATGATTCTGGCGACCGCCATTGCCTATGAAGTGCAGTGCCGGCTTTGCGACGCGGCCAGCATCCGCGCCCGCGGCTGGGATCATCCGACCTATGGCGCCTTCTCGACCGCGCTCGCCGCGGCGAAGCTGATGAAGCTCGATCCGGAGCGGACGCGCCACGCGATCAACATCGCCGGCGTGCATTGCGCGGCGTTTCGTCAGGCGCGGGTCGGAGAGCTGTCGCATTGGAAAGGTGTCGCTTTTGCGAACGCTGCGCGACTTGGCGTCTATGCCGCGCTCCTCGCACGCGCGGGCATGACCGGTCCGGCGCCGATTTTCGAAGGGGCAATGGGATTCGAAAAGGAGCTGGGGGTGTCGTTAGGCAATGTCGGTCAGCTCTTCGACAAAGCGCAGGAAGCAGTGCCGGGCGAAGGCCCGGCCTCGATGATTCTGAAGACGAGCATCAAATATTGGCCGGCGGAATATCACAGCCAGAGCGCGATCGAAGCCGCGCTTTTCCTGGGCAAGGAGATTGGCGATCCGGCAAAGATCCGCTCCGTCCGGATCGAGAGCCACGACGCTTCGGTCGATATCATCGGGAGCGAGCCGGAGAAATGGAAACCGGAGACGCGCGAGACGGCCGATCACTCGTTGCCCTACATCACCGCGATCGCGCTCATTGATGGCGAAGTGACCGAAAAACAATTCCAGCCCGAGCGTTTCACCGATCCTAAGATCTGGAAGTTTCTGGAGGAAGTGACGGTGCAGCGCAACGACGAGCTGAGCGCCCTCTACGCCAGGGCGGTGGCCAACATCGTCCATGTTACGTTGCAAGATGGTCGCACCCTGACGAAGCGGGTCGATTATCCGTTAGGCAACGCCCTCAATCCGGTGAGCGATGAGCAGCTGGAAGGAAAATTCAATTCGTTAGTCATGTCGTCGTTAGGCGAAACGGGCGCGCGCAAGTTGCTCGATGCCGCCTGGCAACTGGAGGAAATGAAGTCGCCTGACGAACTGATGCGGCTGGCAAAAATGCCCTGACGTAGCACAGCC
>JAICMR010000038.1 GCA_025929155.1 Chthoniobacterales bacterium | reverse complement strand
TACTTCCATAAGACTCGCCCTCAAGCGATTTCGGAGAGAACCAGCTATCACGGGGTTTGATTAGTCTTTCGCTCCTACACACAAGTCATCCCAGAAGTTTTCAACCTTCACGGGTTCGGACCTTCAGTTGCGGTTAAGCAACTTTCATCCTGCTCATGGGTAGATCACCTCCGCTTCGGGTCTACTACCAGCGACTGAGACGCCCATTTCGGACTCGCTTTCGCTTCGCCTCCGTCCCAGAAGGTCTTAGGCTCGCCACGGACACTAACTCGCAGACTCATTAAGCAAAAGGCACGCCATCACCGGTTGCCCGGCTTTGACACCTTGTAAGCACATAATTTCAGGTACTATTTCACTCCGCTCACAGCGGTTCTTTTCACCTTTCCCTCGCGGTACTTGTTCACTATCGGTCGCCAATTAGTATTTAGACTTACGCCGTGGTCGGCGTGGATTCATACGAAGTTTCACGTGCATCGTATTACTCAGGAAATCCCTAGGCGTGCGCGGATTTTCGATTACGGGCCTGTCACCCTCTCTGGAGCGATTTTCCATTCGCTTCATCTAATCGTTGCACTACCACATCGGGCTCCTACAACCCCACCAGCAAGCTGGTGGTTTGGTCTCTTCCGCTTTCGCTCGCCACTACTGACGGAATCGCTTTCGCTTTCTTTTCCTCCGGTTACTGAGATGTTTCACTTCACCGGGTGTCGCGCTGCTCATGCTATGTATTCACATGAGCGCGACCGAACATTACTTCGGTCAGGTTATCCCATTCGGAAATCCCCGGGTCAAAGCGTGTTTACCGCTCTCCGGGGCTTATCGCAGTTAGCCACGTCCTTCATCGCCTATTGGCACCAAGGCATCCATTATGTGCTCTTTGTAGCTTGATCAATCTGTTCAACCGGCATTGCTGCCAGTCGAGATCTTTATGATAACTGAAACTCTCCGCCCCGATCCGAAGACCGGAGCTTCTTTAAGATTCAGACTCAGCTCTAAAAAGTTGTATTTACTACCCTGTATGTAGATTTCAAAGAACCAGCGGCGCTGCGCATCTTCCGGGCGACAAAAAACTCAACTTCGGCGCCGACTCTGATGACCACGTTTCCGTTTCATCATGCCGGGACAAAATTGAGTTCCAATTTGCAGTCCCAAAATATGCGAGAACCAGCTTCCTCCGTCTCTCGACTCGTGAAGCCCCGCGTTTGGCGGGATGGCGAAATTAGCTTGGTGCAGCGAATCGTCAACCGGGAAAACGAAAGTTTTCTGAACTTTTTGAAAATTCTGCACTTTTGGTGCTTCATCTTCGGTCTTCCGATCGTTGGCCAAATTGTGTCGCCCCGGCCGCGAATTGCCGTGGCGGAAGCCGTCGCACCGTCTAGCTTGCGGGTGCATGAACCGTATTGACGCCCGCGCCGCCCATCAACTTCGCTCCGTCATCTTCGAATGCGGTATCGCTCCGCATGCGAACGGTTCGGTCCTGGTCGCGATGGGAAATACACGTGTGCTCTGCGGCGTGATGATCGAGGAAAATGTGCCGCGCTGGATGAAGGAACAGCGAGTCACCGGCGGTTGGCTCACCGCCGAGTACTCGATGCTGCCGTATTCCACGCTCACCCGAAAACCAAGGGACATCGCGAAAGGCCGGCTCGACGGGCGCAGCAGCGAAATCCAGCGCCTGATCGGTCGCTCGATGCGCGCGGTGGTTGATCTCGAAAAACTCGGGCCCCGTACGATGTGGGTCGATTGCGACGTACTCCAGGCGGACGGCGGCACGCGCACGGCCGCGATTACCGGCGCCAGTCTGGCCGTTACACTTGCTTGTCGTCGGCTGGTCGGGGAGAACAAACTGCAGGAAATCCCGATCCGTCAGCTCGTCGCCGCCGTCAGCGTCGGCGTAATCGAGGGAGTGCCGCTGCTCGACCTGAATTACGAGGAGGACAAAGCGGCGACGGTCGATCTGAACCTCGTCGGGACCGCAGACGGCGCGCTGGTGGAAGTGCAGGGCGCAGGGGAAGAAGCCACTTTTTCTCATGAAGAATTGCTGCAGATGTTGTCGCTAGGCCAAAAAGGGGTGGCGGACCTGATCGCAGCCCAGCGGGTGGCGCTCGAGGAAAGCGCCGCCGCGCCTGATGCTTAAATGACCATTCGTCCGAGTGGCGCGGGATTCTCCTGCTTCACCGGCCCTTTTACTGGCGCGCGGCGGAGGCTCGCTGCGCCGGATGAGCGCGGCCAGATATTCGACGCCCAAGTCGGGTCAGGAGAGGCCGCTCCCGTCATGACCTGACCTCCGAGCTCACATGCCCTCGGTCGCATTTGAATGTGCAGCCCGCTGACTTCGTGCTACGGCAGACGTGCGACCATGAAAAAGGCACTCATCACCGGCATCACCGGCCAGGACGGCAGCTACCTCGCCGACCTCCTCCTCGAAAAAGGTTACGAAGTCCACGGCATCATCCGCCGGGCCAGCACCTTTAACACTTCCCGCATCGACCATCTCTATGCCGATCCGCACATTAACGGCGTCCGCATGTTCCTTCACTACGGCGACCTCAGCGACTCGGTGAACCTGGTGAAGTTGATCTACGATCTGAAACCGGACGAGATCTATCATCTCGCGGCCCAGAGCCACGTCCGAGTCAGCTTCGACATCCCCGAGTACACCGCCGACGTCACCGGCGTCGGCACGATCCGCATCCTCGAAGCGATCCGCGAAGCTGGAATCCGCTCGCGTTTTTACCAGGCGTCGAGCAGCGAGATGTTCGGTAAAGTCCAGGAAGTCCCGCAGGTGGAGACGACGCCCTTCTGGCCGCGCAGCCCCTACGGCGTCGCGAAAGTATTCTCGTATTGGGCCACCGTGAATTACCGCGAAAGCTACGGCCTTTGCGCGAGCAACGGCATCCTCTTCAACCACGAGAGTCCGCGCCGCGGCGAGACCTTCGTCACCCGCAAAATCTCGCGTGCCGTCGCCGCCATCAAACACGACCTTCAGCACGAGCTTTTCCTCGGCAACCTCGACGCGAAACGCGACTGGGGTTACGCGCCGGAATACGTTGAAGGCATGTGGCGCATTCTCCAGCACGACGAAGGCGACGACTTCGTTCTCGCTACGAATGAGACACACACTATCCGCGAGTTCCTCGACATCGCCTTCGGCCGGGTTGATCTCGACTGGAAAGAGTTTGTAAAGCATGACGAGCGCTACGAGCGGCCGGCAGAAGTCGAGCTCCTCATCGGCAACGCCGCGAAAGCCAAGCGGGTGCTCGATTGGGAACCGAAGGTGCGTTTCAAAGAACTCGTCGAGATCATGGTCGACGCCGACATGGCGTTGTTCGCCAAGCCAATGGCGCAAAAGCATCTCGGGCAGATGCCCTGAAAACACAGGTTCGCAGGAAAGCAGAAAATCAGGGAAAAAGCAGCCGGCGCCGCGGCGATAGCCGCAGGGAAACCAGAGCAAATCGATAAAACCGCAGCGCCGCTTTCTATTCCGGCACGTTCCTTGTGCGGCTTCTTTCTCCAGCCCGAAATTGCCGCCTAACGAATAGCCTGAAACGGCTCGGTTTCGTTCGCTATGCGCGAACCGGCGGGCGCGAGCCCGGGCACGAGCGTAGCGAGCGGTTCGGAGGCGATCGTGACGCGGGCGCCGGCGCCGACGATGTCGTAGAGCCGGATCACGTCTTGTGAGCGCATGCGGATGCAGCCGTAGCTCGCGGGCAAACCGATGTTCCGCTCTTCCGGCGTGCCGTGACTGTAGATGTACCGCGAATAAGCGTGTGCGTTTTGCGGCTCCAGCCCACGCAGCCAAAGAATTCGCGAGACGATCGGGTCGCGGCCGGGCGTGTTTGGCCTCACGATCTCTCCCGTGCGTCGCCGATCTTTGAAAACCGCGCCGCTCGGCGCGCCGCCACCAATCTTGCGCGCGATCTCGAGGTTGCCTAACGGCGTCGCGCTCGTCCCGGGGATGTCGCCGAGCCCGAATTTCGAAGTCGAAATCGGATAGGTTGCGATTGGCACGCCATCTTGCAGCAACGCCATCCGCTGGTCGGGGATGCTGACGATCACCTGATGACGCCGATCAGGTGTCGCGCAGGAGGCGAGAACGAAAACGATCAGCAGCGCGACGAGTCCGCGCGAGCGGATGCTCCCCGGCCCAAAACTCATCGCGCGAGACGGAAGAATTCTTCCGCCGTCGCGGTCGTGGCGCGCGCCAGTTCTTCCACGCGGATCCCGCGCGCACTGGCGATGCTCTCCGCGACGAGCCGCGTGTAAGCCGGCTCGCAGCGTTTCCCGCGATGCGGCTCCGGCGCAAGGTAAGGGCAATCCGTTTCCACCATGAATTCGCCTAACGACAGGCTGGCCGCGACTTCACGCACCCTCGTTCCATTCTTGAACGTCACGATGCCGGTAAAAGAGACGAGGTGGCCTAACGAGATTACCTCTTCGGCCTGCTCGCGCGTTCCGCCAAAGCAATGGAAGACGCCGCTCACCTGCCGCCCATATTCGCGCAAAATGGCGAGCGTATCGTCCCAGGCGTCGCGCTGGTGAATGACCACGTTGAGTTTTAACTCGATCGCCAGATCGAGCTGTTGCTGGAAAATGCTGGCCTGTTTGCTCTTGACCGCGCCGTCGCGGATGCGGACCTCGACTTCGCCTTCCGTTTCCGCCTGCAGCGCATTGGAAACCACCTCCGCAGTACGTTCCTGCGTCAGCTTCACGCTCGGCAGCTCATGGTAATCCAGCCCCGTCTCGCCAATCGCCGCGACCCGGTGGCTTTGCGCCAGCTCGCGCAACGGCGTGATGACATCCTCGCCTGCTTCCTCGGCATGAGTCGGATGCACCCCGATCACCGCGAAGACGTTCTCGTATTTTTGCGCCAGCTCGACCGCGCGCCGGCTGCTGGCTAACGACGTCCCAATCGTGATGATGCGAGTGACGCCGGCGTCAGCGGCGCGGCGAAGAACATCGTCAAAGTCATTGGCAAAATCGGGATAATCCAGATGGGCGTGGGTATCGATGAGGGAAAGTCGAGAGTCGGTTGCTGAGAGTTGAGAGTCCATTCAGTTCTTTCTTTCACCTCTCAACCAGCAACTCTCAACTTCTTCCGCTACCACTCGACGATCGAACCCGCCCAGGTGAGGCCGCCGCCGAAGGTGACGAGCAGCACGTAATCGCCACGCTTGATCCGGCCGCCGCGGTTCGCTTCGTCGAGCGCAATCGGGATCGCCGCGGCGGAGGTGTTGCCGTAGGAGTCCAGATTGATGAAGAATTTTTCCATCGGCATTTTCAAACGCGTCGCGATTGCCTGAATGATGCGCATGTTCGCCTGATGCGGGATGACACAATCGATGTCGTCGGTCGTTAGGCCGGCCTTTTCCAGCGTGATTCGGCAGGTTTTGACCATCGCAGTGACGGCTTGCTTGTAAACTTCTTTGCCCAGCATCTTCACCGTCTGGAGGTGATCGTCAGCATTTTCTTTTGTGATCGGCGTGCGCGATCCGCCGCCGGGCATCCAAAGAATATCGGCATAGTTTCCGTCGCTCGCGACGTGGCTGCTGATCAGGCCGAGCGCCTTATCGTCGCGATGACGCAGGATCGCCGCGCCGGCGCCGTCGCCGAAGAGCACGCAGGTGTTTCGATCGGTCCAATCCGTGATGGTGCTCAGTTTTTCCGCGCCGATCACGAGCACCGTGTCGCAGGTGTTGGCCTTGATGAATTGTTGCCCGATCTCGACGCCGAATAGAAAGCCAGCGCAGGCCGCCGAGATGTCGAGACAGGCTGCATTGGTCGCGCCGATTTGGGTTTGCACGAAACAGGCCGTAGCCGGAAAAAGCATGTCGGGGGTCGCGGTCGCGAGTAAAATTAAGTCGATCTCGTCGCCGGTGATGCCCGCCTGCTCCATCGCCGCGAGCGCCGCTTTCGCGCTCATCTCGCTCGTCTGTTCATCTTTGGCCGCGATCCGCCGTTCCTTGATCCCCGTCCGGGTCGTGATCCACTCGTCGTTCGTCGCGACCATTTGCGAGAGATCGTCGTTTGTCAGCCGGCGTTCCGGCACATAACTGCCGGTGGCAACGATCGAGGCGGTGCGGAGCGATTTAGCGGAGCGCGGACTCGAGCGTGGCGTGTTTCTCATTATAACGGGCAACTTCTTCGACGATGTGTGGATTGACCTGTTGTTTGATCGACTCGGTTGCGACGCGGAGGGCGTTTTTGATCGCGAGGGGCGTGCTCGCACCGTGCGCGATGATGCAGATGCCGTTCACCCCCAACAAAGGCGAACCTCCATATTCCTCGTAGTTCACTTTTTTGCGAATGGCCTTGAAAGCCGCCTGCGCAAGATAGGCCCCGGCCATGCGAAACTTGCTTTTCACGAGCTCGTGCTTAAGCCACTTAAAAATCGCGTCGCCCACCGATTCGCAGGTTTTTAAAATCACGTTCCCGACGAAGCCGTCGCAAACAACGACTTCGACCGGATCCTCGAAAAGATCGTGGCCTTCGACATTCCCGCGGAAGTTGAGCGAACTCTGCCTGAGCATCTTGAAGACTTCTTTGGTCAGATCGGTGCCTTTCACGTCTTCGCCGCCTATCGACATCAGCCCGATGGTCGGGTTCGAATATCCGAGTACGTGCCGCGAGTAAACCGAGCCCATGATCCCGTATTGCAACAAGTGCTCGGGCCGCGCATCGCTGTTGGCGCCGGCGTCGCAGAGGCAAAAGACATTCGTCTCCGAGGGGATGAGCGCGCAGATTCCCGGGCGATCGATTCCGGGCAAGGTGCGCAATTTGATCGTAGTCGCAGCGACGGCGGCACCGGTATGACCCGCGCTCACGATCGCCGTGGCCTCGCCTTTTTTCACCAGGTCGACCGCGCGGCTGACAGAGGAATCCTTCTTGCGCCTGACGGATGCGACTGCGCCGTCGCTCATCTCCACGACCTGGGTGGAGTGGACGATCTCGATTCGGCGATCGTTGCAGCCGAGCTTCTCCAGTTGGGCTTCGATCTGTGTGGTGTCGCCGACGAGAAAAAGCTTTTCGATCTGGGAATATTCCCGCAGCGCGAGAACCGCGCCGCCGACAAGATTAGGCGGCCCGAAATCGCCACCCATGGCGTCCAGAGCGATTTTCATCGAGCTGGCACTTTCCATTTTTCAGTTCGCGAATGCAAAATGAAAAAGAGCCATTCAGATTTCCCGGCTTGCATCTAACCTTGAACTTTCACGTGCACCGTTCCAGCTCGCGGAGCCGGCGGCGCAAGTGATAGCCGAGAGGTTGTGCAGCTGAAAGTTAACCCTCCACCGTCAGCACCTGCCGGCCGCGATAGTAGCCACAGGAAGGACAGGCGGTGTGCGAAGCGACCGTGCTGCCGCATTGCGCGCATTTGTTGAGCTGGGGCGGCTGCCAGCGATGCGAAGCCTTGCGGGTGCGGAGGCGCATCTTCGAAGTTTTGCGTTTTGGGACTCCCATAAGAGCGGACTAGGAAAGCAGAAAATCGGCGAAAAACAAACCCCGCTTTCCTGATCCGACTCTTGCTTCGTGCTTTTCATGAAGATTAGGAGCAGGACCTACAGCTTCAGGTCGTCGAGCGCGCTCCAATCCGGCGGACGCGCTTCCAGTGGCTCCCTCTTTTCTCTCCTGACCGCTTCCTCCGGCACAGGGCATATTCTTCCGCCGTCGCGATCACAATGGGGATACGGCGGGAGATTCAGCAGGATATCTTCGCGCAAGAAAGGCGTGAGATCGATTTCCTCCGGCCCAGTCAACTCGGTGTGGAGCGCGAAATCTTTTACCGTGATATCAAACGGGAACGGTTCAAGGCAGCGCACGCAACGCAGCTCGACCGGTTGTGAGATCTCGCCATTTGCCCAGAGCGCGCCCTCGGAAATTCCCACGTCGAGCGAGTAACGCAGCGGGCCGGCGCAGCGCACTTCCTCCGGGTTGAGCTGCTGGAGCGGGCAATCCTCTTCGCCCTCGAAATGCTCTCCTCCGTCCGGCAACTGACGTAAATGAATTTTCACTCGCTCCCTTTCCGCCTCTAGAGTTTCAACTTCTTCCGGAAACTTTCCACCACGCACGGCGGCACAAACTCGTGCACATCGCCTCCCAGCCGCGCGATCTCCTTCACGATCCGCGAGCTCAGGTAAGTATAATCCTCCTTCGGCATGAGGAACATCGTCTCCACTTCGCTTTCCAGCTTGCGATTCATCAACGCCATCTGGAATTCAAACTCGAAATCCGACACCGCGCGCAGCCCGCGCACGATCGCGCGCGCGTTCTGCTTTACCGCAAAATCAACCAGCAATCCGCGCATCGGAGCGATCATCACTCCCTCAATCCCGCCCGTCACCTCGCGAAGGAAATCGAGCCGTTCCTCGAGGGAAAAAAGCGGCCGCTTCTGGTCGTTCTGCGCAACGGCTACGATCACTTCATCAAACAATTTCCGCGCCCGCTCGATCACATCGAGATGGCCGTTTGTGACCGGATCGAAACTGCCGGGATAGATCGCGCGCCGCATCGCGGGAAACTGGCAGAGGAAGTGGAGCTTGAAAAGAGATTCAACATTTCGCGGCGGGAGCGGCTCATCCGTTGCACCTGCACTTACACTCTCTCATGGCCGGCCAGGCGGGAAACAGAGTGCAGGTGCAGGTTAACGTGCAGGTGCAAGTTGCGCGTGCTAATGGGCGCCCGATTTGCCCTCCGCCGTCCCCGTTCCAAAGTATCGCCCACAGATGAGCGACGCCCCCTACAAATCGATCGCCGTGGCTGCCACTTTTTCCCCGCGATTTCACCAGGTCCTGGCGGAGGCGCGGCGCGTGAGGGAACGTTTCGACGCGACCCTCAGCTTTATCTACGTCGGGAAAAAGGACCCCACGACGACCAGGAAATTCGCCGACGCTCTGAAGAAACTCCATCTCCCGCCCGACGCGCCGATTCACTACGAGGAAGGCGACCCGGCAACCGCGATTCTCGCGGTGGCGCAAGAGCACCAGATCGAATTGCTCATTGCCGGCGCGCTCGAGAAGGAAGCCGTGCACCGGCAGTTTCTCGGCAACGTCGCGCGGCGCCTCGTGCGCGAGGCCGGGTGTTCCATCATGCTTTTCACGGAGCCGAAGCTGGAGCCGAAGCCGCTGCGTCACATTGTTTTCATGGCGGAATACACCGACCACGCGGGCGCCGCTTTCCGGCGTGTCTTGCGCCTGGCGGAGAGGGAAAAATCCGAGCGCCTTTATGTGATTCGCAACTACACGACCTTCGACAAAGCGCGGGCGCGGCAGCGGGCGAAAGCACCTCGAACGGTCGCTCGCACGCTCGAGGAAGAAGAGGCCGCGCTGCAGGAGTTTGTGCTCGCGGCCGGCTCAACTCCGGTGCCGATCGAAACCCGCTGCACTCGCGGCAACACGGGATTCGCGGCCTCGGATTTCGTGCAATCGGTGAAAGCCGACCTGCTCGTCGTTCCGCTCGCCAAAAAGCCAGGCTCGGAGGCGAAGCTGCCTCGTCAAAGTGCCTGGATTACAGATGTGATTCCATGCAATCTCTGGGTAATTCGTTAGGTAAGCACTTCTTTTGGGGAGCTGCTTTCCGCGGACGGGGCGGGCAAGTCGCGGCCGGATGCTATAGGGTGGGTTTCGGAACAATTGATCGTTAGGCGCGCCGGATCCGCGCGCCCCGACAACAGAGGCGGTTTTCTTCCGCGCAGCCGTAGGCATATTGGCGGGCGCCATGACGACCCCGAACAAAATTACCCTTGTCCGGATTCTCATGATCCCGGCGTTCGTCCTCATGGCGCTCTACTACGGGGAGAGCATCGCGCGCGGCGAACCGCTGGAATGGCAGCGCTACACAGCAATTGTGATCTTCCTCGTGGCCGCCGCGAGCGACGGTCTCGACGGCTACATCGCGCGCCGCTACAACCAGAAAAGCGCGCTCGGCGTCATCCTGGATCCGATTGCCGACAAGGGGCTGCTCCTTAGCGGCATCATCACGCTCAGCATCAGCAACTGGAGCGACATCGATCCGAAATACGGTCAGTTTCCGGTCTGGTTCCCTGTTCTCGTGATCAGTCGGGATGCCGTCATTTTAATCGGGAGCGCGGTTTTGCACCTGTTGAACGGGAAGGTCCGGGTGCGACCGGCGTGGACCGGAAAGGTGGCGACCTTTCTGCAGATGACGGCGATCGCGTGGGTCATGCTGCAGCTCCGATTTATCCCGCTGCTTTATGTCGTGGTGGCCGCTGGGTTTTTCACGCTCGTCTCCGGCATCATCTACGTGATGGATGGTTTTCGGCAGCTTGGCGCGCACGGTCAATCTAATCGCGGATAAAGATGGTGCGCGAGCCAGCAGCGGTGTCAGGTCTCGTTAGGTAATCGTTAGGCAACTTATGCAAGAATCGCGCAGCGTCGCCATTGTCGGTCGTCCGAACGTGGGGAAATCCGCACTTTTCAACCGTCTGGCTGGCCGCAACATCGCGATCGTCCACGATCAGCCGGGCATCACGCGCGACCGCATTTCTGCGCCGAGCAAACGCGGAAACGAACCGTTTCTCGTCTGGGATACAGGCGGAATCGGCGGAGCAGGGGAGACGGAATTGCTCGCGGAAGTGCGCACCGCGGCCGATGCCGCGATGCAGGAAGCGGACGTGATCCTTTTTGTGGTCGATGCGCAGCAAGGGCTCACGCCGACCGACCAGGAACTCGCGCGGTTGCTGCGACGTTCACAGCGGCCGGTCGTTCTCGTAGTGAACAAAATCGATCACCCCAACCACCAAAACCTCGAGAGCGAATTCACCCGACTTGGTTTCCCAGATGCCGTCTCGATCAGCGCCGCGCACGGACGTGGGATCGACTCGTTAATCGAAACGATCGAAGCGCTCCTGCCAGAGGGGACGCTCCGCGAGCAGCCATCAACGATCGCACCACTTTCTCTGGCGATCGTCGGCCGGCCGAACGTTGGCAAATCGTCGCTCATCAACGCGATTTTGACCGACCGACGCACGATCGTGAGCAACATCCCAGGGACAACGCGGGACGCCGTCGACATCGCCTATCGCCACGGGAAAGAAGATTACCTGCTGATCGACACCGCTGGAATTCGCGCGCGCGGGAAACACTCGACCTCGGTCGAAGTCTTCAGCGTCATGCGCTCCGAGCGCACAATTCGACGCGCCGATCTTTGCGTGCTCGTCATCGACGCGACCAGCGGCGTCACGTCGCAGGATAAAAAGATCGCCGCGCTTCTGCAGAAAGCGCACAAGCCGTCGCTCATCGTCGCGAACAAATGGGATCTCGTAAAACCCGATCGGGGCGCGAAGGACATGCTCGCACAAGTGATTGGGGACACGCGCGACCATCTCTTTTTTTTACCCTACGCCCCGGTGCTTGTGACCTCGGCGTTAACCGGCGAAAACGTCGATCGTTTTTTCGCGGCGATTCGCAAAATCCGGCGCGCTGCGCACGAGCGCATTTCGACCGGCGTGCTCAATCGCCTCCTGCGCGAGGCCTTCGCCGCAAATCCGCCGCCGATGTCGGCGAACAAGCGGATGAAGCTGTTTTACGCGACCCAAACGCGCGGGGATGAAACGCGTGCCCTAACGACTCCGGAGTTCGTCCTCTTCGTGAACGATCCACAACTGGTAGGCGACACCTACGCGCGTTACCTCGAGGCGCGGATTCGTGACGCGCAACCGTTCCGCGGGTTGCCGTTGATGTTGAATTTTCGGCCCCGAACCGAAACTGCGGAAGCGGCGCCGAAACGGGCGCGGCGGTAAACCGGAAGCCGCCGCGCTCCAGGAACGCCAGCGCCCTACCGCATGGGAATCACGCGCGAGGGGGGTCGGATCCGAGTGTCGCCAAATTTCGTTGGTCCTACCTCGTGCGCGCTTTTCGTTTCCGCAGGCACCAGAAACCATTCCATTGCCGGCTCGCTTAAAACCGAAAGACGTGCAGGAACGCGACTTCGAGCGCGAGCGCTTCCTGGATGTTGCGATTCAGTTGGTCGCGCAGTTCTTCGAGCCGGCGAATCCGGCGAAGAATTGCCGGAGTCGTTAGGCGCGCGGCCAAGGCTTCGGTCGCCTGCTTCGCGCGAGGCAGTTCGCGCTCCGTCATGGCCGTGCTGGCGCGCAGCACGTCGCTCCACCAGAGGAACAACACTTCAACCAGTTGTGCGCGACGTTGTAGATAGACGCTCTCGGTCAGGGCCTTGTAATGGTCCTCTCGGTTCTCGAGCCAGGCGCCGTCGGTTGTGTTTTTATAGCGTGTCTCTTCGCTCTTCAGATTCGATGCGTTTTCCTCCTGAAGGCCCGAGCGGATTTTCCCGAGCAGCCGGGTGAAACCTTGCGTCAGCCAATACGCTTCGTGCACACCGCTCGCTTCTTTCACCGCCACGGTCCCGAGCAGCTCGACCAACTGCTGGGCTTCCGGCGACAGGTCGGCGTCGACCGGTGCGGCCAAGGGCAATGTGAGACAACGCGAGATGATGGTATCTGGCAGAACCTCCGGAATGTCGCTAAGCAGGAGCAGGAGCGAATTGTTCGGCGGCTCCTCCAACGTTTTCAGGAAGGCATTCGCGGCCTGGGAAATCATCCGATCCGCTTCCGAAATGATGGCGACTTTCCGGCGGCCGCCGCTCGCCTGCATTTGGAGCGTGTGCTCGAGTTGGCGGATCTGCTCGATCACGATCCGGCGAGACTTTGATTCCGGCCCAGCTACGTGTACATCCGGCGCGCCCCCAGCGAAAACCGCGTCCGGCGTCGCACCATTCACGAGCTGCGCCATCTTCGCCGCGAGCGCGCGCTTCCCGCTACCGGGAGCGCCGGTAATGAGATAGGCGTGGGCGAGACGATGGCGTTCCTGCGCGCTCCGAAGGTAATCGAACGCAATCTGCGGCGAGAAGGCCATTGTTAGGGGAAATGGCTGCGTGGCTCCGGGTCAGCCAGGCTCGCGAGATGAGGAAAACGGCTCGCGATCCTTTCCCAGATTTCCGTCTCAATTGCTTCGATCGTTTGCGCGCCATCGATCAACTGCACGCGACGCGGTTCGCGTGCCGCCAGTTCGCGATAGGCGGCGCAGACGTCTTCGTAAAACTTCAGAGGTTCCTGCTCCATCCGATCCGGCACGGCCGCAGGGCGCACCCGGCGAAGCATGCGCGCGCGCGCAACCGGCACATCGACATCAAGCACGAAGGTCATGTCGGGCCAGCAGCGGCCGACCGCAAGGTTATTCAAGTGGCCGACAATCTCGGCGTCGAGGCGTCGCGCGACCCCTTGGTAAACCGCGGTTGAGTCGGCGAACCGGTCGGAGATCACCACTTTCCCCTGGTCAAGTGCCGGCAGGATTTTCTCGCGTACAAGTTGGCTCCGGCTCGCCTCGAAAAGCAACACCTCAGTCTCCGGCGTCATCGCCACGCTGACCGGATCGAACTGAAGGAGATCGCGAATCTTTTCCCCGATCGCGGTTCCCCCCGGCTCGCGCGTGAGGAGCAGCGGTACTCCGGCATTCGTGAGCCGCTCCGCGAGGAGCCGAACCTGAGTCGATTTCCCGCAGCCTTCCGAGCCTTCAAAAGTGATAAACGGGAGGCGCGACATCGGCCGATCTTGAAGCAGATCTCGAACCTTGTCGAGCGCTCCCGGGGCGGCGCAGCAGCTCAGTCAGCACGGGGAATCAGCCGTGCGAAGAACGGCGATTTTGAATCACGGAAAGAACTCTGGCGGCAGATTTTCTTTGCCCGCTTTCCTCTTTTCCTGATTCTTCATTCCTGATGAAAAATTACTGGCTCGTGAAGCAGGAACCGGAGAGCTACTCGTGGGACGACTTTGTGGCTGACGGCAAGACGGATTGGACCGGAGTCCGCAGCTTTGCTGCGCGCAATAATCTGCGCGCGATGCGGAAAGGTGACAGCGTCTTTTACTATCACAGCGTGAGCGACAAGGCCGTCGTCGGCATCGCCGAAGTCACGCGCGAAGCTTTCCCCGATCCGACCGCAAAAGAAGGCGATTGGAGCGCCGTCGAGCTGACACCGGTGAATGCTCTTAAAAAGCCGGTTACCCTCGAACGCATCAAGGCCGAGCCGAAGCTGAAAGAGATCGCGCTGTTGCGGAATTCGCGGCTCTCGGTCCAGCCGATAGGCAAAGCCGAATTCGAGCGGATCAGTCGCCTGAAGGTTTAACTGAGAAGTAATTTCGTCGCCGCGCGGAGCAAGGCCTCGCAGGCGATCCGGGACATCGTTCGCTACAACGGCATCGGACGACCCTTACAAGATCCTTCGCCGCGCTCCGCCGGCACGCGATGACGACACCGTTAGCCTCGCCAAACCGCTGCACTTTCAGCTTGTCCCTCTGCCCGCACTGACGAGGCTACGGTGTGCAACGCGCCCTGATCGTTTCCATCCACGATGTCGCTCCGGCGACACAGGAGCGTGTGGATTTAATCGTCAGGCGATTAACCGATCTTCACGTGCCCGTCTCATCGCTCCTCGTCGTGCCGGATTATCATCGCCAGGGCGGATCCCTCGATGACCTGGCCTTTTGCCAATGGCTGGAAAAGCTGCAAACCGTCGGGCACGAGATTGTGCTCCATGGTTTCCATCACGAACGCGCGCGCCGGCCTAACGAGACCTCGCGCGACAAATTCATTACCCGCTTTTATACGGCGGACGAAGGCGAGTTTTACGATCTAAGCTACGATGTCGCCCGGACACTGCTGGATGCCGCGCGGCACGAGTTCCTCGAACACGGATTCCAAGCCTGCGGTTTCGTCGCACCCGCCTGGCTGCTCGGCGGCGAAGCGGAACGGGCGGTGATTGACGCGGGGTTTACCTACACGACGACACTGCGGAAGGTGCGGGATTTCGTGGCGCGACAGGAATACTCTTCGCAATCGCTTGTTTACAGTGTGCGCAGCAGTTGGCGGCGCGGTGTCAGCCTCGGCTGGAACCGCTACCTCTTCTCGCGCCTAAGGAACAATGACTTACTCCGACTCAGCCTGCACCCCCCGGATCTTTCGTACCCCGACGTCTGGCGCCAGATCGCTTGCCTGATCGCGGACGCCATGGCAGATCGCACGCCGATGACTTATCAAGCATGGCTCACCCACGCCGCCTTCACGGATACAGACGAGATAGCTAACGAAAGAAGAGGGGCGGAGATAAGTTAACATGTCTGCACTCCAATTATCGCTTCCTTTCCTGCGTTCCTCCTTTCCATAGGTATCTTGTTTGCCCATGAGTCGCTGCGACCTACATTTACATTCCCGGTTTAGCGATCGCTCAGAGGAATGGCTCTTTCGTCGGTTCGAATTTCCGGATAGCTACTCGGACCCGGCGGAACTCTATGACGGCGCCAAAGCTGCGGGGATGGATTTCGTCACGATCACCGATCACGACGCGATCGAAGGTTGCCTGGCGATTTCTGGCCGGCCAGACGTTTTCATCAGCGAGCAAGTCACCACCTACTTTCCGCAGGATCCTTGCAAGATTCATCTGCTCGTGTGGGGTATCACCGAGCCGCAACATCGGGCCATCTCCGCGGCGCGAGAGAACATCTTCGACCTGCAACAACTCCTGCAAAAGGAAGGGGTCGCTCATGCCGTGGCGCATCCTCTCTACAGCATCAACGGCAAGTTGACCACGTCGCACCTGGAACGACTCATCCTGCTCTTCCGGCATTTCGAAGGGATTAACGGACTGCGCGATGCCCTTCTCAGTCACTTGGTCCAATACATCTTAAGTCAGCTGACGCCTGAGAAGATAGAAAGGTTTGCTGATCGCCACGATCTCGCGCCGACTCATCCCGAACCCTGGCGGAAAATCTTCGTGGGCGGCTCTGACGATCACGGCGGAATGTTCATCGGGTCTGCCTATACCGAGACATCGGCGGCGCGTACACCTGACGAATTTCTCGGTGAAGTCCGTGCTGGCCGTTGCACCGCGCACGGGACCGGTGGTACTCCGCTGGCGCTCTCACACGGCTTTTACAACACGCTCTCGCATTTCATCCAGGACCGCTTCAACGAAAAGCTCGGTCCCAGCGCGGGACTCGTTGAAAAGATGTTCTCGCGCTTCATGGAAGGGCTAGACCCGACCGAGTTCACGCTCAAGGAAAAGGCAGGCTTTATTACCCAAGGCGTCCTCTCTGGCAAGATTTTCGATCTCGCCAAGCCGGCTAATATTTCCCTTTGGCGCGAGCTTTCCGGTTCATTCTCAAAACCGGAAGTGAAAGCGGCCCTCGCCCGCGAGATCGATCACATCGCGGAGCCGGAGCGTCGCACCTTCGTGATGGCCAACGCGGCCTGCGAACGTCTCGCGTTCCGTGCCTTTGAAAAGTTCGTGCAGCAACTGACCGCGGGTAACTTCGTCGAAAGTGTCCACGCGCTAACGAGCATAGCCCCGATCCTCGTGGTTCTGGCGCCTTATATTTATGCATTTCATAGCCAGGCACCGTCGCGGCGCTGGCTGCGCGAGATCTGCCGCGATTTCACCGGCGCGATCCCTCCGGTCCTGCAGAATCGGAAGCGCGCCTGGTTTACCGACACGCTCGAAGATGTAAACGGCGTCGCGACTACGATCCGAAAGATGGCCGCCGCGGCCGCGGAAGCAGGGGAGGAATTGATCGTCGTCACCTCGCGCGGCGCCCTAACCATTGAAGGAATCCCAGTTAAGAACTTCCCACCCATCGGCGAGTTTGAGCTGCCGGAGTACGAGCTACAAAAACTCAGTTTCCCGCCCATCCTCCAAATGCTCGACTACGTGCAGCGCGAAGGTTTTACCGAGGTCATTATCAGCACGCCCGGCCCAATTGGTCTGACAGCGCTCCTCGCGGCCAAGATGCTGAACCTCGAGACGAGCGGCATTTATCACACCGACTTTCCCCAATATATCCGCATCCTGACCGATGACCGGTTTCTCGAGAGCCTCGCCTGGAATTACATGCATTGGTTCTATGGCCAGTGCGATACCCTTTTCGTGAACTCCGGCCAATACCGCCAGAGCTGGATCAATCGCGGGATCGATCCTGGCAAGATCAAGATCCTCCCGCGGGGACTCGACACCGAGCTATTCACACCTGCCCGCGAAGACCATCAGTTCTGGGAGCGCCACGGCAGCGGCAATAGCGGAGTGCGCTTGCTCTATGTCGGCCGCATCTCCAAGGAGAAGGATCTTGATATTCTCGTGCAAGCCTTCCGGCAACTCCGGACCGAGGGCTGGCCGCTGGAGTTGTCTGTCGTAGGGCATGGTCCGTATGCGGATGCGCTCGCGGAACAATTGCCCGAAGCCTGCTTCACCGGCTACCTAACGGGTAAAGAACTGGCCACGGCCTATGCTTCGGCTGATATCTTCGTGTTTCCAAGCACCACCGACACCTTCGGCAACGTCATCATTGAAGCGCAAGCCGCCGGTCTGCCCGCCGTGGTCTCGGATGAAGGCGGCCCGGCCGAACTGGTGCGCGACCGCGAGACCGGCGTCATCACCAAAGCGCGCGACCCCGACGACTTCGCGCGCGGGATTCGCCAGCTCCTAACCGACGAGCCGCTCCGGCAACAGATGGGCGCCGCAGCGCGCCTCAGCGTACAGCATCGGAGCTGGCCAAGCGCGTTTCGGAAGTTCTGGTCGCTCACAGAGTTTGCATAACGGCCGTAAAGCGGCTTTTAGACTCGCGCGGGCTTCGTGCGTCAAACTTTAACTTCGCGCTGGGATAGGTCTCGTCGGTCGAATTTCGTGTCCCCTCTGCGCTACTTGCTGCCCGGCGCGGTGCGACGTCTTACGCCGAACCCAAAGTGCACCGGCCAGTTATCAGCCGGAGCGGGAGGAAAGTTTGCCTTAAGTAGCTTCTTCAGCGCACACTTCGTATTCGGGGCGCGCTCATCGCAGATGAGCCACTTCAGCTGGCCGTCTTTGCCGATGATCAGCCCGCGTCAAACCCTTGCGGCCACGGCCAATGGACACAATGCCCATGCAATCGCGCGGGAATTACTGAATGGTCACGTGCAGACTTGCCTGCACCGCATCGGCTTAGCGCTTTCCTCCCGGAAGCGCGCGCGCGGGCCTTTTCCGCCGCAGCCAAGGCACGCCGAATATCTGGAGAAGGCTTGGGTTCGGCCAGGAGTGAAGCAATGAACGAAGCAACGACCAGCAAAGTAGCCAGGACCATCCCCACTGTCATCGTTCACGCTATTGCGGGCGCTGGAGGGAGACACTAGGGAACACGCAGCCGTCGGTTCGGGACCACATCATCTTGGTTTTCCGCGGCTTAGGTCGGAAAGACGAATCGCGGTCAGCACTTTGCTTTGCCCGGCGGACACACGGTGGTAAAACCGCAGGCCGAGGAGTCCGGTTTTTGGGTTTGTAGCGCCGGCTTCTGCGATTGGACCACCATATCCTGCGGACAGGGCTTTCCTTTTCGCTAAATCTTGCGGCGAACCGCTGGGCGCCATGCCCAGATATTATTTGTCCCGAGGCCGGTTTCCGCCTATGTTTCCCCCTCGCGGTCAGGCCGCGTTTCTATGCTTCAAATCAAAGACGAATCCGCTCCCCTCAGCGCTCCTGCCGAACGCCCCGCGGGCGTCAGCGAAAGCCAAAACTACAACGCTGCTCAGATCGATAAACTCGAGGGGCTGGAGGCCGTCCGGAAGCGCCCGGGCATGTATATTGGTGACCCGGACGAGCGCGGTCTGCACCATTGCGTGTTTGAGGTGCTGGACAATTCGATCGACGAACATCTGGCTGGTTATTGCAGCAAGATCGACGTGACCGTGCATGTCGATGGCTCGGTCTCGGTGCGCGATAACGGCCGCGGCATCCCAGTCGACATGCATCCGAAATTTAAGATGCCAGCGGTCGAGCTGGTTCTGACGAACCTGCACGCGGGCGGCAAATTCGGCCAGGGCGCCTACAAGTATTCCGGCGGTCTTCACGGTGTGGGCGCCAAATGCGTCAACGCGTTGTCGGATTGGTTCAAGGTCGAGGTCTCGCGCGACGCAAAGGTCTATCACATGGCCTTCGAACGCGGGAAAACCACCGAGAAGCTCAGTGTCATCGGCGAGTTGAAGAATAAGAAGACCACCGGCACGCTCATTACTTTCCTGCCGGACCCGACGATCTTCACGATCACGACTGAGTTTAAGTTTGAACGGCTTGCGAGCCGCTTGCGTGAGCTGGCATTTCTGAATCCAGGGCTGGAGATCAATTTAACCGACGAGCGTGGCGACGTCCCGAGGAAGGAGACCTTCTTCTATAAGCACGGCATTGAAGAGTTCGTGAAGCAGCTCGGTGAGAATAAGAACGTCATCCATCCGAAGCCGGTCGTAATCTCACGGCAGCGCGACGAAGTTTTCGTCGACGTCGTGTTGCAATATAACGACAGCTACAACGACCAGATCCTGCCCTTCGCCAATTCCATCCCGAACCCCGACGGTGGAACCCACCTGACCGGCTTCCGCACGGCGTTGACGAAGGCGGTCAACCAGTACGCCAAGTCGAACAACCTGATGAAGGACAAGGATCCTTCGATTTCAGGTGACGATGCGCGCGAAGGTTTGGTTTGCGTGCTGAGCATCAAGCTACCTAACCCACGCTTCGAATCCCAGACCAAGGTGAAGCTCGTGAACACAGAGATCGACGGCATCGTGAACTCCGTTGTGTATGACGGGCTGATGACTTACTTCGATCAGAATCCGCCGGTGGCGAAGAAGATCTTTGACAAGGTGTTGACGGCCGCGCGCGCCCGTGAAGCCGCGAGAAAAGCTCGCGAGACGATTCGCAAGGGCGCGCTCACCGGCGGCGGACTTCCCGGCAAGCTGGCGGACTGCTCCGAGCGCGACCCGGATTTAACCGAGCTCTACATCGTCGAGGGTGACTCCGCCGGAGGCTCGGCGAAACAAGGCCGCGACCGGCGTTACCAGGCGATCCTGCCGATTCGCGGCAAGTTGATCAACGTCGAGAAGGCGCGGCTCGATCAGGCGCTCAAGAATACCGAAATCCAGTCGATGATCACTGCCATCGGCACCGGCATCGGCAAGCCGAAGGAAGAAGCGACCACGAAAGAGGAGGGGACTTTCGACATGTCGAAGCTGCGCTACGGCCGCATCATCATTATGACCGACGCGGACGTAGACGGCTCACACATCCGCGTGTTACTCCTTACTTTCTTTTACCGGCAAATGACCGAGCTGGTGCGCGCCGGTAAGATCTATATTGCTCAGCCCCCGCTATACCAGATCAAGCGGAAGAAGCGCGAAGAGTACGTCGATGACGACGTGCAACTGAATAAGATCCTAATTTCGTTAGGCGCGGAAGACGTGAAGCTGAAGAACCTTGCGGATAAGAAGGAACTGACGACTGCGCAATTGAAGGAAATCCTGGATCAGCTCGAGAAGCTGGCCAAGTTAAACGACTCGATCCGACGGCATGGAGGAGACTTCGAGGAGTTCTTGACGCATCGGGAGGAGAAGACCGGAAAATTACCGAGTTATCTGGTCAAAGTGCGCGATGGAAATGACGAAAGCGTGCATTATTTCAACGATGAGCGTTCGGTCCGTCAGTTTCATGAGGATAATCTGGACCTAAGTCTGTTCGAAATGGAGATAGGGCAGGAGTTGCTACCGCTCGCCGCAGCAGGGCCCAAGACGAACGGGCATCGGCGGCGTGGGACTTTGGTAGAGTTACATGAGTCCACCACAATCCAAAAGGTGATCGGGGATCTTGCTCGCAAGGGTCTGAAGGTCGATCACTACGCCGCGGCAGATAAGCCTATTTTCGAATTGATCGAAGGTGACGGCGAACGTGCGACTGTGCACCCGCTCTTTTCAATTCCAGAAATCCTCGAGAAAATCATGGAGATTGGCCGACGGGGCGTGCAAATCAAACGGTTCAAAGGGCTGGGAGAAATGAACGCGAAAGAGTTGTTCAATACCACGATGGATCCGGAACGCCGCAAGTTGCTGAAAGTCGATTTGAACGAAGACAACGCGGTCGAAGCCGATATCATGTTTTCCAAGCTCATGGGTGACATCGTCGAACCCCGTCGCCAATATATAGAAGATAACGCGCTGAATGTTCGTAACCTGGATGTTTAGCAGCCGTTTCGTCCAAAGGGTCCCCATCCTGAGTGGAGCGCAGCCGAGTCGAAGGGTCCTGCGGCGGTGCCTTGAAGCCGCGGCCCAAGAGCTTAACGAAAGTCGACGGATCCTTCGACTGCGCTGGGCTCCGCTCAGGATGACTGAACTTATTATCATCCCATCTTGAAGTAACTCGAGTGCCTTATTCATCCTGCTAATCCTGTCCAACTCAATCTGTGTATAACGCCAACGAAAAAGTAGAGCCAATCAACGTCGCCGAGGAGGTCTCGAGGTCGTTCCTCGATTATTCCATGTCGGTCATCATTTCCCGCGCCCTGCCGGATGCGCGGGATGGGCTAAAGCCCTCGCAGCGTCGCATTCTTTTTGCGATGAACGACCTGTCGCTCTTTCCCAACCGGCAACATCGGAAGTGCGCGAAGATTTGTGGTGATACGAGCGGTAACTATCACCCGCACGGTGAGGCGGTGATTTATCCTACCCTGGTCCACATGGCGCAACCGTGGGCGATGCGGGAAAGATTGGTGGATGGCCAGGGTAACTTCGGCTCGGTTGAAGGCGATCCTCCGGCGGCCATGCGTTATACCGAAGCCCGCATGACTCATCTGGGCGCGGCCCTTATGACCGACATGGATAAGGAGACGGTCGATTTCGTTCCCAACTACGACGAGACCCGGACCGAGCCCACGGTTTTCCCTGCGGCGTTTCCTAACCTGCTCGTCAACGGCGGCACCGGCATTGCGGTGGGCATGGCGACAAACATTCCGCCGCACAACCTGGGCGAAGTGATCGATGGGGTTTGTGCGCAAATTGATGACCCGGAGATAACCATCGAAGGGTTGATGAAGTATGTGAAAGGCCCTGACTTTCCGACCGGTTGCGCGATTCGCGGAGTCGCAGGTGTGCGCCAGTATATCGAGACCGGCCGTGGGAGCATGAAGGTGCGCGGCAAGGCGGGCGTGGAAGAGCTAAAGGGCAACCGCGAACAGATCGTCATCACAGAGATTCCCTACAACGTCAATCGCGCCACTCTGGTCGAACGAATTGCGCAGTTGGTGAATGAGAAGGTGATCTCGGACATCACCGCGATCCGCGACGAGTCGGATGAGAACACGCGGGTCGTGATCGAGCTGAAACGTGACGCGCTACCGAAGGTCGTGATCAACAATCTCTACAAGCATACCGCCTTGGAGTCTTCCTTTGCGGTTAACATGCTCGCGATCGATCATGGCAAGCCGAAGCTTCTTTCGCTGAAAGAGGCAAATACGGCATTCATCGAGCATCGCCGGGAAGTTATTCTGCGGCGGACGCGCTACGAGCTGCGCAAAGCCGAGGAGCGGGCTGAAATTCTCGAGGGTTATCTCATCGCGCTGGCTAACATGGATGAGTTTATCCGCATCATCCGCGGATCGGCTAATCGCGATGAGGCGCGGGTTAAGCTACTCGCTTTCGAGTTTACCCGGCGTCAGGTAGAACAGATTGGTGTGCTGATTCGCAACGAAGCGCGACTGACTGAAGGCCGTTATGCCTTTAGCGAGCATCAGGCTAACCAGATTCTCGATCTTCGTCTCTATCAACTAACCGGTCTCGAGAGGGAGAAAATCGTCAACGAATACAAGGAGTTGACCGAGAGAATCAAAGACTTGCGCGACATCCTGGCGAAGGAAGCGCGCGTCCTCGAGATCATCAAAGCGGAGTTGCGCGAGATTCAGCAAAAATACGCCGGACCGCGTCTGACTCAGCTTGTGCCCGATGAAGGTGAGATCAACATGGAAGATCTCATTGCCAATGAAGGTTGCATCATCAGCATCACGCACGGCGGTTTCATCAAGCGGACCGCGGTCAGTGCTTTCCGGGCGCAGCGTCGTGGTGGCAAAGGTGTCATCGGCATGGTGACTCGCGAGGGCGCGACACAGGATGACGAGGGTGACTTCGTCGAGCATCTCTTCACTGCTACGACTCATGACTATCTGATGTTTTTCACCACCTCCGGCCGCACCTACGTAGAGAAGGTCTATGAAATTCCCGAGATGAGTCGTTCCTCAAAAGGCCGCTCGATCGCGAACCTTCTCGAGCTCCGTGCCGGAGAGAAGATTGCGGCGACGATCCGGGTCCAATCGAAGAGCAGCGGCCTGGGAGCCAATCAGGTGGATGAGACCTGGGATGAGAATCTCCACGTCGTCTTTGCGACCCGCTCCGGCATTGTAAAGAAGTCGAATCTATCGACTTTTAGTAACGTCCGGAAAGGTGGGATTATCGCGATCTGCATCGAGGAAGATGACTGTCTGATCGACGTCGTCCTGACGAACGGTGATAATGAAATCGTGCTCATCACGAGTGAAGGGATGAGCCTACGCTTCCATGAGGACCAGTTGCGCGACCAGGGTCGCAACACTGTGGGTGTGTGGGGAATTCGCCCGGAGCAAGGCGATCACGTGGTCGCGAATGCGATTGTGAATAACGACGCGATGCTCCTGGTCGCCGGTGAGAACGGAATCGGCAAGCGCACTCCGTTTGATGACTACCGCAAGCAAAAGCGTGGCGGCAAGGGAATCATCACGATGAAGACCGGAGAGAAGACCGGCCGCGTCGTCGGCGCCCTGACGGTGGTCGAGCAGGATGAACTGATGCTGATCACGACGAAAGGTCAGATGGTGCGGACGCGTGTGGCGGAAGTGCGCGCGGTCGGCCGGAACACCATGGGTGTAAAGCTAATGGACTTGAAGAGCAGTGAGAAGCTTCAAGCCATCGCCCGCGTCGTCAGCCAGGAGGCGGAGGAAACAGCCGAAGGGTAAAGCGCCTCTCAGGGCTTTCTTCGTTAGGCGATGGCTAAAGCAAAAAGGCAGACGCCGCTCGTGGGGCATCTGCCTTTTCGGAAGCTGACTGAGCGGTCGCTAGTAGTTGCCAGTGCTTTGGCGCGTGACCGTTGTGCTGGTTTCGGCAGGTGTGCGCGTGACGGCGGACTCCGTATGAGTCGTGGTGGTGGCTGTAGCCGGCTCTTTCACGACGGTTGTGCAGGAGACAAAGGCACAGGCCGGAACGATCAGAAATAACAAAGTTAGTTTTTTCATAGTTGTATTGATACAAACCCCATTCGCCTGAAGTCGGCCGCGCGGATGGATTTAGCCCTCAGTTTTTTCGGCCCGCGCGATCGGGACTTCACGGCCGGTGCTCCCAGAAAGGTAGATAGCGTCGAGCATTTCCATGAGGTAAAGCGCCTGCTCGGCATCGTTCATGGGCGGAGTGATTCCTTTGACGGCGTCGAGGAAGTTACGCATTTGCAGCTCGAATGGATCCGCCTGGTCCGCCGGCTCGAGCGGCTGATCGGCCAGGGTTCCATCCACATCCTCGAAGAGAGTGAAAGGCCGCAACCGGATCGTCGCTTTGCGTCCGTAGATCGTGCAGTTGTTCAGCTCCCGCCCGAAATAGCGGCCCTCGGGAATCTCGTCCGTGAGGTTGGCAGCCCAGGAAGTCTTCAATTGCACGACCGCGCCGTTCGCAAAACGGATGAATGCAAACGCGGCATCCTCGACATCAAAAGTCGCGGCCTGCACCAGCTGATCAAAATTACGAAAGACTGCCGCGGAAACCGAAACCGGCCGCGGCGTTCCCATCAGGAACCAGGCGGCATCGAGCGCATGGATGCCGATATCGATCAGGGCGCCGCCACCGGAGCGGGATTTTTCCGTGAACCAGCCGCCGATCCCCTGCGGGATGCCGCGCGAACGCACCCACGTGGCTTCCGCGAAATAAATTTGGCCGAGCCGTGCCTGCTGGATCAGGGAGCGCGCCATGCGCATCGTGGGAGAGAAACGGAACTGCCGGCTGAAAAAATAAACCAGTCCGCGCCGCGACGCTTCTTCGCGGAGCACGACCATTTCGGAAGCGTTTAAGGTGGGCGGCTTCTCGCAGAGCACATGCTTGCCCGCTTCGAGCGCGGCGCGCGCCGCGGGGAAATGAAGGAAATTAGGCAAACAGATGACGACGGCATCGACCGCCGGATCGCGCAGCAGCTCCCGATAATTGGGGTAGATCTTGCGCGGCCCGTACGTCTCGCGGAACTCCTCGGCGCGGGGGGCATCGGTCTCAGCACATCCATAAAGCTCGGCTTCCTCGATCGCTCCGAGGACGCGTGCGTGTTGCTGCCCCGGCCAGCCGGCGCCGATAATTCCCACCCGCGTTTTCCTCGTGCTCACGGCAGGACGGATACAGTTACTCGCTCGGTTTGGCGCGGAGTTTTTTCAGCTGCGAACGGTTCCGCTTTCCTTCGAGAATCTTTCGTTTCAGCCGTGGCGGCCGCGGCGAATTGCGGCGGCGTTGTTGCGCGGCAGAGGCACGTTGCGCCGCGCGTTTTTCATCGCGTTCTCGCTCGAGCGCGTCGAGCAGACGGTCACGGGCAAGTGCGCGATTCCTCGCTTGTGAGCGGGAATCCTGCACTGTCACGCTCGTTCCGCTGGGGGAATGGCGCACGGTGACCGCGGTTGAAACCTTGTTCACGTGCTGCCCGCCGGGCCCGGACGAACGGGCGAAAGTCTCCACCAGATCTTCCGGTCGAACCCCGAGACGCTGCATGCGTTCCGCGGTCGTCATTCGTTAGGCTGGATCTCTTCCCGCTCCGTCGCGCTCGCTCGGGTCGTTCCAAAGGAGCTCGAAAAAAGGCCCTCGCGGGGTGGTGTAAGCTGTCATGAAAGCAGTGCGCAAACTGCCGATGGCCGGACTCGAACCGGCACGGGCCGTTAAGCCCAACGGATTTTAAGTCCGTTGCGTCTGCCATTTCGCCACATCGGCGGCTGCGCTCGCAGCTTACGCACCCTCCCCAGCGCGCCAAGCGGGTTTTCTGATCGGTATGGTCGGATACGATGGACTCTGCCTAACGAGTGAATCGTGAAACTATTTGACCACACGACAATCCTGTCATGTAATCCCCGCAATGATTAATACTGACGTCCTGATAATTGGTAGCGGCCCCGGCGGAACGGCCGCGGCGATGTTTCTTCTCCGCGAGGGGATTACTCCCATCGTGCTTGAAGGAGAAGATTTCCCCCGCTTCCACATTGGAGAATCCTTCACGGGTGAATCGGCGCAGCTCCTTCGCCGCCTTGGGCTTGAAGATGAAATGATGCGGCGGGAATACCCCATCAAACACGGCGTGAAGGTTTATGGCACGAGCGCCCAGACGACCTGGTATGTCAAAGTCTCGTCGCGGGATGACAATTGGGATCTCTACGACAACGTCACCTGGCAAGTCCGCCGGAGCGATTTCGACAAGATGATGCAGGATGAGGCGGTCAAGCGTGGCGCGAAACTGATGAAAGGCACCGCGACGAAGGTGCTCCGCGGCGATGATGGCACGGTCCAGGGCGTTGAAGTTCGCTGGCCGGATGGTTCGTTAGACGAAATTCGAGCGAAGGTCACCCTTGATTGCTCGGGCCAGGCGACTTTTCTCGCCAACCAGAAGGTGACTGGTCCGAAATACGTTGGCAGCTATGACAAACAGGTTGCCTTTTTTACCCATGTAAAAGGAGCGATTCGCGACACCGGCACCTCGGGTCCGGACGCCCGGGACAACACGCTGATTCTCTATCACCACAAGTTTCACTGGGCCTGGTTCATCCCAGTCGACAAAGATAGAGTGAGTGTTGGGATGGTGACGCCGCGGGCGGATTTCCTCGCGAAAAAACAGACGCCTGAGGAATTCTTCCGCTCCGATATTTACTCGATTAACCCCGAGCTGAAGCGCCGGCTGCCGGAGCTCGATCTGACCGAGAAAGTGCACGTCGTGCCGAACTACTCCTATCAGGTTCGCGGCTTCACCGGGAAAGGCTTTATCTGCATCGGCGACGCACACCGCTTCATCGATCCGATCTTTTCCTTCGGCGTCACCGTCACGATGCGCGAGGCGGAACTGGCCGCGCCGCTCGTACGCGATTTCCTGCAAGGCAAGTTGCCGGAGTCGGATAACCCATTCAAAGAACACGAGATCGCCTGCGAAAAGGGGATCGATAACCTCGAAGACATGATCGACCTCTTCTGGGAACAACCCTTCGCAT
>JAICMR010000151.1 GCA_025929155.1 Chthoniobacterales bacterium | reverse complement strand
GGGCGCAGATGGCGACGTTGCCGCGGATGAAACCGAAATGTTTTTACGACGTCGTGATCGAAGTGGCGATCATCCGGCCGGGGCCGATCCAGGGTGACATGGTCCATCCTTATCTCGCGCGGCGCGCGGGGAAGGAGTCGGTAACTTATTTCGACGAACGCCTGAAGCCAGTGCTCGAGCGAACGTTAGGCGTGCCGCTTTTTCAGGAGCAAATGCTGAAGATCGCGATGATTATGGCTGATTTTTCCGGGGCGGAAGCGGAGGAACTGCGGCGCGCGATCAGCTTCCATCGTTCGCCCGAGCGGATGGAAAAAGTGAGCGTGAAATTGCGCGCTGGGATGGAGAAGAACGGTGTCGCGCCGGAGGTGATTGTGAAGATCATTCAATCGATCAGCTCGTTTGCGCTTTACGGTTTTCCCGAGTCGCACGCGATCAGTTTTGCGATCCTCGCCTACGGGAGCGCCTATCTGAAAGTGCATCGCGCGGCGGAGTTTTACGCCTGCCTGCTGAACAATCAGCCGATGGGGTTTTACGCGCCGGCCACGATCGTGAAAGACGCGCACCGGCATGGGATCCGGATGCGTCCGGTCTGCG
Organism: Chthoniobacterales bacterium; assembly: GCA_025929155.1. Classification (GTDB taxonomy): domain Bacteria; phylum Verrucomicrobiota; class Verrucomicrobiia; order Chthoniobacterales; family UBA10450; genus Palsa-1392. Next base: position 5,729 of record JAICMR010000151.1, on the reverse strand, counting down.
CGGCGACCTCGGAATGGCATTGCGTGGTCGAGTCGGATGAAGTCGTTAGGCTGGGGTTTTGTGTGGTGAATGGGTTACGTCAGGAACATGCGGAGGCACTCGTTCGGCAACGGCCTTTCGCTTCGCTGACCGATCTAAAGCGGCGGACCAGCCTAACGAAAGAAGAACTGCGCACGCTCGCGGAGTTGGGAGCATTTAATTGCTTCGCCGAGCATCGGCGAGCCGCTCTCTGGGAAGTGGAGGAAACTTTGCACGACGACCTGCTCGCGCGAGAAACTTCCGTGAACACGCGCGACGCTCTCGAGTGCGGCCGCGCGTCCCGGGCCGAGGGCGGCGACCCGCCGCTCGCACCGATGACGCTTCCCGAACGCGTCCAGGCCGACTACGCGGGAATGGACCTAACGACCGGGCCGCATCCCATGAAGCTGCTCCGCGCGCAATTGCCGCACGCCTGGTGCGCGAGCGAACTCGGTCAGGCGCGGCACGGCACGACGGTGCAGATTGCCGGCAACGTGATCTGCCGGCAGCGACCCGGCACGGCGAAAGGTTTCGTCTTCATCAGCCTCGAGGATGAAACCGGCGTCGCGAACGCGATCGTGACGCCCGATTTATTCGAGCGGATGCGGTTGTTGATCACGGAAGAGCCGTTTCTCCTGATCGAAGGCGAGGTGCAAAACAGCGACGACGTGGTGCTGATCAAGGCGCGCGATATTCGTCCGCTCCAGCATGAGCAAATGCGCGGAAGCGAGTCGCACGATTTTCGTTAGGCAGAGCACTCGGAGCACAGGCGTTCCCGCCTGCGCTCCCGATGTCCACAGCGGCGGACGGTTTGGCTCTTCGTTAGGGAGTGGCGATGTTGCTGGTGGCGCACGTCGCGAGGTCGAGGACCTGGAAGAGCAGCCCACACTCCTTCTCCTTCAGATTCATCCGCAGCGTGACACTGCCACTGGCGTCCGCCGTTCCGGTAGCGACGACTCGGGCTCTGCCAATGTCGAGCTTGGTCCCGGCGCACGCGCCGTCCGCCACCGCCGTGTTACCGGCCGCCTTGCCGCTCCAGAGTTGCACGGATGCTCCAGGAGTTGCTCCGCTAATCCTCATCATGACACGGCCCGGACAACTGCCGGAGACGCTGAGGGAAGGGCCGCTAGCCGCTCCGTCATCGACGCTCACCGCGAGCAATTTGTTGATGCCGCCGATCTCGGTAATGGGCGCATAGACGGTTTTGCCGTCCTTGCTGAAAGAAACCGGCCCGGAGGCACCGGCCGAAGGCCCGTCGATCGGCAGCGTCCAGAGCGTCGCCCCATCGGAGGCGCGAATGGCAACCAGTTTTCCATTCACTCCGAAAGAGAAGACGGTTCCGAATACGATCGTCTTTCCATCGGGCGAAACGGTCGGCGCAATCGGAAACGTGCCTCCGGCAACGCCCTCGTTGATCCAGCGCTTGTGACCGTCAGGAGTCAGTGACCAGAGATTCACATAGGAGTGGAAGATGTAGATCGTCCCGTCGGGCGCGACGCTCGGACCGATGAGCGTGCCGCTCGGGAATGGGAACGAGAATGCCCACTCGCGGCTGCCATCAGGATTGTAATCGTAGAGAACTCCGAAATCGTGCACGAGCGCGTCGCCGTTAGGCGAAGCGACGGGACGCGAGATCCCGCTAAACGAAACGCACCAGAGTAAATTCCCCTCCAGATCGAGAGCATTGAGCCCTTCGCTGAATTCGGTGCAACCCGGAACGACATCCTCGGCAAAGTAAAGGCGATTGCTGGTTAGCGGTACCTTGGACGCGCCAGTCCCGTCGAACTTGACGTAGCCCGGCTGGTTCCAGCGGAGTCGACCAGAGGGAGTAAGCGAGAGAGCCCCAAGACCACCGCCGTCGGTTACGGCATAGATATTTCCGTCCGCACCCACAGTTGGCCCTGCCATGAGACCTTGGCCGCCCGGAGGTTCCGTAAAGCTCCAGCGCAACTCTCCGGCTGGGGTGTAGGCGAAAATGGTACCGCCGGAGCCGGAGTAAACGGTGCCATCTGGTCCGACATCCACCGCCTTCGGATCGGAGGAATTCTTGGACCAGAGCACCTGACCGGCTGGCGAGATCGCATAAAGGTCGTCAGAATGGATGTAGATGTTGCCATCAGGGCCGACCTCGGGCGCCGCCGTGACAGGCGTGTAGGCCAGATCAACACTCCACAGTAATTGGCCAGCGGTCTGGGCGGATGCAATTTCTGCGGCCAAGAGAAGGAACAGCCAGAGAGAACCGACGACTTTTCTCTTGGCGGTTGAGAAAAGGACGGAAAGCGGAAGGAAACTTGTCATTCGGCACGTTTGGCCGGCACGCAGCTTTCTCCAACTGCTGAAAGTTTACACGGTTGTTACCTGTCGCGAGCGCAAGCCTGCGCACGGATTCTGCCTGAACCGCAGCTCAATGGCAGCCGCAACCGGGTCCGCAACCCCCGCCCCCTGCCGATCCCACGGACGGTCCTCTGGATCCACCGGTGACATGCACACCGTAGCCGCCAGAGATGACTCGCCGCACCGCTTCGCCCGTCTCGGGATCGACCCGGAGCGGGTCGTCTTTCATGCTTTGTTTCACCTCGAAGCGTCGCACAGGCTTCGCGGGATCGGTCGTCTCATAAATGTAAGTTGGCATAACAATCTACTCGCCTGCGTGGCGCTTCGGCGCCTCTTTGGGTGGTGCGCTTTTTTCCTCCGATTCTTCCCCGGTCTCCAACCATTCGGTATGGAAAACCCCCGGTTTATCGACCCGCTCATAGGTGTGCGCGCCGAAGAAATCGCGCTGCGCCTGGAGCAAATTCGCCGGGAGCCGCGCCTGCCGGTAGCTGTCGTAGTAGCCTAACGACGCGCTGAACGCCGGGACCGCAATCCCCTGCTCGACCGCTGACGCGATTGCGACCCGCCAATTCTGCTGTGTCTTAGCAATAATGCCCGTGAAATAGGAATCGAGCAGCAGGTTCTTCAGCCCGCGATCGCGTCCGTAGGCTTCGACGATCCGGTTTAAAAACTTTGCCCGGATAATGCAACCGCCGCGCCAGATCGTAGCGATGTCGCCGAAGTTCAGGTTCCAGTTAAATTGCCGGCTGGCCGCGCCTAACAATTCCATCCCCTGCGCGTAGGAGATAATCTTCGACGCATAGAGCGCGTCATGGACGGCTGTGATCAGTTCATCGCGCGCACCGGTAAATTGCCCGACATCGGGCGTCGGTAAAATTTTCGAGGCGGCAACGCGATCCTCTTTGCGCGAGGAAACCACCCGGGCTTCAACCGCGGCGTTGATCGTGGAGATGACGACCGATTGCTGGATCGCCGATTGCAGCGTCCAGATGCCGGTGCCTTTTTGGCCGGCTTTATCGAGGATGACGTCCACCATCGGCTGGCCGGTCTCGGGGTCTTTCTTCCGGAAAATCTGCGCCGTAATGTCAATCAGATAGCTCTCGAGAGCGCCGCGATTCCATTCCGCGAAAATTTCGGCGAGTTCGTTAGTCGTTAGGCCGAGGACGCTGCTCAGGATCGCGTAGGCTTCGCAGATCAACTGCATGTCGCCGTACTCGATCCCGTTGTGCACCATCTTGACGTAATGCCCGGCGCCGTCCGGTCCCATGTAGCGGCAGCACGGTTCGCCATCCACGACCGCGGCGATCTTCGTCAAGATCGGCGCAATGATCTGCCACGAGTCCCGCGGGCCGCCAGGCATGAGCGATGGGCCTTTGAGGGCGCCTTCTTCACCGCCCGAAACGCCACAGCCAACAAAGTGGATGCCTTTTCCCTCAAGATCTTTGCAGCGGCGTTGTGTGTCGGTGAAGAGCGAATTCCCGCCGTCGATGATGACGTCGCCCTTCTCGAGCAGCGGCGCGAGCTGACCGATGACCGCGTCCACCGGCGCGCCAGCTTTAACCATGATCATCGCCTTGCGCGGGCGGGACAGGGCGTCGACGAACTCCGTCATCGTCCGCGTCGGCACGATGTTTTTACGTTGCGCCTTGCCGGCGGCGAACTTCTCCGTTACGGCCGTAGTGCGGTTGAAGACGGCCACACGGAACCCTTTCGATTCCATGTTCAGGACGAGGTTTTCGCCCATCACGGCGAGGCCGATGAGGCCAATATCGGATTGCTTCGCTTCCATTTTCGGTATCTCCTGACTGACCGCGACGCGGCAAGGTGAGCACCTTACCGCCGGCGCGAAGCAGATGCCAAATCGCAAATCGGAGATCCTCATCATTAATTCGCCGCTCCCGCAGCCGGGGCATGAATGGCAGGTCTCCGCGGGGGCGGTCGTGGATTTTTGGGGCGTGGTGCGGGCACTGGAAGATGGACGCGAGATTTCCGGAATCGAGTACGAAACGCACGAAGTGATGGCCCGGCATCAGATGGAACTGCTGGTCGATTGCGCGCGGGTGGATTTCCCGCTCGAGGAAATTATTCTGCGACATCGCGTCGGTTTTGTGGCCGCCGGCGAGGCCTCTCTTTTCCTGCGCGTCACGAGCGGGCATCGCACAGCCGCGTTCGAGGGCAGCCAATGGATGATCTCAGAGCTGAAAAAGAAGGTGCCAATTTGGAAACGGCCGCTTTTCGTCAGGCCGGGAACTGCGCCTGCCCCTAACGAGACAAGGACTTCCCCGATCCCCGCCAGCCGATGAACTGGGCCAATCGTCTGACACTCGGCCGGCTGGTTCTTACGATCCTTTTCGTGATCTCGCTCAGCACGAGCTGGGCCTACGGCCGAACCGCGGCCCTGGTCCTGTTCCTTCTCGCCGGAGTGACCGATTACCTCGATGGCCAGATCGCGCGGCGCTGGGGCATCATCACCAACTTCGGTAAGCTGATGGACCCGCTCGTGGACAAGGTCATGATGGCCTCGGCCTTTATCTGTCTCGTGCCGCTCGGCGCGATTCCAGCCTGGGTGGCGACAATCATCGTGGCGCGGGATTTCTTGATTACCGGCTTACGGCTCCTCGCCTCCGCCGAAGGAGTGATCCTGCCTGCGGAACGGCTGGGAAAACACAAGACTTCCTGGCAGATTGTGACGGTCGCGTACCTGCTCGCGCTCCTGGCGATGATCGAAGTCTGGCCGACGACCAGTGAAGCCTCGTGGTGGCAAAACGCGTGGCACTACGGCGGGGACGCGCTCCTCTGGGTCGTGATCGTGCTGACGGTTTATTCCGGTCTCGGCTATCTCTGGCAGCACCGGGCGCTACTCCACACGGAGAAGGCTAGCGCCTGAGATATGTTCTTCTAACTTGGAGCGTCGAACTTCGCGAAACCGCGGCGTTGCAGATTCGGCGGACCGTTCTGCCTTTGAGCTCCTGCGGGACGGCACGCCTGGAGGGTCGAGCTCCTGCGAGACCGCGCCCGGAGAGGCGATTCGGTGTTGAATTCTGTTTCAATCTCCTGCGAGAGCGCCCTTGGAGGATCGGGCGCCTGCAAAACCCCGCAGCGCGGAGCTCCGCCCTCCAGTCTTGTGCTGGCCTTCGAACTATGCCCAAAAACTACGGCACGACCGTCAGGGTTAGATCATTCCCGTCGCCGCCTTCGTAGCTGGCTTGGAGATTGTTGCCGCCGACACTGATGACTGCGCCGTCGGGCAGGTTGTTGAAGGTGCCGTTGATTGGGCTGACGCTGGTGTTGCTGATCAAGGTCAGGGCCAGGCCACGTCTCAGGCGGCCCTGGGCCTGACCAGTCAGGTTCAAGGTGGCGCCGTTGAGGGTGACGCC
>JAICMR010000239.1 GCA_025929155.1 Chthoniobacterales bacterium | reverse complement strand
GCGCACGATGACGAGGAAATCGCCTTTCCGCGCTGCGGCTGTAGGAAGATCCCCGATCTGTTTGGTGCGGCGGAGTTGCCGCCAGCCGAACGCAATTCCCCCGATGACCACAACCGCGATGAAAATCCGAATCCAGACCCGCCAGCGAACAGGCCGCACCCTCTTGCGCGGAACGGGCTCGACGAGCGCCGGACCTTGAGGCTGTGATGGCGCTGTAACCGGGCTGGCGCTCATCGGGGCGCCTCGATATCCACCGCTGCCGAAAGGTCGGGCAAAACGTGTGGGTCGGCTTTTTTCAGGCGGAACCGGGCGGTAAAGGTCTTCACCGAAGCGCCGAGCGCGGCAGTGGCCACCGGACTCGCGGACTCGAAGCGCGCCGGAAATTCGAGCGCGGGAAACGCGTCCAGATGCACTTTCACCTGGGCTTCTGGTACCAGGACGGCTCCATCCGGTTCGCCAACGGAAACTTCCACGCGCATCTCGGAGGGATCGAAGATGCGCAGCAGCGGGCTGCCCGGCCAGAGTTGATCGCCTTCCTGCGGATGCCCTATGCTGTTGTTCCGGTATGTCATCGCGAGTGCGACCATACCTGCGATAGGGGCTTTCACGGAAAGCCGGTCGAGATTTCGCGTCTGGCGCTCCACCGCGACTTTCTGCCGATCCCGCTGCAGTTCAAGGACTCGAATTTCGGCCAGTTCCGCCGTGTCATGAGCGGCGCTGGATTTTTTCAGACTGGCCACGTGCTCGCGCGCATCCTCCAGCTTGACTTTGTTTTTCTGCTGGTCGATCGTGCTCAGCACCGGACCCTTTCGCATTTCGATTTCGGCCTTACCGAGATCCGCCTGGGCCTGAACCAGATCGAGAACACGCTTTTCGCTGTTGCTCCCGTGCTCCGCCCTTTTCTCTTCAATCTGATGCTGAAAGTCGTCGAGCTTGGTTTCGGCATCGAGCAACAGCTTCGCCTCGTTCGAGCGATCGAAGGTGGCGAGCACATCGCCCGGTTTCACGGGGACGCCATTCTCGACCAGGGTGGCGAGGGTGAGATTACCACCCTGACCCTCTATCTTTGGTACCTGGACCGCGTACGAACGCACCGCCTGAATCACGCCGGTTGCGCGTACGTGGCGGGCTGGGGGGCCGCTGGCGAAGAGAACCGCCTCCGTAACAATCGCAATTAGCCCGACAATCAAGCAGGCGCGTAAGTGAGTCACTCAGGGTTCCGCCAAAACGTCAACGTCAATGTACAGACGAGGCTGACTACGAAATCGTTGGTACCGTTTTCGCCTGGCCCATCCGTTAGACCGCCACGCGGTAGATCAAAGTTCCCGCGGGGCAGAAAACTTTTTGAAGAATCGCGCGGCGTTTTCAGGCACGCCGCGGGCCACGAGCGATGCCGAAGTAAATCAAAAGAGACCGCGATGGGGAGGCGTGATGCGAGATCACACTGCGCGAGTTCGAACACAGGCCGGCGAGTTGCGCGGCCGCAACTTTATTGTGCGGGCCGCCATGGTGAAAAAGCAGGCGAGTTGTTGGCCAGAAGCGACGGAAGTGCTGAAAAG
>JAICMR010000171.1 GCA_025929155.1 Chthoniobacterales bacterium | reverse complement strand
GGCGCTGTTGGTGAGAATCTCGAGCGCGAGGACGCGGCCGGTGGCTTCGACGCGCGGAACAAGTTGCTGGCTGATGACGCCCCGGAGCGATTCGCTCACCATCACGCGGACCTGGTCCTGTTGATCGACCGGGAACACGTCGAGCAACCGGTCCAACGTGCGCGAGGCGTTGGCGGTATGGAGTGTTCCGAGGACAAGGTGCCCGGTCTCGGAGGCGGTGATTGCGAGCGAAATGGTCTCGAGGTCGCGCAGCTCGCCGACCATGATCACGTCGGGATCTTCGCGGAGCGAGGCGCGAAGGGCGGCGCTGAAAGACTTCGTGTGGGTATGCACCTCGCGCTGAGTGATGTGACAACCTTTCGATTGAAAGACGTATTCAATCGGGTCCTCCAGCGTGATGATGTGCTCCCGGCGTTCGATGTTCACCTGCTCCACGAGCGCAGCGAGCGTGGTCGATTTCCCGCTCCCAACCGCGCCGGTGACAAGGATAAGGCCGTTCTGGAATCGCGTGAGCGATTGCAAGGTCTCCGGCAGCCCGAGTTCGTCCATCGTTCGTACCTGCGTGCTGATGATCCGGAAGACGAGATCGATGCCGAGCCGTTGGCGCACGGCACTGGTGCGGAAACGACCGAATTTCGTCGCATAAGCAAAATCGACATCCCCGCGGTTATTGAGTTGAGCGATTTGGGCGTCGGTCAGGAAACCTTGAGCCAACGCAAGCGTGTTCCCAGCCGTGAGCTTTGGCATGTCCGGCCAGATTGGCTGGAGCACGCCGTGCAGGCGCCAGATTGGCGGGGCGTTGACGCCGAGGTGAATATCGGACGCGCCTCCCTCTTGGCCCGCCGCGAGGTAATCATCGACGTGTGCGGTGCGTTCATCCGGGGTGGGAACGGAAATCATCAACGCTGGGATACACCGAAACCCAGAGGGCAATCCATCTCATAAATTAAAAAACGCGCGTCGTCCGAAGCGAAGCGTAGCTAAGTCGAACGGTTACGTGGTTGCGCCACAGTTTGACGCCCGAAGCTTCTGGAAGCTCGGCGGGATCCTTTGGCTTCTCTCCAGAATGGCGGCTATTTGCGACGGCGCGTACCGACCACTCGCTGCCCATCCAATTTTCTACCGCCGGCGCGGCTGGTCTGCTTTCTTCGCCATCTTCTTTGCGAAGTAACCCATCACAATCGGTTGAACCAACGGTGCGGCGAGCTTCAGTGCGCCGAGGAACATCCCGGCGTCGAGCAGGTTTTTGTCCGGACTCTTCACTTTCTTCCCTGCGGCGCTCAGATAAATCTTCTGCGTCCGCGCCCGAAGCAACGCGAGGAGCAATCCGACCGCAAGCGCGCCGCCAACCCAGTAAACGGTGTTGCGCTGGAAGGACTTCTTGACCTTAAGCGGGAAGTTGAGCTCGTAGCCCAAGCCGTGGAGGTCATGTGCGACCGCTTCACGGCTGCTCGCGATTTGCCGCCTCAGCTCCGCTTTGCTTTTGTCTGATCCAGATTCTTGAGCCATTCAGTATCCTCTTTCAAAACCCCTGCCGTCTGGCGGAACATCGGATGTTTCATCTGCCCACGCGCGAGGACGAGGCAAACGAGCGCGCCGCCAAAATGAAGAAGCGCCACCACGAGCGCGATCCAGATCCACGAGACACCGATGAGATGTGCGATGCCGACGATCGCGAACACGATCAAAAACAGGTAGCCGAGCAAAAGCAACAGCGCGGCTCCGATCACGCAAGCCACGAGCGTGACGATGCGCAGGAGCGCATCCTTTGCTTCCTGCGATGCGAGCGCAAACCGGCTCTCGATGAAGCGCGCGCCCGAACTGGCAAACGCCGCCAGGTTCGCGCCCAGCCCGGAATAGCCGGCCGGGTTCGTGAAACGCATCGGAGCCGCCATCGCCTCCGACCTAACGACGGAAGATTAACCCGAGCACGAACCCAATGCCGAGGGCGGTGAAGACCGCTTTGGTCGGGTTCTCCCGCACATATTGCTCGCTGTCCTCCTGGAAACCCCGTACCCGATAGCGGGCATCGTTCCAGGCTTCTTCCGCGCGGCCGCGGTACTCGTCGGCCACCGCACCGGCGGCTGACTTAAGATGGTCCGCGGCTGTGCGCGCTTCGGTGGCCCCGCTCATTGCCTCCGCGCTCGTCTGGCCCTCGTTCGGATTTTGTTGCTGTGATTCGCCTTCGTTTGCCATTTGATTGCCTTTCTTCGCTGAGATTGTTCTTGGCGACCGCTGGTCGTTCAGCACCTTGCGGCTACCGGTGGTTCTTCAGGGAAGGATACGCAACTGACCCGCGCGTTGCGCTTACCAATTTCTGCGATCCGGCTTCACCCGCGGCGCGCCTTATTTCGCGCGGAAAATGATCCGCGCTTTCGTCAGGTCGTAGGGGGAAAGCTCGACCTCAACCTTATCGCCCGGGACGATGCGGATGAAATGTTTGCGCATCTTCCCCGAAATGTGCGCCAGCACGTTGCGCTGCCCCTGCCCGGCGAGATCGACGCGAAACATCGTGCCCGGCAACACCTGCGTTACAGTTCCTTCGGTCACAATCTGCTGTTCTTTCGCCACGGGGGATTATGCCGCACACTCGTTAGGTTCGCAAATCTCGGCGCGGGCAGCCGCCGTTAGTCGTTAGGCAGCGAAACCGGCGGCAGATAAGTCTGGGGATGTCCACGCGCCCACCAGGCGCCCGTTGCGCGATGTTCCGCCAGAGTCGCAAATTTGTATTGGTAAAGGTCCGCGCGGACATAGCGCGGCGGTCTGTTGGGAAATGGGTTCTTTTCCAGCAGCTGCACGACATCCGGTTCGTTATGCATTAATTGGACGACGAGCCTAACGAACCACGGATTTTGCCGCGCTTCGCTCAGCGCCGCAAACCACATCTGCCAATCGAGCCGCGGCTGATGCGGTTCGACAAACGCTGGCATCCGGTCGAGCGGACCGGCTTTCCACTTGAAAAGGTACGGCTTCCAATCGACGCCATCGGCGCTGCCTTGGATCACGATCTCGGGCCGCTCCTTTGTCATCACACGAAAGAGCCCGTAGCCATTCACCAGTCGGAACGGCTCCAGCTTGCCGTAGAAAAAAGCGAGCGGACGCGGCCAGATCGCGTCCGGATTCAGCCCGGAATAAATCAGCATCGCGTTCAGCGGCAGCGTCACGACCAGGACGCACGCTGGGATCCAAGCCGGCCAGCGCGCACCGCTCGGATTTGTTAGGCGCGTTCTTTTCCAGACGTAATCGTCAACCAGCAGGAGGCAGAGTGCGATCGTAAGCAGGTTAAAGAAGGCGTAGTTGCCGGTCAGGCCGATCACCACCTGTAAGAGCACAAACGCGCCGGCGGCTAACAATCGGAACCGCCGCGGCAGCCAGATCAAAAACGGCAGCAGAATCTCAATCACCAGCGTAGCCGCGACCGAAAAGTGTTTCACCCATTCCGGCGATTGATCGGCCCACCAGCCGAGCACGGTCGGAAGCGGCTGCGTCCAGTAGTGGAAGTCGAGCGCGGTTAGATTCCACCACGAGGGATCGCCGCTGGTCAGCTTCACCACCCCGGACATGAACATCAGTTTGAAAAGCAAAAACTGAAGGAGAAACAGTCCGAGTCGGTTGAGTGGTGCGGGATCCTTAGGCCGGATCCGCCAGCGCCAGGGCGCGAGGAAGATCGCGAGAAATCCACTTTCGAGCAGCAGGATGTCCCACTGGAAACTGAAGAACGTCTGGCCGGCTACCGTAAGGGAAAGGTAAGAAACGAAGAGCAGCACGAGACAGAGAATCGGGACGAGCCCGACGATCAGCAGCAGCGAACAGACCGCGCCGGCGCCGCAGAGAAAATGGAGGAAGCCGTTACTGGGATTGATCCAGCAGAGCGTCGGCAGATAACGGTAGGCGGCGCTGCCAACCTGGCCGCGTGCGCTTTCCAGAAAATCCGGAAGCGGCAGAATTCCGTGCAGACCGATGAGCCCATCCGCCTGCACCCAAAACGAGAGGAACGCGATCAGGTAAATCGTCCCCAGTGCACGGAAAAACCAGCGCCGCGCCACGTAATAGGTCGGACGCCGCACATCGTTGCCCCAGAACAGCCACGTGATGAATCCCGCGAGTGCGCGATGGCTTGCGACCAACGCATAAATGAATTCGGCGAGCGCAGCGAAGCCGGAAAGGTGCTGGTAACTCCATTCGCCTAACGAGAAGCGTCGGCCCATGCCTAACGAGCGGAAAACCGCCTCCGCGCCGCTGAAAATCCGTCCATCGTCCACGATCAACTTCACCGCCCGCGCGAATTCCTCCCGCGGAATTTCTGGATACTCCGCCGCCACCCTCTGGAACGGTGCGTAATCGATCCGCTCCCCGGTACGCTCACGCCAGCGCGCGATCCAGAGTTTGCAGAAGCCGCAATCGCCGTCGTAAACCAGGAGCGGTTTCGGCGGAGGGTTCGGCACGTGATTTCTCATTTCTTACTTCTGCTCCTAATCCTACTCCCTCCGCCGCGAAAACGAGATTAGGAGCAGGAGCAACCGCAGGGTCAGGAAGAGAACTCCGCCCAAACCGGCGCGTGGTCGGATGGCTCCTTGCCTTTGCGCATCTCGCGGTCGATCCCGGAGTCGACGACGCGCGCGGCAAGATCGCGGCCGGCGAGGATCGCATCGATCCGGAGCCCGCGGTTTTTCGGGAACGCCAGCATCCGGTAATCCCACCAACTGAAAAGCCCCGGTTCCGGATGAACCAGCCGCAGTGTGTCGCTGAGGCCGGCGTCGCAGAGCGTCTGAAACGCCGCGCGCTCGCCCTCGGAGCACATGATCGAGTCGCGCCAGAGCGCCGGGTCGTGCACGTCATTGTCGTTAGGCGCAACGTTGAAGTCGCCCCCGACGAGCAGGCGATCCAGCGCCGGCTCATTCTCGCGCAGGCAACGGGCGAGCCGCTCAAACCAATCCATCTTGTAG
>JAICMR010000061.1 GCA_025929155.1 Chthoniobacterales bacterium | reverse complement strand
CCTAAGGGAAGCGCGCATCGATTGATAGACGGAACGCTGCGCCATCGCATTGAAAGGCTCGGGCGCGAAGACCGGGTCGTCTGGCTCGCTCGCGAGCGCCAGATGCATCTCTCCGGTGCGCGTGCCGATGAGTTGCGCTTTCTCAGGATAAACCCCGCCAAGCAGCTCATCGAGCAGCTCGCCAGGCGCGGCGATCGCATTTTGCAGGTCACCTTTCCGCGCCAGCACCCGTTCGAAATACCGGCCCACCGCATCCAAAGTCAGCGCCCATGCATCACCCTCGTTAGGCACAGCCGTCTGAAGCAAGGCCACAACCATTGGCTCGGATCGCGGCCTCCGGTATTCCACCAGGCCAAGAAAAGCCGGAACGTGTACGAACCGATCTCCCTTGGTCAGAAAGCGAGTGACCTCGACGTCAGGATTTACGCCGTCCTCCAGTTTGCGATAAAGCTTAAGAAAGAAGCGGTTCTCGAAGAGCATGGACGTGTTACTTTGTTCCGCTTTCAAAACCTGCGATTGAGGCATTGGCTCGTTAGGTTCTCCAGTAAGTCTATCGCCCTTGACTCCAGTCAACTCACCGCTTCTCCCGCGCAGGCGGGCCCGTTGCGCCATCAGGCCGAAAAGTGCAGCCCGAAACTCCACATCCCACACCGCGTCGTAAAGAATCGCGTTCTTGCTTCCGAGATAAGCGATGACAGCTTGGGGCGCGCTCCGCGCGATCGTATGCGCACTGCTCCCACTCGCCACCTGCACCGGAAGGGCATAAACATCCGGCGCAGCATCGGTGTAATCGACCCGCAAAAACCAAAGCTGTGCCGCAGTAGAATTCTCAGCGATGGCGATTTGCTCGATGATTCGCATCTCGCGGACAACACGCGCCTTCGCGCCAAACCAGCGGCAATTGCGGAGATAAGAGGGAAGGACTTCGTGTTCCAGCCGCGTTCGTGTGCTCTCTGTAAGTAAGCGCGTCAGGTTCGGTTCGACATTCAGCGTAGGGATGGTTCGTCTCTTGGCACTCCTTTTCTCGTTAGCAGACTTCAAGACGAACCAGAAATGACCATGCGGCCCGATTGTCAGCGGGTAAGGCGATCTCCTGATCGCCGGAAAAGTGTTGCGGCTAAATACTTCCATGGGCGCACACCCATGGAAGCGCGCGAGATCCAGCTCGACGGGCTGCGAGAAACGCGAAAGGTTGGCTATGACGAGAATCGTCTCTTCTTCGTGGCGGCGAAGGAAGGCCAGTACCTTTGAGTTATCGGGATGGAGAAATTCAATCGAGCCGCGGGAGAAAGCGCGATAGTTCTTCCGCATCCCGATGACGCGTCTGGTCCACCAGAGAAGGGAAGAGAGATTCTTCTGCTGGTTCTCCACGTTTATCGCCTCGTAGTGATACTCCGGGTCGATCGTGATCGGCAGGTAAAGCTGTTGCGGGTTGGCTTTCGAGAAGCCAGCGTTTCGGTCACTGCTCCATTGCATCGGCGTCCGGCAGCCATTGCGATCGCCGAGATAAAAGTTGTCCCCCATCCCAATCTCGTCGCCATAATAGAGAACCGGAGTCCCCGGCATGGAAAAGAGCAGAATATTCAGTAACTCAATCTTTCGGCGACTGTTAACCAGGAGCGGGGCGAGACGGCGGCGAATCCCCAGGTTGATTCGAGCGGTCGGGTCGGTTGCATAAACCCGCCACATGTAGTCGCGCTCTTCATCGGTAACCATCTCGAGTGTGAGTTCGTCGTGATTGCGCAGGAACATCGCCCACTGACAATTTTCAGGAATGGCCGGCGTCTGATCGAGAATGTCGATGATCGGAAAGCGATCTTCCATCTGGAGCGCCATGAACATCCGCGGCATGAGCGGGAAGTGGAAGTTCATGTGAGACTCATCGCCATCGCCAAAGTATCTCACGGCATCCTCCGGCCACTGGTTAGCTTCAGCCAGGAGCATGCGATCGGAAAATTTAGCGTCCATGTGGGCGCGCAACTTCTTCAGGTAAACGTGCGTCTCAGGGAGGTTTTCGCAGTTGGTGCCTTCTCGTTCGTAGAGGTAGGGAATGGCGTCGAGACGCAGGCCGTCCACACCCATCTCGAGCCAGAAATCCAGGACTCGTTCAACCAGCCTGTGCACCTCTGGGTTATCAAAATTCAAATCAGGCTGATGGGAATAGAAGCGATGCCAGTAGTAGGCCTTCGCGAGCGGATCCCATGACCAATTCGAAGTCTCAAAGTCCTTAAAGATAATGCGCGCGTCTTTATAGCGCTCCGGCGAGTCGCTCCAGACATAGAGGTCGCCGTAGTCCATCTCGCCTCGTTTGCAGGCGTCTTCGCTCTTACACGCCGGCGCGATTCGTTCCCCGGCCGCAACCCGCGCTGCGATTGCTTTGCGCGATTTCTGGAACCACGGGTTCTGATCAGAAGTGTGATTGATGACTAACTCAGTGATAACGCGCAGCCCGTGGGCGTGCGCCGCATCAAGGAAAGCTTTGAAGTCATCCAGGGAACCAAACTTTGGGTTCACATCGTAGTAGTCGGCGATGTCATAGCCATCATCGCGCATCGGCGATGGATAGAATGGGAGCAACCAGATCGCGGTGATACCCAGCTCCTGAAGGTAGTCGAGCTTCTCGATCAAACCGCGGAAATCACCGATCCCGTCGCCCGAACTGTCATGAAACGCCTTGACGTGCAGCTCATAGATGACCGCGTCCTTGTACCAGAGCGGGTCGGATACGGTGCCCGAAGAATCCTCTGTCATGCCATTGCACCTGTGCCGCAGAAACCGGCGACGCGCAATTTCGGCGCGAATGAAGAGAGCGCGCGATTTTTCTGGCTACGCCAGTTTCCACCTGATAAACCGGGCCATATGAAAAAGCAGCTTATCACTCTTTCGCTTGCCCTCGTCACGGTCGGCTGGTCAGGCTCGGCTCTCGCGCAATGGAGCTCCGATCCGATGATGAACCTCGGCGTTGCGGTCAAGGTCAACGATCAGGTTCAACCGAAAATTCGCGCGACGCCCGACGGCGGTTGTTACATCAGTTGGTTCGACCAGGACCCGAACGGGAACCCTCCATTTGGTTACGATGTTTACCTCCAACGCCTGGATGCCAGCGGCGTTGCACAGTTTCCCACCGGGGGTATTCGGTTTGCCGATCTTGGGATGAGCTCCACGCAGGACTACGGGCTCGATGTCGATGTGCGGGGCAACGCGGTTCTCGCTTTTCTGGATGATCGCCGGCCGGGACGCACCATCGTGACTGCGCAGAAAGTAACGTCAGCTGGGGTCCAGGTCTGGGGCGATTTCGGTCGCGAGCTTTCATACGGAACGGATTTCGTCGGCAATCCAAAAATCACTGCGCTTCCCGCGGACGGCTCCGTCGTTGCCGGCTGGATCTATGGGAACAACATCATGTTCCAGCGCATCACCCGCGCCGGGCGGAAACTCTGGGGCGATGGAGCGGGCATCACGATCACGGCGCCTGCGGGCGTGACTTATTCGCTCGCCGATCTGCATGCGACCGAGGATGGCAATGTGATTGCTTCCTGGGTTTCGGCTGCAGGATTTACAGGGCCAAAGCATCTTCTTGCAAACAAGATCAGCCCGGATGGCACGCTTCTTTGGGGTCCTAACCACGTCGTCGTTTTCGATGGCGGCTCGCTGCAATTTGGTAACTTCCCGCCGTTCGTGACCGACGGTGCGGGTGGGGCTGTTTTCGGTTGGTATCAAGTTAGTCCGCTCCAGTCGCTGGCGCAGCATATCCTGGCTGATGGCACGGAAGCGTTTCCTCATAACGGCGTAGCCGGATCGACCAATACCGGCCACGACCAGGTAAACCCAAGCGTGAGCTACGACGTGAGTAGCGGGAACACCTACCTCTTCTGGGATGAAATCCTGGAAGGTCCCCTAACGAACGAAGGAATCTCAGGGCAGAAGTTCGACGCCACGGGGAACCGCCAATGGGGCGACAACGGCCTGGTCGTCCAACCATTTACTTCCTCTGCAGTGCTGAATGTGACGAGCGTTTTCATGCCGGCGGGACCGCTGGTTGTGTGGTCCTCGGAGGCAGCTTTCGCTCAAGATACGATCACGGCGGCAAAGCTTGCTCCCGATGGCTCCTTTCTCTGCACGCCCTTCCCGGTCTCGTCCATCCTCTCCTCGAAGTCGCGGCTGGATCTGACTCTTTCGAGCAACGGCTGGGCCTTTGCCGCCTGGAGCGATGGCCGCTCGGATGGCGGGGATATCTACGCACAGGATATCAAGCCTGACTGCAGCCTCGGGCAGTAATCGAGTCTAAGTATTCCGAGGCCACCGCCGCGTGAGCAACGCGCGGCGGTGGCCGATACGGAGGACAGATAGCAGCCGTGCCGTTACGAAGGTGCTTTCAAGAGCGGCTTTTCCAGCTGGTAAAAGTGGCTCAATAAGAGTCCGCTTGACCCAGCGGCGAGTAGGCCATGATCGGCAGTCCGCGTTCCTGGCACCACGGGAGAAGATCTTGATTGATCCCCGCGGCGCGGGTTGATGATACGACTGCTGATCCTCGCTGGCGAATTCTTTGATAAAGAGCAGAAGCAGGATTAAGGACCTGGTACGATCTCTCGCCCCAGCGGTAATACGCAAAAAACGCGCAAGTTTCCGTGGCACCCACCGAAGCCGGCGCGTCTTTCCCTTCGTTGCCTAACGAGCTACTTCTTAACGATCTCGGCGTTCTCCAGCATCGTCACGCCACCGTTGCTCGCCATCTTCCCTTTTAGCGTCACCGTTTTGCCGGCGAGCGGGGCGAGTTCATCGTTCATCGGCTTGTGCTCACCGACGACGAGGTAGGCTTTGCCATCGCTCAAGATGCCGACTGGGCCGCCGCCCTTGATGCACTTCTCGCTGCAGTCTGCATGTTTCGGCCCCATCGCGTTGTGATCGACGTAGCACATCATATCGACGATCTCGCCGGTCACTTCTTTGGTGGCCGAAGCGTCGAGACTGTCCTTGGCCTGGTCGGCCGCGAAGGCAAGAGGCGAGATTGCGAGACCCGCGGTGAACGCCACGGCGACCACAACCTGCACGACTTTGGAAGTTCTATCGTTGTTCAGATACATGGCGGAACTTCCGTCCTAAGGGGTCTGAGGTCAACGGTTGGCGGGCGTGGTTTTCAATCAAGCGCGCAGAGCTGAGAGAGCCCGAACAAAGAGCGAAACCGAACGCTTTGAGCGAGTCGTTCACGATCTCTGCGGCTAAGCTTTCTCGCTTTCGATGAGCCGCGCGAAGTCGGCAAAGAAATGACTCGCATCGTGCGGGCCGGGCGCGGCTTCGGGATGATATTGCACGCTAAAGATCGGCAGCTCGCGATGGCGCATGCCTTCAACCGTGCCGTCGTTCAGATTGACATGCGTGATTTCGATTTCGTTAGGCAAGGATTCCGCGTCGACCGCGAAGCCGTGATTCTGTGAGGTGATCGCAACCTTTCCAGTGATCAAGTCTTTAACGGGCTGATTCCCGCCGCGATGGCCAAACTTGAGTTTGAAAGTGCGCCCGCCGAAGGCGAAGCCGAGCACCTGATGGCCGAGACAAATCCCGAAGATCGGCGTCCGACCCATTAATCCCTGCATCGCTCGATGGGCATAGTCGAGCGTCGATGGATCGCCTGGACCGTTGGAAAGGAAAACCCCATCGGGCTTGAGCGCGAGCACTTCTTCCGCGGTCGTGGTCGCCGGTACGACGGTAACCCCGAAACCATTCTGGCGCAGACGGCGCAGGATGTTTTCTTTCATGCCGTAATCGTAAGCGATAATTCGATGCCGAATGGGCGGCAACGCTTTGCGACCGAAGCTGCCGGTCGTCCAAGCGACGCTCGCCTTGTCGTCCGGATCCCATTGGTAGGCTGCCGGCGTGGTGACTTCACGGACGTAATCCATTCCAACAACCCCTTCGCCCTCGATCGCGCGGCGCGTGGCTTCTTCGGCGGAAATTTTCTCTGTCGTTAGGCAAGCTTTCATCGCGCCGCGGGTGCGAAGATGCCGGGTCAGCGCGCGCGTGTCGATTTCCTGTGCGCCGGGTATTTTCCAACGTCGCAGGTAGTCATCGAGCGAACCTTGCGAGCGCCAGTTGCTCGCAATCTCGCTTAATTCTTCGACCACGAAACCGCGAACGTGCGGTGAGCGGCTTTCGGCGTCGGCTTCGTTCGTGCCGTAGTTGCCGATGAGCGGATAAGTCATGGCCACGATTTGGCCGCGATAGGAGGGATCGGTCAGCACTTCCTGGTAACCAGTCATGGAAGTGTTGAAGCAAATCTCGCCGACCGCGCTGCCGGCCGCGCCGAAGGATTCGCCGTCGAAAGTCCGTCCGTCTTCCAGAGCGAGAAGTGCGCGCATCGGCACACATTTTCGGCGCTCCTGCCGAAATTTCAAAAAATCGCTTTCGCCTGCGCCGTCGTTAGACGGTCAACTCCGCGGTGCACTCAGGGCAACGCCGCGCCTTTACCGGGATCGGCATGGTGCATTCCGGGCAATCTTTAACTTCCGCCGGCGCGTCCGGTGCGGGCCGTTTCATCTGGTTCATCGCTTTTACGACCAGGAAAATACAGAAAGCCACGATGATAAAGTTAACCAGCGCGGTGATGAAGTTGCCGTAGTTAAACGTCACCGCTTTGGCCGCTGCCGCGGCGGCCGGAGTGGCGAAGTTTGTCGCGCCATCCACTCCCGCTTTGAGCACGACGAATTTGTTGGAAAAGTCCAGCCCGCCGGTAACCAACCCAATCGGCGGCATCAGGATATCCTTTACCAGCGACGACACGACTCCGCCAAACGCTGCGCCAATGATAACGCCGACCGCGAGGTCGACAGCGTTGCCCTTGATCGCGAATTCTTTGAATTCTTTCCACATACTTAGCTCCTCTGTTTAATTAGCCACGACATTGACGAGTTTTGTCGGAATGACGATAACTTTTCGCACGTTTAGACCGGCGATGAATTCCCGCACCCGTCGGTTGGCGCGGGCGAGCGCTTCGAGTTCCTCCTTCGTCGCAGCGATCGGAACCTGAATGCGGTCGCGGACTTTGCCGTTTACCTGGAGCGCGATCTCTACTTCGTCTTCCACCAGAAATTCCTCGTGATGTTCCGGCCATGACTGGTCGGTGATCTCGGGAGGCAAAATCGGAAACTTCGCGCCTAACGACTCCCAAAGCTCCGAGGTCAGGTGCGGCGCGAACGGATTCAGGAGCACGAGCAAGGTGCGCATCGCTTCGACCGGCCGCGTCTCGGCGTTCGTAAAGGCGTTCACGAAGATCATCATCTGCGCGATCGCGGTGTTGAAAGAGAGCGCTTCGATGTCGGCGGTCACCTTTTTAATCGTGGCGTGGATGACCCGGAGCTGCGCTTTATCCGGCGCGGCCTCGGTCAGCGTGGCAGAGAGAATCCATTCGCCGGCCTGATATTCTTCCATCAGCAAACGCCAGACCCGCGCGAGAAAGCGCGAAACGCCTTCCACGCCGGTCATGCTCCACGGCTTCATCTGTTCCAGCGGGCCCATGAACATTTCGTAGCAGCGAAAGGCGTCCGCGCCGTAGTCGGCGATGACGTCGAGCGGGTCGATCACGTTGCCCCAGCGCTTCGACATTTTGCGGCCGTCTTCGCCCAGAATAATGCCCTGATTCACAAGCCGCTGGAACGGTTCGTTAGTCGTCAGGTAACCCAGATCGAAAAGCACTTTGTGCCAGAAACGCGCATAGAGGAGATGAAGCACGGCGTGTTCGGTGCCGCCGACGTAGAGGTCGACGTTCATCCAATACTTTTCGGCTTCTTCCCCAACGAAGCGGGCCGGATTTTTCGTATCGCAGAAGCGCAGGTAATACCAACAGGACCCCGCCCATTGCGGCATCGTATTCAGTTCGCGCGTTGCTTGCTCGGAGTAGCGCACCCAGTCGGTGGCCCGCACAAGTGGCGGTTCGCCAGTTCCAGTCGGCTTGAAATCGTCGAGCGCGGGTGGAACCAGCGGGAGTTCGTCGGCGCTGATCGCGCGATGTTTTTTGTTCTCCCAGACAATCGGGAACGGTTCGCCCCAATAACGTTGCCGCGAGAAAAGCCAGTCGCGCAGTTTGTAGTTGATCGTGCCCCGGCCGAAGCCGTTTTCTTCGAGCCAATCGGTGATCCGACGCTTCGCTTTCGGAGTCGTTAGGCCGTCAATCAGCGGGGAGTTGATCGCGACGCCGTCCTCGATGAACGCTGATCGAATGTCTGAGGGCAGCGTCCCGGTCCCGAGCGTGGGTTTTGGCGTCTCGCCGAAACCATCTTTCTCGACCTCTCCCTGCTCGTCCAAAGCCAGCGAAGGCGCGACGTCTTCACCAGCACCCGGAACGGGCGCGCTACCCAGAGCCGGAGCGACCACCTCCTTTATCGTTAGACCAAACTTTTGGGCGAATTCAAAATCCCGCTCGTCGTGCGCGGGCACGCCCATGATCGCCCCGGTGCCGTAGCCCATCAGCACGTAGTCTGCGATCCAGATCGGAATCCGCTCGTTGCTGGCCGGATTGATCGCGAATACGCCGGTGAAGACGCCGGTTTTATCCTTCCCGAGATCGGTCCGCTCGAGGTCGGACTTCGCGGAGATCGCGCTCCTGTAATCGTTCACCACCCCGCGTTGATCGTCCGTCGTTAGGCGCGCGACGAATGGATTCTCCGGCGCGAGCACGAGGTAGGTCGCACCGTAAAGGGTATCGGGACGCGTCGTGAAAACGCTGATGACGTCGTCGCTTTTCTCGAGCGCAAAGCGCACTTCGGCGCCTTCGCTTTTTCCAATCCAGTTCCGCTGCAAGAGCTTGATCCCTTCCGGCCAATCCAGCGGTTCAAGCTCATCGATCAGCCGTTCCGCGAAGGCAGTGATCCGCAACATCCATTGCCGCATGGGCCGCCTGACGACTGGAAATCCTCCCACCTCGCTCTTGCCGTCGATCACTTCTTCGTTCGCGAGAACGGTGCCGAGTTCGGGGCACCAATTGACCGGCACCTCCGCGACATACGCCAGACGCACGCTGTCCGGGTCGTCACCGGTGTAGGTGGAGATCGGCTCAGCCCTCTGCGTTTCCGGATTAAACCAGCTATGGTAAACCTGGAGGAAAATCCATTGCGTCCAACGGTAGTAATCGGGATCGGTCGTTGTGATTTCGCGGTCCCAATCGTAAGAAAAGCCGATCCGCTTCAACTGGGTCTTGAACCGCGCCACGTTCGCGCGCGTCGTGATCTGAGGATGCTGTCCGGTGCGGATGGCGTATTGCTCAGCGGGCAGACCGAACGCGTCCCATCCCATGGGATGCAGGACATTGAAACCGCGGAAGCGCTTGTAGCGCGCGATGATATCCGTAGCTGTATAGCCCTCCGGGTGCCCGACGTGCAGCCCGGCGCCGCTTGGATAGGGGAACATGTCGAGCACGTAATATTTTGGCTGCCTCGCGTCGAATCCGGCTTCACCTGGACCGGGTGCGTGGAAGAGGCGGCGTTCGTCCCATCGGATTTGCCATTTCGGCTCGATGACATCGAAGGGATATGGTTTGCGGCGATCGCTCATGAGTGAGGAGGGAAGGTGGGCGAATCGGGAAAGCAGGAAAGCAGGAATTACAGAAAACTTTCCAGCCGCCCAGGCATCGGGGCTTTTGGTCTGGATGGTTTGCTGATTGAATTTACGGATGAAGCGGCTCTTGCTGGCGACCCGGAACGGACACAAGACGCAGGAGTTCCGCGCCATGCTCGGTGCCGACTTTGCGATCGAGGATTTAAGTGCGTATCCGGGGAATGCTGAAATCGTCGAGGACGGTGCAAGTTTCGCCCAAAACGCGCGGCTCAAATCAATCGCGGTCTCGCGGCAAATTCCCGGACTTGTGCTCGCCGACGATTCCGGGCTGGAGGTGGATTCCTTAGGCGGGGCGCCTGGGATTTTCTCCGCGCGTTTCGCCGGGGCCGGTGCGAGTGACGCGCAGAACCGGCAAAAACTTCTTGAGCAGCTTGCGAAGTGCGAAGGAGCTTGGCGTCACCCGGCGCGCTTTCGGTGCGTGCTTTCGATCGCCAGCGCCGGAGAGGAGGTCGCCTCGTTCGCCGGGGCGATCGAAGGCGAGATTGTCCGCGCCGAGCGCGGCCAGTCCGGCTTCGGTTACGATCCGCTTTTTCGTCCAGAAGGTTTGGAGCAAACCTTTGCCGAACTCAGCGCCGCCGAGAAGAACAGGATTAGCCACCGCGCAATCGCCGTCGCTCAGCTTCGGACCTTTCTTGCGCAATCCTTGCTGGGGTAGCGAGATTGCCTTCACGGGTCGCTGTGAAGGAACTTTGTTCCATCCAGGATTGCACCGCGAGAAAGGTCGCTGGCGCGCAGGTTGCCCACTAAACCGCACCGCAAAATCTGCCCGCTCCGCAGGGCGTTACCGTTAGGGGCCTGGCGGCGGCGCACCCGGCGCACCCGTCGTTCCAGCTTTCACCTTAATCTCGTAACCCACTTTGGTGATGCCGACCGACTGCACACGGTCCAGCAGCTTGATCACGTCTCCGTGCAGCGCCTCTTTATCAGCGCTGATGAAGACTTTGGCGTCGTGGTTGGCCTTATAGAGTTGAAGCAAACGAGGAGTTACGTCTCCGTCTGTCAGGACTTCGTTATCAAAGTGCACCAACCCATCGGAGTCGATAAAGAGCCGGGTGTAATCCTTGGTTGTCGGCGTGGGCGTTGGCTGGGCGACGGCTTTGATTGAAGGGAGGTTGACCCGAATGCCCTTCATGTGCACCTGGCTCAAACTGACCATCATGAAACTGGCAAGAAGGAAGAACATGATGTCGATCAGCGGGATGATCTCGATCCGAGCTTTCTTATGCGGGATGGGTGAAGCGACTCTCATGTGTGGACCGGGCTAAAGCTGCGCACCTTGGAGGGTATACGTGATTGGGACTATGACTTTGGGCACGCCAGGTTTAGCGCGCCACCGGCGGAAAGTGTTAACCGTTGTCTGATCCAAAATCGCGTTGCCCGTGCTTTGCAAGGTCTCCACATCGGAGACCGTGCCATCAGCACTAAACACAACCATGAATCTGCCGCTTCCCGTCGCGCGCGCCCTTCTCGCCTCGTAGGGATATTGTGGATGCGGGGCGCTGATCATGTTCGCTTTGGCGGAATTGTAGGAGACCGGGCCGGAAGGAACCCCCGCTGGTCTGCTGGCAGCGACTCTTGCCCTAGGCTTCGGCGTAGGCGCATCTTTGGGGCGCGGCGGAGGTGTTGGTTCCTCGATGGTAAACTCCGTCGGGACATCGGGAGGTGGTGGTGGCGGAGGTGGAGGTTCTTCTTCAGGCGGAGGTGTCGGCTCCGGCGGAATTTCAGTAATGATTGCCGTGACAGGCTGAGGGGCTGCGATGGCTGGGTTTTCTGCTGGCGGTTCCGGTTTCTTCAGGCTGGCAAAACCGATCGCCGCGCACTCGATCGCGAGGGCACCGGCCAGCGCCGCAAAAACCTGCCAGCGTGGCGGCGGTTTGTAGAATTGTGGTTTAGCCATTTTCGGATTGCCTAGGGAGCCGTGTGAGTGGGTAAGGACGGGCTCTTGATCTCAAATGCGATCTTGTAGATACCGGCGGCACGCACCTGCTCGATCAGCCGAATAATATCGCCGTGATAAGTATCCCGATCGCCCCGGATGAATATCTTCGCGTTCGGACTGACTTTATGGACCTCGACCAGTTTTCGATAGACCTCGTCCGGCTCAACCTTGTCCTTATCGAAGTAAATCTGCCCATCTCGATCAACCGATAAGCTGACGTATTCGCGCTTGGTCTGTGTGTCACCGGTGAGGCCGGTCGGCAGATTGACCTTGATGCCCTTCATATGCACCTGGCTCAGGCTCACCATCATAAAGCTGGCGAGCAGAAAGAACATGATGTCGATCAACGGAATGATCTCGATCCGTGCCTTCTTGTGCGGAATGGGCGAGGCGAATTCCATAGTCAGTCCTAGATCGAAGAACCTTTGCCAACGCTCTGGGCGGTGCCGTGGATGGCCATTTCTTCGGCCGCGCTTTTCGCTCCCAGCATCACCTCCAGGTTCGTTGCAGCGGTCTGCAATTCGAACTCCAGGTTAGACACGCGGGAGGTGAAAAAGTTAAACGGAATCAAGCAGAAAATCGCGAGGCCGAGACCGCACGCCGTCGCAATCAGCGCTTCCGCGATACCGCCAGTGACCGCTTGCACCGCCAGTTCCTCGCTCCCAAGGAAGCTGAAAGAACGAATCAGACCTGTGATCGTGCCGAGCAAACCAAGCAGAGGACCGAGCGTGACCAGCGTATCCATGACTACGAGGAAGCGGCCGGCACGCTTGATTTCGATTCCGGCAGCAACCTGCAGCGCGCCTTGAAGCGACGCGTGCTGGTGATTCAAACCATTCCAGAGCATGCGCAATACTGGATCGCGTGAGCCGCGCGCGAGCTTCGAAGCTTCGTCCACGTCACCGGTTTCGATTGCAGTAAAAACCTTCTCGACCCGCTTCGGATCGCGGCGAAACCAGCGGGCTCCCCACCAGAAGCAACGCTCGAGCACCACGGTGAGGGCAACGATGGACACGATTAAGATCGGCCACATGATCGGGCCGCCCTTGCGGAAGTTATCGATAAAGAAGTTTCCGCTCGCAGCAGGTTCAGTAGCGGCCGGTTGGGCTGCCGCGTTCGCGTCGGGCGCAACCGTCGCCGTGACCGAGGCCGCCGCCGTCGGCGAAGTGCCCGGCGCTGCCGGAACTGCTGGTGCGCCGACCGCAGGCACCGGTGCGACTGTCGTGCCAGGAGCCGCCGCGGCCGGAGAAGCCACCGCTCCGGGAGCGAGCGAGGCGCCGGGAGCAGTCGTGTCAACGGTTGCCGCGGGTGACGCAGCGGCGTCGGCGGGTGAGGCCGCCGCGGAAGCAGCGGGATCTTGGGCCGACGCAGCAAGCGCGAAGGCAACTGAGCACAGACTGATGATTAGCGTTTTTTTCATATGTGGCAGGTTGATGGTCGACAGAAGGTTCCGGCGATGTTTATGGCGTTGGTTATCTCAAAGCCATCAAGCGCGTCGAGCAAAACTTTTTAAATTTCGCGTAATGATTTCTTCGAGACATTCTTCGATTCGTTTTTTCGTTCAGAGTGGGATGTAAAGGGAGCACAGGAAATTGCCTTCACGCGAGTTTATTTCGCAGAGCGGACGCATTTGCAACTCGATTCCGCAGCGGCCGCCAATCTCCCACCCTTGCTTCCAACTCATCGCCGGCCGCGATCGCGCCAACGCCGGCGGGCGTGCCGGTTAAAATCAAATCACCCGCTTCGAGCGTGAGCGATTCACTCGCGAAGGAAACGATCCGCGCCGGTGAGTAGATCATTTGACTCGTCCGCGCCTGCTGTTTCGTCTCGCCGTTCTGCTGCAATTCTATCGGCAGATCATGCGGGTCAACATCGGCATAGATAAACGGCCCGACCGGAGTGTAAGTGTCGAACGATTTGCAGCGCGAAAATTGCTTTTCGACTTTCTGCAAATCGCGATCGCTCACGTCGAGGGCGATCGTGTAGCCGAAAACGAAATCGAGCGCCTGGTCCTGTGAAAGGTTTTTGGCTTCGCGTCCAATTACGATGGCGAGCTCGATTTCGAAATCCGTTCGGTGTTCGGGGAAAGCAATCTCGATCGTGCCGCCGTCCGCGAGTAACGAGGTCGGCGCCTTGAACCAAATCAGCGGCGAACCCATCTCGCTCCGCTGCATTTCCCTGATGTGCTCGGCGTAGTTCAGACCAACCGCAATCACCTTGCCCGGGGCCACCGGCAGATCGATCGTGAGCTCGCCTAACGAACAAATTTGGCCGGTGAATTCGAGGCCGCACCAGAACGGTCCCGCCAGCAGGTGCACCTCTTCCCCGCGGACTTCGCCGTAGACTTTCGAACCGTCGAGAAGGAAGCCGCCGAAGACGCGCATGAGGCCCGGAGTCTTCGCGCGCTGCCGCGGGACGTCAAGCAGGCGAAGCCGGAGGCGTTTTGCCTAACGGTCGGCGCGCGGAAAAATCGCCACGAAGTCGCGCACCGTTTTCTGTTCGGAAATGGAAAACGGGCCATCCGCGCCGCGGCACCAAAAAGCGCTCGAGGAACCTCCGTCCAGATTCATCGCGCCCGCGAACCTCGCTTCCCCGGCGATTTTCGTTAGGCCAAGAATCTCTCCGAGGTCGGCAAGAGAAACTTCCGAGCAATAACCGAGTGCCGCGGTCCGGCCGCTCTCGTTCACAGCCGCAAAAGTTCGTCGCGCTGAGCGGGTCTCGTTCAGGCCCGCAACCGGCTTTCCATGCTCCAACAAGAGCGGCCCGCATTGCACGGCTTCTTTGATTCTGTTGCTCGATTTGAACCGTTTCGCGCGCACGATCTCCACCCGTTTTCCGGTCATGAACAATATCCCGCTGAGCAAGCGCGCGGAACTGAGCGGCGAAATCCTTTTTCCATCGCTGATGAGCAGGCCGACGGGCGCATCCTCGGGGTCGAAATAGCCGCCGTTAACGCCGGCCAGCGCCTGCTTCTCGTTCATCACCTCTGCCAGATCGCGGCGCGGCGCAGTGGGTTGATCAACGATGCGCAGCTCCGCTTCGTGCGAACGGAAAATCGCAAAGTGCAGGGTCGCGTAATCACTCGTGGCCTCGTTTTCTACCTTCGTTAGGCGATGCTCCACCAGCTCGTTAGGCGGATTTACCCGCTCCGAACTGATGACCCGCCAGCCCGCACTCGCGCACGCGGCGCTGACGAGCCAGAGCGCCAGGGCGCGCAGGAAAATTCTCACGCGCTTTCAGTTGCCGCCGCCGGCTTTGAGGACCGCAAAAGTTTTGCTTCCTTTGCGATCGAGATAAAGCAAAACGCCGTGCGTTGGGTCGGCCTGCGCGAGCGCGGCCCGGAAACTTGCGACATCCGTGACGGGGTGATTCGCCACCATCGTGATCACATCTTCGCGACGGATATCCTGGGCGGCGGCGATACTGTTGTCGGCCACGTCCGTGACGATAACACCTTGCTGCACCTTTAGTTTGAGGCGCGCGACCATCTCTTTCGTCAGATCCTGCACAGAAAGGCCGAACTTGTTCAGGTCTTCCGGTTGCGGCGCGCCCGGCGCCGGCGGCGCGCTCGCGGGTTGTCCGGGATTGGCAGGCAACTCGCCCGTAGTGACCGCGATTTGCATCATCTGCCCTTTGCGCCACACCCCGAGCTCAACTTTCTGACCTACTTTTTTCTTTAGAATCTCCCGTTGCAATTGCGTGTCGCTTGTGACCGGCGCCCCGTCCACCTGCGTAATCACATCGAACGGTTTCAAGTCGCTTTTGAAAGCCGGCGCGTCGGACTCGATGGTGCGCACGACGACGCCCTGGTCGATCCCCTTGAACAGATCGCGCAACGCCGGGTTGTCGCCGAGCGTTTCAATCCGGATGCCGAGCCATGGCCTAACGATCTTGTGGCCAGCGATCAGTTGCAGGCCGATTTCGTTGACGAGATTGCTGGGAATGGCGAAGCCGAGACCGCGGTTGAGGCCGTTGATGAGCGTGTTCATGCCGACGACTTTGCCGTCGATGTCGCAGAGCGGACCGCCGCTGTTCCCGGGGTTGATCGAGGTGTCGGTCTGAAGATAATCGGCGATATTGTAGCCGCCGGTCTCGAGCAACTTGTTGCGGCCCTTCCCGCTGATCACGCCGAACGTGAACGTATAATCGAGTTTGAACGGCGCGCCGATTGCAAAGGCGAACTGCCCGACGCGGACGTTGTCGCTGTTTGCCAGTTGCACAACCGGCAGGTGGGTCGCGTTCACCTTCACCACGGCGATGTCGGTTTTCTCGTCGGTCCCGACGACCTGGCCGGCCAGTTCACGGCCATCCTTTAATTTCACCGCCACCTTATCGGCCCCTTCCACCACGTGGTAGTTCGTAAAGATATAGCCATCCTGCCTAACGATGAAGCCGGAACCTTCGCTCTGCACTGGTTCCGGCGCCTGGAGGTTGTGATGCGGGTCGTTGTCGTCCGGCGCCTGGAAAAAAAGGTCGTCGAGCGAGCCATCGTTGCCGTCCGCTTTTTTCGTGACCTCGATGATCACCACGCTCGGCGCGACCGTCTCGAAAACCTTTTCGAAAGCGCTGTTGAGTTGATGCACGACGTCTTTGCCGGGAGCGGCCGCGGCGGCGGGAACCGTCGGGCTCGGTTGCGGAGAGGTGGTCTGAGGCGACGCGGGATTGAGCGCCGGAGTGGTCGTCGGCGCGGGCGTAGGCGGCGCGGTTTCGGCGCGCAAAGAAACGCCTAACGACAAAGCGAGGAAGAGCGTGAGAAGACAGTGCATAAGCGGCGATATGGACAGGGGCGCGAGGTGCGCTGTTCAAATAGTAACGGGAAGCAGGATGCGGGCAACCGCTGCTCCCTCGTGCACCTGCTCGTGTTGGAGTTCTGTTCGGAAAGCAAAACCGAGCAGGAGCAGGAGAGCCAGCGAAGTGCATTACGCACCGCCGAGTGCCTGCGTTGACACGATATTTAGCGCCCTTAACTTTTCTCTACACAAATCAAAATGCTTACTCTTGCCGAAGGCAAAAAGGACGGAAAAGAGTTCATCTCCATGGCGCCCAGTTATTTCCCGGATGTCGCGCCGGAACTCTGGAACGATTGGAAATGGCAGCTCAAGAACCGCGTCACCACGCTGGCGCAACTGGAGCAGCATCTCGTGCTCTCTGAAGAAGAGCGGGCGGGCGTGCTGCTTTCTGGCGACAAGCTCGCGCTCGCCGTGACTCCGCACTTCTTTAACCTGATCGAACGCGATAATCCTGATTGCCCCATCCGGCGTCAGGTGATTCCGCGGATCGAAGAAACTTGGACCTCGCCCTATGACATGGCGGATCCATGCGGAGAAGATTCGCACATGCCAGTGCCCGGGCTGGTCCATCGCTACCCTGACCGCGTGCTTTTCCTGGTCACGGATCGGTGCGCCAGCTACTGCCGCTACTGCACCCGGAGCCGTGTCGTGAGCGGCGTCGGCGAGCAGGAACTGCACACGGAGTTCGAAGCCGCTTACAAATACCTCGAAGAACACACCGAAGTCCGCGACGTCCTCCTATCCGGCGGCGACGCCCTTCTTTTCAGCGATTCGAAACTGGAGAAAATTCTCAGCCGGCTGCGCGCGATCAAGCACATCGAATTTCTTCGGATTGGCACTCGTGTGCCGATTTTCCTGCCGCAAAGGATCACGACCGAGCTCTGCCAGATGTTGCAAAAGTATCATCCGCTTTGGATGAGCATCCACGTCAATCACCCCCGCGAGCTGACCACGGAAGTGAAAGCCGGCCTCGAGCGCCTCGCGAACCACGGGATCCCTCTGGGCAACCAGAGCGTCCTGCTCGCCGGCGTGAACGACAATCTGGAGACGATGAAAAACCTCGTGCACAAACTCCTCATGTGCCGGGTGCGTCCCTACTACATTTATCAGTGCGATCTCATCACCGGCTCGTCCCACCTGCGGGCATCCGTCGCGAAAGGAATTGAAATCATCGAAGGCCTGCGCGGTCACACCACCGGTTACGCGGTGCCGCAGTTCGTGATCGATGCCCCCGGCGGCGGCGGCAAAGTGCCAATCAATCCCGGCTACGTCCTCTACCACGACAATGAGAAGATCGTGATCCGGAACTACGAAGGTCAGATATTCGAGTATCCCGAGACCGGTGGTGATGAATCAGTTCAGTTCGCGCCGCAGCGTGAGTATCACGACGAATATCTCTACTCTTAGAGCAGAGTGAAACTAAGACGTCTTTGTTGTAGCTCTCGGCTGGGTTCTGCGAGTTACCGCAGAGTAAAAGGAAAAACGCGGCGCCGAGGTGCGCGCCGCTAACCGCACGGCCACAGGAATTGCAAAGACAGTAAGACCGCAGAGTTGGATGGCCGGCATTTTATCTCTGCGTCCTCTGCGGTTTGATTCCCTTAGGCGACCTGCGTTACCGGCGAATTCGGCATCGCCGCATCGGAAACCATCGGCCCCGGTCTCTATTAGCAACTGACGGCACTGGAACTGCTGCCTGAGAGGCCTCACCGACTTCAGCACAATGCTCACATCAACACGATTCAAACTCTGCTTTCTCACCACCGTCGGCATCTTTCTTGTCGCTCTTAGTTCGCTGGTCGCCAAACCGTTTCCGTCGGGAATTATTCGCCTTTTTAGCACGGACGTCGCCAAGCCCGAGAACAGTCCCTCATGGGACAACTCTAACCTGGATGGCATGCGGCTGAGACCAGCCTGGGAAGACATTCAGACCGGCCCCACAACTTTCGATTGGAGTTCGATTGACGCGCTTTTTGACCTCGCCGCTCAACACGGGAAGACCATCGGGTTATCAGTCGGAGCAGGTGTTTATTCTCCCCAATGGGTTTACGATGGCGGCGCCACAAAATACGCGCTCAAGGACGGCTCCAACCTTTCGATGCCGATTCCATGGGACAGTTCGTTCCTGGATAGCTGGTTGGGCTTTATCCAAACCCTCGGTGATCGCTACGACGGGAATCCTGATCTGAGCTATGTGGTCATCTCCGGCCTGGGCCAGAATGTTGAGACCTATCTCTCTCAAACTGCAGCCGACGATGCCGCCTTGGACGCCTTGGGTGGGACTGAGGCCTGGATCGGAGCCGCCCAGCAGATCATCGCAGCTTACGCCAACGCCTTTCCCACCACGCCTTTTTTCATCACGGCGAGCAAACCACTGGCGGCCGTGGAAAGCGTCGCGGCCCTCCAGCAGGTGATCGATTGGGCGGTCGCGACCTATCCCGGAAGGTTCGGGATCATGAATGCCACTTTGAACGCGAAATCATCCACCATTTACTACCCAAACCTGGCTATCTTTACCTATCACAACACGCAACCGGTCGGCTTCCAGACCCTTTGTTCGTCCATTACCGATCGCACGCGTCTTAAAGGCACGCTCAACCAGGCTCTTATTCAGGGTGTAAGCTTGGGCGCTCATTTTGTCGAGGTTTACCAAAACGACGCGGATGCAGGCAAAAACCAGTCAGTTCTTGCCGCGCAGGGAACGGCTTTGGAAAACAATGTGCCGCCGACTGGACGATGAGCAACCCGCCCGAACTTACGGCACCACTGTCATTCTCATCGCCGCCTTCGTAGGTGACGGTAAAGGTGTTGCCATTGGCGGTGATCGTGGAGCTATCAGGAAGATTGGCAAAGCTGCCGCTGATGGGCTGACGGGATTTGTTGTCGACGACAGTGAAAACGGTGCCGATCCGCAATGGTCGCGCCATCCGCGCACTTTCGACAGATCAGACAAGAGTGTCACTAGTAAGCTCTTCTCTGAAAGGACTAGTCAATAGGTTTGGTGTTGCAAGTTACTCATTAGGTAGGGAAGGAAGAGGCGCGATCATTCTTCTCTGGGCGACGCTGGCGGCAGCTCGCATGGTAAATAATGAGATCCCCGGCT
>JAICMR010000234.1 GCA_025929155.1 Chthoniobacterales bacterium | reverse complement strand
TTCGGCTCCGGCTTCGCGGTGCCAGCCGGCATTTGGACGGTTTTGGCGAGACGCGACCATTGGCAGAGGTAACGCGCGGCATCGAAATTCGCCATGCGCGTCGTGTGCTGCGAATACGCGGTGCGTTCTTCGTCACGCAAATCGAGGAAGCCGTGCTCCTGGTCGAGATACGTTTGATAAAAGAATACAAACAACCGGCGCAGGATATCGTAGTACTTCGCCTTTTGGTCGTCGCCGATCCAGTTGTCGCGAAGACCCTGCAAAATGAGACTGATGCAGTGCATCTGTCCGTACGCGCCGGCAGCACGACCCACTGCCCAGCCGAGGCCATCGGCGCGGACGAGGTCGGGCATCATCCGAATATACTTTTCCGCATAGGTGCGGAGCGTCGGCAGCTTGCGTTCGCGCACGCCCGAGTTGGCGTGGAGCTGCATGGCGGAGCGGACGAACACGAACGTCATCACGCCGTACAAATTGAAATTACCGCCCAGACCCGAGGTGGAGTCGTCGAAGAAACCGCTCGAGCTTGTCTGGTCGATGCGGTCGACCATCCGCTCGATCAAGCGGGAGGTTTCGTCTTTTTTCGAGAGACCGAAACTGAAACGCGCGACGGCCTTCGCGATATTGAATGCCTGCCAGTGATTGTCGTAGTCGCTGCGGTGAAGAAGCTGTTTGTCGATGCGCTGCTTGGTTTCTTCAACGAGGCGTTCCCAAACCGGATTGCGCTCTTTGGATGGACCGAAGCAGAGGAGGCCGAGGGAGGCGTAAGCCAGGCCGTTTTCAGCGGCGGGCTCAGTGAACATCTGGGCGGTGATACAGCGCGCCGCGAGATCGATGAGATCGAAGCCTTTGAGCGTGGTCTCGCCGGTGGCCCGGTAAAATTCGCCGAGAGCGAAGGCAACGTGGCCGGGCTCGTCGGGGCGAGGCTGCTCGCCGGTTGCGGGAAGGATCGTGCCGTCGGGCTGGATCGAGTCGAGATTGTGGCCCAACATCGATCGGGCCATGTCGAGACACTGCTCGGAAAAACTATGCATGAAAGGTGATTACAGGCTGCGGACTCACGTCGACGCTTTGTGCGAAAGACGGAAAGGCAGATTTTTCCAGAGTTTTAGCGACCGGCGCAAGAGGGAATTTACCGCGCGATCAATTTGAGAAACTCTTCGTTCGTCTTCGTTTTCGAAAGGCGCGTGATCATTGTCTCCGTTGCCTCTTCGATTTTTTGCTGAACGAGAGCGCGGCGGAAGAAGTGGATGCCTTCGAGTTTCTTCGGGTCGATCAGCAGTTCTTCGCGGCGGGTGCCGGAGGAGGCGATGTTGATCGCCGGCCACAGGCGCATCTCGGCGCACTTGCGGTCGAGCACGAGCTCCATGTTACCGGTGCCTTTGAATTCCTGGAAAATAACGTCATCCATGCGGCTCCCTGTTTCGACGAGCACGGAGGCGACAATGGTGAGCGAGCCGGCTTCTTCGGTCTTGCGCGCGGCGGCGAAAAGCTGGCGCGGTTTTTCCAAAGCACGCACATCGAGACCGCCTGAACCGGTGCGTCCGGAGTTGCGCGCGGAGTTGTGTGCGCGGGCGAGACGGGTGATCGAATCGAGAAACAGCACGACGTCGCGGCCGGTCTCGACCAGACGCTTCGCGCGCTCGATGCAGAGATCGGCGACACGGATGTGATTATCGAGCTGCTCGTCGTTGGACGAAGCCCAGATTTCAGCGGGCACGCT
>JAICMR010000212.1 GCA_025929155.1 Chthoniobacterales bacterium | reverse complement strand
TTCGCAACCTTTGTGCACTCGCGTTACCAGGAAGAAATGACCGACGCGTTCGATGGTCGGATTTACGAATCGGAGCACCAACCCTCGCCGGCAATCCTCGCGTTTCGCAAAATGCTGAAGCGCGAGCGGGCTTACGACGAGGACGACTACTCCGTCCCGATTGGATCCCGCTATCACGAGGAACGTGCCGCGCTCTGGGAGCCGGAATCGCCGGTCGCAACGACCGAAGACTGGATTGCACGCGGGCGAGGCGCGACCGTCGCGGAGGAACCCGCCTAACGAAAGTAGTTGCGCTGCTTCTCGCTGATCGGGCGTTCCAACCGCTCGAGCACGAGAAGCATGTCCTCCCAGACCTTCCTCTTCTCCGTGTTGCTCTGATTCCGCAGCAGATAGGAGGGATGATAAGTGATCATGAGCGGCGTCTCGCGATAGCTGTGCCAACGGCCGCGCAGCCTTCCCATCGGCTCGCGGATCGCGAGTAAACCCTCAACTGCGGTGGCGCCGAGGGCGACCAGGACGCGCGGCTGAATGATCTCAATTTGTTTGGTGAGGTACCTGAGGCAAGTAGCCATCTCGGCAGGCGTTGGTGGTCGATTGCCAGCGGTTTTGCCGGGGGTGTCGGGTCGGCATTTCAGGACGTTGGCGATGTAAATTTCTTCGCGGCTGAAGCCCATCGCCCCGATGATTTTAGTCAGCAACTGCCCGGCGCGCCCGACGAACGGCTCGCCCTCGCGATCTTCCTCCGCGCCCGGCGCTTCGCCGATGAACATGAGCTCAGCCTCGAGATGACCGACGCCAAAAACGGTCTGCGTGCGCGAGGCCGCGAGATGCGGGCAGAGCACACAAACCGCGACCTGCTCCCGGAGCCGGGCCAGACGCTCGGCTTTGCTGTCGGCGGCCCGCGAGGAATCGACCACCGCGGCTAGCGTTCTGCTTTTCGTTAGGCGGAGGTGTTCGAGCGCGCCGCGGCTCGCGCGCGGCGGGTGGTCGCTTTCCTGTTGCAGCCGCGTGAGAAGGCGAACCGTCACGTCGATGGCTTCGTTGAATGCGTTCATCGTCCGGCCGCAAGCTGCGACGAATGCTGCGGTTTGTCATCCGAAGCGGAGCCGCGAGTTGAGATTTCGCGTTGGCGCTGCACGGAAGTTCAACGGGATCGATCGACTTCGTTGCGCTTCGCTCAGGATGACTGGCGGTTCGGCTTTTTCTTCGGATGGTGCGAGCGATGGGCGAGCAGTTGCGCGATTACGATTTCGAGTTGCCGGAGGAGCTGATCGCGAAGCGCCCGCTCCCACGTCGCGAGGATGCGCGGATGATGGTGATCGATCGCGCTGGCGAAACAATCGAACACCGGCGTTTTGCCGAGCTGCCCACATTCGTTAGGCCAGAGGATCTGCTGGTTTTAAACGACACGCGGGTCGTGCCGGCCCGGCGCTTTTCCGACGATGGCGCGATTGAGTTTTTGTTTCTCGAGCAAATCGATCCCGAGCGCTGGAAGTGTCTTGTAAAACCGGGACGGAAAATGCGCCGCGGAGCGCGCGTTGTGCTCGATGGCACGAGCGGCGAAGTGGAAACCATTTACCCGCAGGGCGAGCGGCTCATCAGGTTTGCAGAGGCGATCGATCCCTATCGAACAGGCGAAATTCCTTTGCCGCCTTATCTGGGCCGCGCAACTGATGAGGAGGATTTGACCCGCTACCAGACTGTCTTTGCCAAGGCTCCGGGCGCGGTGGCGGCGCCGACTGCGGGCCTGCATTTTACGCCGGAGATACTCGCTGGGTTGCCGCACACGTTTGTGACGCTGCACGTCGGAGCCGGGACTTTCCGGCCCGTCCAGAGCGAGACGATCGAAGAGCACCGGATGCATGCGGAACGTTTTGCGATCAGTGAAGAAGCAGCCAGTGCGATCAATGCGGCAAAAAGCCTTCTCGCCGTCGGGACCACTTCCGTGCGAGTCCTCGAGGCGGCCGAACGACGCGACGGTAAGTTGTACGCCCAGGATGGTTCGACCGATATTTTCATTTACCCGCCCTACCGGTTCCTGGCGGTCGATCGCTTGTTGACGAATTTTCATCTTCCGCGCTCGACCTTGCTCCTGCTCGTGAGCGCCTTTGCCGGCAGGGAGCTGATCCTGCGCGCGTATGCCGAAGCGGTTCGCGAACGGTATCGTTTTTATAGTTACGGCGATTGCATGCTGATTCTCTAGGGAACGTTCCTGCTCCTGATCCTGCTCTCATGGAGAGATTAGGAGCAGGACTAGGAGCAGGACTGGAAGAGCGTGTTATGGTCGCGGCGATGGACAATCCCGATCTGCCAAAGGGCGAGCTGGTCATTCGCACCATTGCGATGCCGGCTGATACGAACCCGAGCGGTGACATCTTTGGCGGCTGGCTGATGTCGCAGATGGACCTCGGCTCCGGTATTCTCGCCTCGAAAACAGCAAAAGCCCGCGTCGTGACGGTAGCGGTCGAAGGAATGTCTTTCCTCCAGCCGGTCCGCGTGGGCGACACCGTTGCCTGTTACGCCTGGGTGGAAAAAGTGGGGCGCACCTCGATGAAAATCCCGGTCGAAGTGTGGGTGCAACGCTACATGCGGACCGAGCAAACGAGAGTCACACGCGCCGTTTTCACCTACGTTGCGGTCGACGCCAGCGGTCATCCCATTCCAGTGGAAAGGCCCTGAGCCCGGCCACCGTCTTCACCCGCACTCCCGTTCGTCCGCGCACCCTTAAATCTTTACGGCGCGTTTTGCGCGACAGCCTGTGGGCCGGCATCTTCCGGGTTGGCGGTCGTTGTCATTTGCCCCGGTTCTTCGTTCGGAACGGTGACAGGCATCGACGGTTTACCGGAGTGAAAGATTCTTTGTTGTTTGACCCGGCCTTTGCTCGACTTGCTGACATAGCGCGCGTAGGCGGCCTGACGCCGGCCGTCCGCGGTA
>JAICMR010000103.1 GCA_025929155.1 Chthoniobacterales bacterium | reverse complement strand
GCGAATGCTGCGGGTCGATGTCCGAGCCGCAACTTATCGCGCGCGATCTGCGCCGCTCCTTCCAGATCGGCCGGCGCCGGATCGAGGTGCTGCGCGGTGTCTCGATCGAGGTGCGGCACGGCGAGGCGATCTTCCTTTGCGGTGCCTCCGGTGCGGGGAAGACGACTTTGCTTTACACGCTCGCCGGGCTGGAGCGCCCGGAATCCGGCGAAGTGGAATTCGAAGGTCAGCAACTTTATCGCAGCGGAGAATCGGCGCTGGCCAAGTTGCGCAACCAGAAGATGGGTTTTGTTTTCCAAGGCTACTTCCTGCTGCCGGAACTGACCGCGCTGGAGAACGTAATGCTGCCCGGCATGATTGGTCGCAGCATGACCAGAGAAGCCTGCAAGAAAAGTCTTGAGGCCGTTGGCCTGAGCGACCGGCTGAATCATCTCCCGCCGGAGCTCTCCGGTGGCGAACAACAGCGGGTCGCGATCGCGCGCGCCCTCACGAACGATCCCGACATCATTTTTGCCGACGAGCCGACCGGGAATCTCGACTCGAAAACGGGCGACGTGATCATGGAGTTGCTCCTCGGCCTCGCGAAGGAACGGAACAAAACGCTCGTCGTCGTGACGCACGACAATAATCTCGCGGACCGCGGCGACCGGACGCTGCGGATCGTGGATGGATTGCTGGCCTGAGGATTTCGCGAGCCTAACGATAAGCAAAACGCGGGGTGACATGGGTTTCATCCTCTCGCATTACTGTGCCCAGGATTTTGCCAGCGCCTGAGCGCTTCGAGTTCGGCGAACGGAGCCGCGCCGAACTCGAGCTGGCGTCCATCAGGGAAAAACACGCGTTGCGGTTTCCGTGCCGCAGCCGGTCGCGATGACGTTGCCGTTCACGTCGTAGGCGGTAAACTCGATCACGCTGGTGAAGGAGTTGCCACCCGCGTCGAGCGTGATTCTCCGCGAAACCATCTGCGTGCCTGTCCAGGCTCCGGTCGTGTCGAAGCGGAAGAATTCGAATTCAGCCGTGTAATGATGCAGGCCACGAGCTTCCCAGTGACCGGCGCTCGGGCTGGCCAGCGCCGGGTTCATGTTATTGGTTTGGGTCAGGGCGCCGCCGCGTATGAACATTCCCAGGCCTTGGAAGTTAGCGAGGACGGTGCCGTTACAATCGGTCGTGGTGACCTTGGAATTCCAAACGCCTTCGATTTTATCCCCTGAAGACTGCGCTCTCGCCGCCGTGGGCGCGAACGCGCAGAGGAGCAAACCGGCCAACGCCAGCGTGGTGTTTTTCATTAGGTTGTTTTTCATTTTTTATTTCCTTGTGGTTGTTTGTCTCAGAACCGGGATTTCCCGGCTTTGCTGCCCTCACGTTCCTGGCGCCCCTGAGTAATTCTTGAAAAACGGCCTGAAATTCTCTGAAATCTTCTGGGAGAGAATCGATGAACGAACGCCACTGCGTCCATGAGTTTGGCGACTACCGGATTCAAACCGCAAGGCGTCGCCTAACGAAGAGCGACGGGGCGCCGGTCTGGCTGACGCCGCGGGTCTTCGATACCTTGCTTTATCTCGTCGAGCACAGCGGCCCGGTGGTCGAAAAAGAGGAGCTGCTGGCCGCGGTCTGGCCCAACCAAATCGTCGCGGAAAATAATCTCAGCCAAAGCATCTCGGCGTTGCGCCGTGTCTTTAAGGAGAGTCCGGGCGCGCCACGCTACATCATGACGGTGCCTGGCCGCGGTTTCCGGTTTCTCGCACAGGTCACCACCTGGCCTAACGACAGTAGCTCATTTCGCGGCGCTGCGTTTGAAAGGGCGGCGCCAGCGGAGGTCTCTTCTCTTTCGGCCATTCGCACAATCGCCGTGCTTCCATTCCAGCCATTAGTTCCTGAACAGGCGAACCCGGTGCTCGAGCTGGGCATGGCGGATACCTTGATCGGCAAACTCAGCAGCAGCCGGGAGATAGTTGTGCGCTCACTGAACTCGGTCCGGAAATTCATGGTGCCGGACCAGGATCCTCTTACGGCCGGGAAGCAACTCGGAGTGGAGTCAGTCCTGGAGGGAACGATCCAGCGAGCGGGCGATCAGGTGAGAGTCTTAGCCCGCTTGATAAACGTGAGCGATGGGAGGTCGCTCTGGTCCGGCACTTTTGACGAGCGCTTCACCGATGTCTTCGCGGTGCAGGATGCGATCTCCCAAAAGGTCGCGGAAGCGCTGGCGATACGACTGAGCGGAAAAGAGAAGGAGCGCCTAACGAAGCGCGGTACATCCGATATCGAAGCCTACCAATTTTATCTCACGGGACGTTATCATTGGAATAAACTGACCCCGCCCGCGCTCCGGACGAGCATCGATTATTTCCAGCAGGCCACGGAGATCGATCCTGCATACGCGCTCGCTTATTGCGGAATGGCGGAGGCGCATCGCGCGCTCGCGATCACGAGCGACGTGCCCTCGAAGGAGGCCATTCCCCAGGCGAAGGCGGCGGCTCGCAAAGCCGTGGAACTCGACGATTCACTCGCGGAACCCCGTGCCACCCTCGTCTTCACGCTAATCTGGTTCGACTGGGATTGGGGAGCGGCGGAAGAGGAAGCGAAACGGGCGATTCACCTCAACCCGAACCTGGCCATGGCACACGTTGCCTACGCGCACCTGCTCGCCGACCTGGGGCGACACGACGAGGCGGTTGCGGCGGCGGCGCAGGCACGGCGGCTCGATCCCGTTTCGCTCATCGTTAACGCGATCGAAGGATCCGTTCTTTATTTCGCCGGCCGCGACGAACTGGCCCGCGCGCGCTTGGAGAAAACTCTCAACCTCGATCCGAACTTTTGGATTGCTCACCTCTTTCTTGGGAAAGTTTTCCTGGAGACTGGGAACTACGAAGAAGCGGTCGCGGAATTCGCGAAGGCTCGAAAATTTTCTCAGGACAACTCCGAAGCCATCTCGATGCTCGGATATGCGCACGCTGTTGCTGGCGAAACGGCAAAGGCGCGAGCGCTCCTAAGAGAACTCAGGTCGATCGGCGCGCAACGCTACATTCCTCCAGTCAGTTTCGCCGTTATCCATCTTGGCCTGGCCGAGAAAGACGAAACATTCGCGTGGCTGGAAAAGGCTTATGCGGATCGCGACGTCCGCCTCAGTTTTCTCAACGCCGATCGCAAATGGATTTCTCTCCGCTCCGACCCGCGCTTCATCGTGCTCCTCAAACGCCTGGGCTTGGTCTAGAAGCGGAACGACGAGTCATCAGCATGAACAACGTGCCAAACATCACGCTCAGCGCGTCGTTAGGCAAAAAGCGCCCGCTCGCGAGCCCGCGAATTAACGCTCCTGAAGCGCCTTGGCCTTGCCGTGGCTGTCCCGGAGAGCAAGCGAATCGTTAGGCGACTTTCCAGTCGTCTTGCGGCTTTAGTGTCATTGCCAGGCTTCGACGAGCGCGACTCCGGCGGTGGCGGCTCCATTAAGCGCGCAACCAATCGTGATGCAGCCTTAGCGCGGCACGGGATTGTTTCTCCGCTTGAATTGCCTTCCGACTGGCCGGAAGTTTTTCGATGCTTACGAAAGATGTTGCCGGAACTGCCGTGATGGACAAACCCGAAACCGCCGGCAAACCAAAGGCGGTGGCGCCCGCCACAAAGGCGCAAAAAATTTACATCGACGGTCAGTTTTACGACCACGCCGATGCGAAGATTTCCGTGTTCGATCATGGACTGCTTTACGGCGACGGCGTTTTCGAGGGGATTCGGTTTTACAACGGTCGTGTCTTTCGGATGGAGGAACACATGGAGCGGCTGTGGGAATCCGCGCGGTCGATCTGCATCGAGATTCCGATGTCGCGGCGCGATCTCGATGCCGCCCTCCTCGAGACGATTCGGCAGAACGATCTCCGCGATGGCTATGTGCGTCTGGTTGTGACCCGCGGTGTTGGAAATCTCGGTTTAAACCCGGCCCAGTGTAAGCGGTCGAGCATCATTATCATTGCCGCGAAAGTGGCTCTCTATCCCGAGGAAGTGTATCGGCGCGGGCTTACTGTTGTGACGGTTGCGACGCGGCGGATGGGTCCGGCGACTTTAAATCCGGCCATCAAATCGCTGAATTATCTCAACAACATCCTCGCGCGAATCGAAGCGAACCTCTCCCAGGCGGATGAGGCGCTGATGTTGAACGACGCCGGCAACATCGCGGAATGCACCGCCGATAATGTGTTCATCGTGAAGCGCGGGCAGATCATGACGCCGCCGATCACGGCCGGGGCGCTGCGGGGAATCACGCGGTCGGTCGTCTTCGACATTGCTGCGGAACTGGGGATCAAGATTTCCGAGCCGGATCTGACGCGGCACGATCTTTACATTGCGGATGAAGCCTTCCTGACGGGAACGGCTGCGGAGGTCATCCCGATGGTGCGGGTCGATGGCCGGATTATCGGGAACGGCGAGGCCGGCGCGATTACCACGCGTACGATTGCGCGCTTCCGTGAGTTGACCCGCAAAAGTGGGACACCGATTTTTTCGGAGTGACCGCGAGCGCGCGCCTAACGAATCGACACGCGGTGGATTTCGCCGCGGGGGTTGAATTTTTTCTTCCGGTTGTGGTCTAATCGAAGAGCCATGCTTTGTGACGTTTGTAAGTGCAATGACGCATCCGTTTTCCTGACGCAGATTGTGGACGGCAAGATGCAGAAAGTGAATCTCTGCGACGCCTGCTCGAAGGAAAAAGGGGTGCAGGATCCGACCGGATTTGCTCTGGCTGATTTATTGTTAGGCATCGGGGCGGCAGAGGAGATCGAGAAGGGCGCGCCGACCCAGAAGTGCCCCGTCTGCGGTTTCACGCAGGCCGATTTCAAGAAAACCGGCCGCCTCGGATGCAGCGCCTGCTACATTACTTTCTCGGAAGGACTCGGGACGCTGCTGAAGGCGATGCACAAAGGCACCGAGCACGTCGGCAAATTGCCGCAGCGCGCTTCCCGCCAGATGGAATTAACTGACCGGATGCGCGCTCTTACGAACAATCTCGAGAAGGCTGTGGCGGAAGAAAACTACGAGGACGCCGCGACCTTGCGGGATCAGATCAAACAGCTCGAGCACGAGCTGGCGACCTAAAACAAATGAAATTTTCTCAAGTGATGGCGACGGGCGGCGAATGGCTGCGCGGCGACGGTCCGCACCATCAGATCGTCGTGAGCAGCCGGGTGCGACTGGCGAGAAACCTGCGCCATCGGGCTTTCCCCGGTTGGGCAAAAAAGGCGGAGCGCACGCAGATTCTGGAGCTGATCAAACCGCGCGTCGAAGAGCTCCCGGAGATGCAGGATTCCTTTTCCGAAATGCTCCAGGATTTATCTTCGCTCGAGAAACAGGTGCTGGTCGAGCGCCACCTGATCAGTCGCGAACACGCGGCGAAAGGTATCGGCAGCGCAGTGGTAATGAATCGCAAACAGACGCTCAGCATCATGATTAACGAAGAGGATCATCTGCGTATGCAATCGATCCGCTCGGGGTTACAGCTCAGAAACGCGTTCAAGCTGGTCGATAAAGTGGACAGCACACTCGAAGGCAAACTCGATCTCGCCTACGATCAGCGGCTCGGATATCTGACGGCCTGCCCGACGAATGTCGGCACCGGCATGCGCGCCTCCGCGATGTTGCATTTGCCCGGCCTGGTCCTGAGCGATCTGATCAACCAGGTCATCCAGGCCGTGAACAAAATCGGCCTCGCCGTTCGCGGACTTTATGGCGAAGGGACGGAGGCGATGGGGAATCTTTTCCAGATTTCCAACCAAACCACCCTCGGCGAAAAGGAAGACGAGATCATCGCGCGTCTGACAAAAGTAATCGAGACGATCATCGAAAAGGAACACGACGCGCGGCAGGTTCTGATTCAGAAAAAATCCGACACGCTTTCGG
Source organism: Chthoniobacterales bacterium (assembly GCA_025929155.1). GTDB lineage: Bacteria > Verrucomicrobiota > Verrucomicrobiia > Chthoniobacterales > UBA10450 > Palsa-1392. Next base: position 6,724 of record JAICMR010000103.1, on the reverse strand, counting down.
ACCAGATTGGCCGGGCATACGGTGTGCTAACCTTTGCTCATGCAATGACCTCGAAAGAGGCGTTGAACCTCCTCTCCATCATGAAACTCGCAGTCGATCTCGGCGCTTTCAGCGAAGAGCATCGTCTGCCCATCGATCAGCTCTTCATCGAGACGCAACCCGCGCATCTGCAAAAGACGTCGCAACAGAAACTCAACGCGGAAGAGCGCGACTTTTTGCGCGCCGAAATCATCCGCGATCGTTTGAAAAACTTCCCTAAACCTGATATGGATAAAGTGGCGCGGGAGCCGGATTCCACCCCGCCGTCCGCACCTCAACCTAATGAATAATTTTACACCTCGCGCCCAGCAGGTTCTCGCGCTGGCGCGCAAAGAAGCGGACCGCTTCAATCATAACTATGTCGGCACCGAGCATCTCCTGCTTGGGCTGATCAAGCTCGGCCAGGGCGTTGCCGTGAACGTGCTCCAGAAGATGGGGCTCGATCTCGAAACTGTCCGCATGGAAGTCGAAAAACAGGTCGGCTCCGGCCCGGAGACGAAAATGGTCGGCAACATTCCCTACACGCCGCGCGTGAAAAAAGTCCTCGCCCTTGCCGGGAAAGAAGCGCGTGCGCTCAACCATTCCTACGTCGGCACCGAGCATATTTTGCTCGGTCTTTTGCGCGAAGGCGAAGGCGTCGCCGCACGGGTTTTGAAGAGCCTCGAAGTCGACATTGAACGGACGCGGAACGAAATCCTAAAGGAGCTCGATCCGAATTTCACTCCGCCCGAAGGCGAACAGGAACCGGGCGCGACCGGCGTCGAAGGTTCAAAAAAAGACGTCAAGACGCCCGCGCTCCGGGCTTTCGGCCGCGATCTCACCGAGCTCGCGAAGAAGGGCGAGCTCGACCCGGTCATCGGCCGGCATAACGAAATCGAGCGCGTGATTCAGGTGCTCTGCCGCCGCACGAAGAATAATCCAGTATTGATTGGTGAAGCTGGCGTCGGCAAAACCGCCATCGTTGAAGGCCTCGCGCAGGAAATTTCCAGCGGGAACGTGCCGGAGCTTTTGCGCGATAAACGGGTTGTCACCTTGGATCTCGCGTTGATGGTTGCCGGCACGAAATATCGTGGCCAGTTCGAAGAGCGAATCAAAGCCGTGATGGACGAGATTCGCCGCTCGAAAAATGTCATCCTTTTTATCGATGAACTTCACACGATCGTCGGCGCCGGTTCCGCGGAAGGCGCGATGGATGCGAGCAATATCATCAAGCCCGCGCTCAGCCGGGGAGAATTGCAGTGCGTCGGCGCGACGACGTTGAACGAATACCGCAAGTATATCGAGAAGGACGCCGCGCTGGAACGCCGCTTCCAGACTGTGAAAGTGGAAGCGCCTAATGTTGAAGAAGCGATCCTGATTTTGAAAGGACTGCGCCCGAAATACGAGGCGCACCACAAGGCGAAGCTGACCGACGAAGCGCTCGAACAAGCCGTCAAACTCTCCGAGCGTTATATCACTGGCCGGTTTCTTCCCGACAAGGCCATCGACGTAATGGATGAAGCCGGCGCCCGCGCCCGGATCAATGCCATGACCCGCCCGCCGGACGTGAAAGAGATCGAGAAAGAGATCGAGCAAATCCGCGTCGACAAGGAAGCAGCGATCAAGGCGCAGGATTTCGAGAAAGCCGCCGCGCTGCGCGATCACGAGAAGCAGGCGAAGGAAAAGCTTGAGCAGATTCTCGCGCAATGGCGTGAGCAGCGTGAAGAGAAAGAAGTGCTCGTGACCGCTGAGGACATGATGCACATCATCTCGAAAGTGACCGGGGTTCCGCTCCAAAAAATGGAGCAGAAGGAGACCGCGAAACTTCTGGCGATGGAAGCCGACATCAAACAGCGCGTCATCGGCCAGGACGAAGCCGTCAGCGCGATCAGCAAAGCGCTTCGTCGTTCCCGCGCTGATCTGAAGGATCCGCGCCGGCCGATTGGGTCGTTCGTTTTTCTCGGCCCGACCGGTGTCGGCAAGACCTTTCTGGCCCGCACGCTCGCCGAGTTCATGTTTGGCGACAGCGATGCGCTCATCCAGATCGACATGTCGGAATACATGGAGAAGTTCACTGCGTCGCGCCTGATCGGCTCGCCTCCGGGCTACGTCGGTTACGAGGAAGGCGGCCAGCTTTCCGAAGCCGTTCGGCGGCGCCCTTATTCGGTTGTGCTCTTCGACGAGATCGAAAAGGCGCACCCCGACGTAATGCACCTGCTGCTCCAGATCCTGGAAGAAGGCAAAGTCACCGATTCGTTAGGCCGGAAGATCGATTTCCGGAACACGATCATCATCATGACCTCGAACGTCGGCGCCGAGTTGATCAAGCGTCAGACCACGATGGGCTTCGGTGCGCCGCGAGACGAAGGCAACTACGAGCAGATGCGCGAGAAGATCCTCGAGGAAACGAAGCGTGTCTTTAAACCGGAGTTCCTGAATCGGCTCGACGAGATCATCGTCTTCCACACGCTGGAGAAGCCCGACCTGCTTCGCATTGTCGACCTCGAAGTGGACAAGGTGAAAGCCCGTTTGTCGCTGAAGGAAATCGAGATCGCGCTCGATCAAACGGCGCACGAGTTCGTGATCGAAAAAGGATACGACCCAACCTACGGCGCGCGTCCGATGCGGCGCGCAGTCGAGCGTTACCTGGAGGATCCGCTTGCGGAAGAACTTCTGCGCGGCGGCGTCAAAGCCGGTGATCTCGTGAACGTGACGGTGGAAAACGGGAAGCTTGCTTTCCACGTCGCGGAGCCGCAGAGCGCGCCGGCGCAGGCGTAAAAGAGCCATCCTTGCTGTCCCGTCGAGCAGCCATCTTGCCGGCTTGCTGTTGCTGCCAGGCTGGAATCCTGCGTGACTTGTCAGGCTGGATTCCAGTTACGCACGGGGATGCGCGTCGGCGTAGGCTTTCTTCAAACGCTCAGTCGTGACGTGCGTGTAAATCTGCGTGGTTGAAAGACTGGCGTGGCCTAAGAGTGACTGCACGCTGCGCAAATCCGCGCCGTTATCGAGCAGGTGGGTCGCGAAACTGTGCCGCAATTTATGCGGGCTGAGCGAAATCGGAATCGTCGTGTATCGCAGATAACGTTTCAGCACCAACCAGATCGAGCGTCGGGAAATCCGGCGTCGCCCCTTATTCAGAAAGAGCGGACCGCTATGCACATTGGCCTTCGCGCGATAACGCGAGACCGCGGCGAGCGCCGGCGCACCGACCGGACAAACCCGCTCCTTTCGGCCTTTCCCTAGTACGCGGACCGATTCGGTATAGATATCGAGATCGTTTACGTCGAGCGACGCCAGCTCCGCCAGGCGCAACCCGCTGCTGTAGAAAACTTCCATGATCGCGACGTCGCGTTCCGGCATCCAAACGGGCGCGCTTCTTTCCTTTGGCACTTGGAGCGGCGCCGCGAGCAGCTCGCTCATCTGCGCCTGCGTGAGCACGAGCGGCAGTTTCTTTTCCGGCTTCGGCAGTTTCACTTCACGGACCGGATCTTTCGTCAGGCGATTTCGCGCCACGAGGAAACGGTAGAAACTCCGGAGGGCCGAAAATTGCAGCCGGATATAGGAGCGAGCCTGTTCGCGTTTCATCAGCCGGAACAGGTATTCGCGAAAGTCATCCGGCCGGCAGCGCCGCCAATCCGACACCGCCATCTCCGCGCGAAAATCCCGCAGCGCGTCGCGATAAATCCGGAGGGTGCGCGGCGAGGCATTCCGCTCCACCTCGAGATAGCCGAGGAACTGTTCGACGAACTTGTCGCGCGTTCTCGGCTTCGGCGTTAGGCCAGCAGCGTCCGGCTTATTCAGGTCTTTCGATTTGGTAACGATTGCCACCCGTTCCAGTGAATTGACTTCTAAAAATCGGAGGCGGATTCGTCGAGATCAGCTCATAACCCTTAAGCACGAATTCGGGATAGACGTTGTTGCTCGCCGGCTCATAGATTTTGTCGCCGCTGAAGTAGCCGTAAAGCCGGTATTCATAGCCGTTGTCGTAGCCGAAATTCACCTGCTCGCGATCGGGCGCGAGCTTCTGGTTTTCGTTCAACATCACGAGCACCGAAGTGCTCCACGGCGCGCCCGGCCGGCGCACGTAGCCCCAGAATTTGAAATCCGGTTTGTAATAGCGACGCCCGATAAAGTAGTTCCCGGGCGGCTCGGCTTGAATGCGCTGCTGCATCGCGACCCGCGCCTGCTGGATTCCCTGCGGCATGGTTTCGCAGCCCGCGAGGAGGCCGAGACTAACGAAAAGCAAAAATATCTTCAGCGGCGACAGTCTGGTCATACGCGGCAGCGGATGGGTTCCTCTATCGCAGCTTTCGCCCTCTCGCAATTACACGCGCGCTGTCGGCAAACAAACTGGACGACCGGAACCTCGTCCCTCCGGAGGGACTTGATCGCGCCGACGGAAAAGAACTGACGAGCGAAAGCTCATTCCACCGGCGCTGCACCTGCTTCGCCTTCGCGGCTCCAGCTGAGGCGACGGGCGATCCTGCTGGCGAGGCAGTCTTCTTTTGAGGTGTCAGTGGTCTGTTAAGGAACCGCCGTCAGGGTCAGATCATTGCCATCGCCGCCTTCGTAGCTGGCTTGGAAATTGAATCCGTTCACGCTGATGATCGCGCCGTCAGCCAGATTGGCGAAAACGCCGCTAATCGGTGTCGCGGCGGTGTTGTTGATGATGGTGAAGCTGGCGCCGGTGCGCAACTGGCCTTGCGGTTCGTTAATGAGGATAAATTGTGCGCCGCTGGCGATGCTCACGCCTTTGGCGGCAATTTGATCACTTTTCGCGCGCCGCCCGTGGCCCGCGAGCAAGCACTGATAGCTACTCCCAGTCTGAAAGGTGATATTCTTTTTGATTGTCAGTCTCGCGGGACTGTTGCCACCGGCCGCCGGTGCGAGACTGGCGCTGGCCGAGACGATCATTGTTCCCGGAATGGTGCCGGTCCCAGCGATGACTCCAGCGCTAATGATGGTGCTGCCAGTGTAAGTATTGATCCCGCTAATGGTCAGTGTGCCCGTTCCTTCTTTCGTTAGGTTACCTGTTCCGGAAATGACTCCGGCAAAGGTGGTGCTCAGATTGTTGCCCCCGATGTTGAGGTCGTGCCCGGCGAGGTTGACCAGCCCGTCGCCAGCCAGTGAGCCAATGGAGAGACTCTTGGTGACCTGATTGAGATCCATCGTTCCATTGCCGAAGACCCGGAACTGTGGCATCGGCAGATCGTCGGTGTCTTCCATTTGCAAGAGACCGCCCAGCCCGCCGTTGCTTCCGCCCATGGCAGTCACCACCGTCTGCACGGTAAGCGGCAGATGATAGACATCGACCAACCCGCCCTGCGCGTTGGCGCCGTTGCCCCCGCGAGCAGTGTAAGTCGCCACTCCGAGTCGGGTCTCGTGCTCCGCCCCATAAGCATAAATTTGGCCGCCCTGACAATCGGCCACCGTCGCGCCATTGGCGATGAAGCGAGTGCCGGCGCAAGTGCCAACATCCATCTCCACCCAACCGCCTTCCGCTCCCGGCACCTTGGCGGCGTTGGCGATGAAGGTGGAGGTGCCTAGATTCCCCGTGGGCGAGAAAGTCTGGATTAGCGTATGCCCAGCCGCCGCGCCCGAGACGGTGCCCGGATTGTTGATGAAGGTGGCGTTCTCCGCGCCGGAGTAGTCGGACACATTAGTAAATCCGCCATAGATGGTTCCGCTGGCGCTGCTGCCTTGGTTGATAAGTGTCGCTTCGGAGGCAGTTGAGCTATCCCAAAACGCCGTCGATGCGCCGTACGACACGAACGCTGTGGTGCTGCCTTGATTGATGATGACTACGTCGTCACCGGCCGAGGATGAGTTCAAAAAGTAGACGCGACCGGAATCCGCTATTTTCTTACCGGAGTTTCCCGCTATCAGAGTCTCGGTGACACCTGAGTCGTTAACGATACCTTGGTCGTGGAATAGGATACCCGCGTCAGAATTAACCACCGGCAGAACAGTGAGAGTGTAGGAGCTGGCCCCCGCTACGAAAACCAAACTTGCCAGGTCAACAACCGCAAAATCATCAGTTGGCCCCGTGAGAACCAGCCTGGCTATCTTGGAAAGTCCAAAGGTGGCAATGTCATCCTCACCGTTGGGCACCGTGGCCGGAGTCCAGTTCTTCGCTGTACTCCAGTGATTATCCATAGATTTCGCATTCCAAGTAGCGCTACCTGCTTGCCCCGAGGCGGAGCAGGCAAAAAGAACGATGGCGATCGCGACTGAGTTATTGAATAAGCGCATCGGGATACTCCTTTGTCGCGTTAAAGGCTAGGGGAGACCTGCCTCACCCTTCAGGAATCCGATGACATCATCTCCAACCGTAAGCTGGCTGGGCGTTGGGCGATGATCCCAGGAATTCCAATATTCAAAAGCGTGTTGATCACCCGGGAGGGTAATATACTGGTAATCGGTGCCGAGCGTTAGTCCTTCGCTTTCCAGAAGGCAGACCATCCTCACCAATTGGTGATAGGCAGTGGGATGATCGTAGTAGCTGTTGAACATATAGATCGGTTTCCAGCCGTGCGCGACCGCTCCCGGGACGAGGTTCACCGGGTTCAACGGCAAACCTGCCAGAGTGCTTAAGCTCAGTGTCTGAGCAAAATTGTGCATCCCATTGTGAACAAAAACCTGATCGGTTTGCGTTTCTCCGGTTGGCGGCGTCCAATCAGCGAAATCGTAAACGGCTGAAAGCATC
>JAICMR010000167.1 GCA_025929155.1 Chthoniobacterales bacterium | reverse complement strand
GGATCCCGCCGCGTTACCTTGAACCGCCGCCTCGGTTCCCTGTGTTGTCGCTTCACGGTCACTTCACGGGATACCTCGACTCCATTCCGCTGCGCTCCATTCCGCTCGCGATGACAACGCGCGCGGCCGCCGGTGAAGTCGTCGCCTAACGATCGAGACCGAAGACAAAGTCCGGCTCGAGATTCTCGCAGGGCCGCCGCAAACGCTGCCGCGTCGAAGGAACCTCTCTCGGTGGGTCTTTAATCTTCCGTCGAAACCAGCCGCGGTGCAGTTCCCTCTACTTTCGCGCTCACCTTGTTGATTAGCGCACTCTGTTTGTTCACCAGAGTCTCCAATGCACCAAGCTTTGCCTCGAGTGCTTCCACCTTGCGGTGCTCCTTGAGGAACTCATTGAGCAACATGGCGTTCACCGCTTCGTAGCGCACCGTGTAAGGTTTGCCGCTCTCATCGCGCAGCACCAAGTCGGGATCGACTTTGGCCACTTCTTCGGCGACCAAGCCAAATTGCGGTGTGCCTAACGAATCTAAGCCTTGCTTGTAACGGAAAGTCACTGGCTTAAGCGCGAGCAGCGCCTTACTCGCGCCGCCCATCGGCTGGATTTCATCCTTGTAGCGCTCCGAAGAAGTCATTACTCCCAGTTGTCCTTTGCTGTTGACCATCACCGCGGCACCGCTGCCTATGGTGGTGCCGCTGATTCCAGCAATGAAGGTTTTGTTCTGCGTCCCAATTGTGCCGATCCGGATGACGCTGTCATCCTTCTTGAGCCCTTCATTGCCGATCTCGATGTTATTGTTCCCTCGGGTCAAGTTCTGGCCGGCGTACTGCCCCATTAGAATGTTACTGCTTCCGGCTAAGTTTATCCCGGCGGAGCGGCCGATGGCGATATTCTCGCTGCCGGAAGCAGCGTTCATGGCACCGTCGCCCACCGCCGTGTTTTCGCTGCCCGTGGAAAACGCCATCGCGACATTTCCGAGGGCGGTGTTATAGCTACCGGTAAGTCCAATGGACATGGCACCGAAGCCAACGGCGACATTACCGAATCCGTTACCATGGGCTTGGAGCGCCGTATAACCAACGGCCACGCTGCCGCCGCCTGTGGTATTCGCCACCATCGCATTTTCTCCGATTGCAACAGACCAGTTGCCGGTGGTGTTGCCCAACAGTGCGTTGCTGCCGATCCCGACGTTCGCGCCACCTGTCGTGTTGCCAAAAAGCGCCTGGTCGCCGATTGCAACGTTGGCTCCGCCTGTCGTGTCGTTATAGAGCGCTTGGAAACCCAACGCTGTATTCTGCTCACCGCCAGTCAGATTAAGCAGTGCGTCCTCACCTAATGCGGTAACTTCGCTAGGATATCCGCCTCCGGGCGGCGGATCGATCGCAAAAGCGCGCGGTGCAAAGCCAGGAGCCAGAAGGGCCAGAGCGATGAAGGCACTCAAGTACGAATCCCAGCAGTCGAGGGATGAAAAAAACAGTCTGTTGTCCAACAAGGAGGTCGTCATAATCGCTTTCTTACAGCATCAGGGAGGCCGGGTAAAGCTGTCCCGCGGGCGGTCCCCGATGCCAAATCAGAACCGAGCAGCGCGGCTTAGCTCGTGCCACGTGACGAGCCGCGCGAGCGGCCCCCCTGAAAAATGGGAGCCGGAGTTGGAGGATCGCGCGCTTCTTAATCCCGCCGCGATTGTTCCCTTGACTCTAAGTCTTTCACCGCCGCCTTCAGCTCTGCGATCTCCTCACCCTGCGCTTCAACCTTTTGGTGCTCTTTGAGAAACTCATTGAGTAACATGGCGTTCACCGCTTCGTAGCGAACGGTATAAGGCTTGCCGTTATCATCTCTGACTACCAGGTCGGGGTCTACTTTCGCTACCTGCTCGGCGACCAGGCCGAATTGGGGCTTCGCTTCCGGGTCCAGCTCTTTCTTGTAACGAAAGGTGACTGGCTTCAGTGAAAGAATCGCGTCGCTCGCTTCTTGCATCGGCCGGATCGCTTCCTTGTAGCGCGCCGAGGAGGTCATCACTCCTAGCTGGCCTTTATCATTAACCATGACCGCAACCCCGTCTGAGATGGTGGTTCGGCTAATGCCGGCGATGAAGGTTTGTTCCTGCTTGGTTCCAATGCGGATGACGGCGTTGTCCTTTTTCTTGCCTTGGTGGCCGATCTCAATGTTGTTTGAACCGGAGCCCGTCACATTCTTTCCGGCAAACTGACCAATGGCGATGTTATTGTCCCCGTCGAAGCTCAATCCGGCGCCCTGACCGATGGCGACGTTAAAGTTCCCGTTGGCCGTGTTCATCGCGCCATCACCCAGGGCAACATTGTCCGTTCCGTTGGAAAAGGCCATCGCATTCGCCCCGACCGCCACGTTATACTCACCCTCGGTACCGAGTACCATCGCCCCCGGCCCCACCGCCACATTGTCGAAGCCACTAGCGTGTGCCACGAGTGCCTCTTCGCCGATCGCCACATTGTAGCTCCCAGTAGTATTCGATGCGAGTGCACCGTAGCCAACCGCTGTATTAAACGTGCCTGTGGTGTTGCCGATACCTGCCTGGTAGCCCACTCCGAGATTGGCGGAGCCCGTCGTATTGTTTTCGAGCGCTCCATTTCCTACAGCGGTATTATCAATTCCGGCACTGGTTACACTTTTAAGCGCCTCAAACCCCAGCCCCGTGTTATTGGCGCCTGGGTTGCCATTCGCCAACGCTCCATCACCCAAAGCCGTGACCGCATTCGGGTATCCTCCGGTTGGCGGCGGGTCGACCGCTAAAGCGCTAGAGACTGTCGCACTAAGCGATACAACGAAAAGGACCGCAAACGAGGCTAAGCAACTGCGGCCAGAGTGCGCCCGCTTACTATGTGACCAACTTGTCAGATTCATTTGATTTTAATTCTATCGGTAAAACCTAACTAGGAAATTCCGATCTGCCTCAGTGCAGATATTGTTTGAAAAAGTCAATCACTCGGTCCCTGACTCGCAAGTGTTGGTTGTCCGGGGTGTCATGAGTGAAATCAGGCCAAAGCGAAAAGGCGTGATCTGCGTTCTCTTCGGGAGGAACCGACCACATCCGAAAAAGGCTCTGGTCATATCCGGCCTGAGTCAGCGCAAACCAAAGGTAGTTCTGGTTGGAGAGTGGAGAACCCGGATCATTTGCCGCGCGGAGAAAATACATCGGGATAAGGCTTGTGATACTTGGAACTAAACCTACAGGCGAAGCACTCCACTGAGTGTAGAGCGTTGCGCTGTTGGTATAGTTCTCAATATTGGGTATAAAGTTTTGTGTGTCAAGAACATCCTGTTCCCGATCAGAAAAATCATATTGGCCTGAAAGGCAAACGACACACGCAGGGCGTGCCAAGGTATTCCAATACGGCCACAGATTAAGGCCAGTATCAGTTACATCCAAGGCAATATAAGCAGTGTGCGAGGCACCTGCAGAGCCGCCGAGTACACCGACCAATCCATGGTAAACTCGAGTATCATGCTTTGCCGCATCGATAACCGCTTCAATCGCCCTCGTCTGCTGCGGGTAACGACCAGAATGGGCGGGGTCCGATTGCTGGAGTGCGTACTGACCTGTAATGCTCCTTGGAGGAGCGAGCGGGTAAGCGGCCACGAAAACAATAAAACCCGCGTCGCGCAAGTCTTCTGGCGCGGTAGACAAGTTATGGTAAAAATCTCCTCCCTTGAACCCTCCAATATGCAGGATGACGATCGCGGGCCACTTTGCGGCCCCATCAGGCCCCATCACAGTTGGCTGGTAAACAACCCATTCTATGGTTGTTCCATGTTGCGGGTCGCCAGTCGGAGGCTGATCTTCATCCCGGATCGGCGTCGGCGACGGCTCGTCCTGCGGAGCCGGAATAGTAGGCGACGGATTTGGAGGAAAGTTCGTAGGGTTGCCATAAGGGATCGTTGACTTTGCCGGAGTGGCCGTGGTGCTTGGTGTCGGCGACGGGATTATCGTCGGAGTCGGTGTGGGTGTCGGGCGATCTTGCGCTCTGCATAGCAACGGCACCAAGATGAAAGAGATTAAAAGGAGTGTCCTGCCTGGAGCGAGACGAGTGAGAGCAATTTTCGTGGTAATCATTGGTTTGGTTCGTGGTTCCAGCGACTGCTTTTGGAGCAGCGATAGTGCCAGCGCAGGCGTTGTTTTTCGGTGATGGATTTTGAACAACTGTCCTATCCACCCGTCGCATGAGGTTCGACCTAAAGAACGTGAGATGGCGTTTGCCGGGGTTGCGATGGGTTCGTAAATTACGGCCGAGTCACGAAAGACCCATGCCAGCGCTTCCTAACGAATGGAATCCAAGTCGTGAGAACACGTTGGGCTCGTCACCCCGCTTCCGTCTGCACACCCCCCAAGCTGGAAGCTCGCGTCACGGATGACAAGCCGCGCACCCGCCGCTAAATTCGTCGCCTAACGAATGGAGACCGAATACAAAGTGCGGCTGGAGATTTTCGAAGGCCCGCTCGACCTGCTCCTCTACCTGATCAAGCGCGACGAGCTCGATATCTACGACATCTCGCTCGAGCGGATTACGCGCCAATACCTCGAGTATCTCCAGGCCTTCAAGGAGCTGAACATCGATGTCGCCGGCGAGTTCGTCGTCATGGCGGCGAACCTGATTTATCTGAAAAGCCGCAGCCTGCTCCCGGTCGATCAGCAGCCGCCCGAAGAAGACGTCGAGGAAGACGATCCGCGCTGGGATCTGATCCGGCAGTTGATCGAATACAAAAAGTTCAAGGAAGCGGCTGCCCAATTACAGGCGCGCGAGCTGGAACAGGAGCGGACTTTCGCGCGGATCGGCGAACCGATGACAATGGCGAGCGCGCCGTTGCGGCTTGGTGAGGTCGGGATTTTCCAGCTCATCAACGCCTTTCAAAACGTTCTCAAGCGCCTCGATGCGAAGGAAGATTTGCGCGAGATCTTCGGCGAAAACTTCACCGTTTCGGACAAGATTGAGTGGATCCTCACCCGGATCGCCGGCGGCGAGTCGCTCCGGTTCAGCGAACTCTTCGCGCAAATCGCATCGCGAGTCGAGATTGTGGTCACGTTCCTCGCGCTGCTGGAATTGATCCGACTGAAACAGGTGCGCGCGGTGCAGCAGAACGTTTTCGAAGAGATCGAGATCGTGCCGATCGCTCTCTGATGCCGCGCGTGCTCATCGCCGGCTGCGGTTATGTCGGCTCCGCAACGGCCGATCTCTTCCAGGCGCGCGGATGGCAGGTGGAAGGCTGGACGCACTCGAATGAATCGGCGGAGAAGCTTGTCACAAAGCCATATCT
>JAICMR010000052.1 GCA_025929155.1 Chthoniobacterales bacterium | reverse complement strand
GCGCTCGGTTCGCGAGGTGCTAGTCGAAGAGCTATCTCCCGGAATGAGGCTGGCCCGAGGAATCTATAGCCCAAGCGGCCTGCTTTTGATTGGCGAAGGGCTCGAGCTAAATCCTCCCGCGATCGAGAAGATCAAAAACCACCACCTGCGCACTTCGGTGACGCAGCGCCTGTTGGTTTATAGCTGAGCCCGCGACCGCGAGTTTTGTTACTTGAGCCACGCCATCTCGGGAAGATGGCATGTCTGGTGCTTAGCACTTTTGCGTTATGGCACCATTTCTCATTCCCGCTATCAGCTCACTGGCCAGCACGGTTCTCGATAATCTGACTCAGGCAAAGGAAGCGCGTCCGGCCGCGTCGCAGCAAGCGCCGCAGATCGAGTTCGATTCGCTCATGAAAACGCGCACGCTCTCGGGCGCGCTCGCCGTGCAACCGTCTGACTTAGGCAGCGTCAGCGCGCCGCTCATGCAGCAGCTCGTGAATAGTCCGGAAGTTTCGTCCGCGCTGGCCGGGCAAAACCTGCCGCCGGGATCGCAGCTCGAGATCAGCGCTGAAGGCAACGTTTCGTTGCGCTCGGCCAGCGGCTACACGCAGCAGATCAATCTCCGTCCCGAAACCCAGGTTCTCGCCGCGAATGTGCGCGCTGCGATGAATAGCGATCAGTAAGTGATCCGATCGTTTTCCATTAACGACGACTCACCTCCGCGATTGGCATAGCCGCTGCTTAGCGTTGTTTCATCATGATTGAGGCTCTCTTCGCCGACAGCAATTACGTCGCGCAAAAGAAGCTGATGGACGCGACGGCGATCCGTCACGAAGCGCTCGCGGCCAACATCGCGAACATCGAAACGCCCGGTTACAAGCGGGTCGATCTCCCGAAGAGTTTCAATGAGGAGTTCGCGGCGCGGCTGCACGCCGGCCAACCGGAAACGATGCTAAATCCCGTGGTCGCGCCTGATAGCTCTGCGACCGCGCAGCGGCCCGACGGCAACAATGTCGAGCTGGATAAAGAGCTGCTCACCATGAGTAACAACTCCATGCAGTTCGAGACTCTCGGCGAGTTCGTTAGTGCCTCACTTCGCCAACTCCGGCTTGCCATTACCGGCCGCCAATCCTGACGCAACTGAACCATGAACATCATCTCCGGCATCAATGTCACCGCCAGCGCACTCTCCGCGGAAAAGACCCGGATGGACCTCGTCGCGCAAAATATCGCCAATGCCCACACGACGCATGACGTGGATGGACAGGCTTACAAGCGCAAGGTCGTCTCCTTCGAGTCATGCATCGAGCCAGGATCCGAGAGCGGGAAAGGCGTGCGCATCGCCCAGGTCTCGAATGATGAAACACCGGGCGAGATCATTTTCGCCCCCGGTCATCCGGACGCGGACAAGGATGGAATGGTGCGCATGCCGAACGTCAACATCGCGACCGAGATGGTCGATCTCATGAGTTCCTCCCGCGCCTATGAAGCGAATCTCGCCGTTGTCCGTAACGCCAAGCAGATGGCGATGAAAGCCCTCGCCATCGGCCATTAATCCACCACCACGTGATCAGCAATATCCTTAGCAGCGCCGCCTCATTCGCGGGTAAACTCGTGGCTCGGCCGGAAAATTCTGCCGCCCCACTCGGGAACGAACTCAATCCCGCGGGCATTAGTTTCAGCGACGCTCCTCTCCGGCTGGGAAAAACCGAGTCCCTCAGCTCCACCCAACCATCCTCCTTTTCAAACATCATTGAGCGCGCGGTGCAGGAAGTGGATGGCACGATGAAAGCCGCCGCGGCCGACCAGACGAAGGTCCTAACCGGCGAAACGAACAATCTGCACCAGGCCATGATCTCGATGCAGGAGGCGGGGGTCGCCTTCTCTCTGATGGTCGAAGTCCGCAACAAGCTGGTCGATTCCTACCAGGAACTTATGCGGATGCAGGTCTGATCGTAAAATTCCTTTTTACCTAACGAATGAAAGACTTTCTTGAACAAATGAAGCGGATCTGGGGTCATCTCGGCCTCAATCAGCGGATTACTCTCTCCGTCGCCGCGGCCGTCGTCATGGGAGGCATGATCGCGATGGTCTGGTGGGCCCATCGCCCTTCCATGCAGCTTCTTTATGGGCGCCTGAACGACAAGGATGTCTCCGAGATCGCCGCGGCCGTGCAGGAACAAGGCGTGCAGTATCAGGTCGGCAACGGCGGGAGCTCGATCTATGTGCCGGCCGATCAGGTGCACAAGTTGCGCATGGTCCTCGCGTCCAAAGGAATTCCGGCCGGCGAGGGTGTCGGTTACGAGATTTTCGACCGGAGCAACTTCGGCATCAGCGACTTCGTCCAACGCACCAATTACCTCCGCGCCTTGCAGGGCGAATTATCGCGCACGATTGGCCAGCTGCACGGCATCCGCTCCGCCCGCGTGATGATTGTGATGCCGGAAAATCGTCTGCTTTTTTCGGATCAGAAATCCAAACCAACTGCGTCGGTTTTCATCGACACGACCAGCTCAGGTCTGCCGCAGGATAACGTGAATGCGATTCGTTTCCTGGTCGCCAACTCCGTCGAAGGATTGCGCGCCGAAGACGTCGCTTTGATCGACAGCCACGGCAATCTCTTGACTGAAAACCTGAAGGAAGACGGCTCGCTCGCCGCGGCTTCGAGTCAGATGAAATACCGCAAGAGCGTCGAGGAATATTTCGGCAACAAGGTGGAAACCATGCTCGCCAAAGTGCTGGGCGCCGGGAACGCCGTAGTCCGAGTTTCCGCAGACATTGATTCGGACAGCACGACTAAGACTCAGGAAGTTTACGACCCGGAGAGCCAGGTAGTCCGGAACGAACAAACCAGCGAAGACAGCACCACAACCACGGAAGTGGACGGCGCCACATCGCCCCAGAACACCACCGTTGGCGTGAGTTCAAACACACCCAGCAACGCCACGACCGATAACAATAAAGCGGGCAAGAACAGCGAGCAGGTCCACAAGAACAAGACGAACACCTACGAGCTGAATCGCACGACCACGAACGCTGTGCGCGCTCCGGGCGGCATCAACCATCTTTCCGCGGCCGTCTTCATCGCGCCGAAAGCGAAACCACGAACCCCCGAGGAGATCGAATCGCTCCGCAAGATGGTCGCCAATGCGCTAGGCGTGAAAGCTGAAAACCCGCAGGAGATCGCGCGTTCAGTCACGATCCAGGAGACCGCCTTTGAAAATCCTCCCGCGCCCAAGAGCGGTGGTGTCGGAGAGCTGGTTGGCAAGTACAGCGACCTCCTGAAAAACATCGGCGCCGGCGCCATCGCCGTCGTGTTGCTCCTTTTCTTCCTCCGCATGTTGAAGCAAACCAAGCCGGACGAAATCCCGTTCGAGCTCTTTCGTCCAGCGGGCGCTTCCGGAGCCGCCGGCAATGGCCAGTCCGGCAACATCACGCCGGATTTGCTCAACGAAATGATCCGGCAAAGACCGGCTAACGTCGGTGTCGCGCTCCGTGGCTGGATGGCAAACGGCAACAGCAAATCCTGAAAATGGCCGCGCTCGATTACGCCAGCCTAACGAAGACGCAGAAGCTCGCCGCTTTCCTCGTCGTGATCGGCCAGGAGGCCGCAGCCGAGGTCGTGAAGCATTTCGAAGATCCGCAGCTCGATCTGATTTGCCGCGATCTCTCTGACCTGAACGTCGTGGACGCGGCGACCCAGCAGGCCGTTATGGAAGAGTTTGCCGATGTCGTTTCGGCGGGAGCGTCCTCGCTCGTCGGTGGCGCGGATTTTCTCCAGGCGACTCTTGAAAAAGCGAAGGGTGCCGAGGCGGCCTCCCAAATTCTGGATCGCTGCGCGCCAAACAGTCGCCAAGGCAATAGCAGGGAGAACATCCAGAAGATGGACGTGCGCCAAATCCTCAACCTGGTCAAAACCGAGCAGCCACAGACGATGGCGTTCATTTTGGCAAATCTCGAAATCACCAAAGCGGCGGAAGTCATCAAGCAACTCACGCCCGAGCAACGCGAAGAAGTCGTCGAGCGGCTCGGCGCGATGGACGAGACTTCGCGCGACGTCGTCACCCGAGTCGCGATAAAGCTGAGCCGGAATTCCGAAGGCGCGGTCGCTCCGCAGTCGATGCAACGTAGCGGCGGCGCCAAGGCCGCGGCCGGCATCCTGAATTTGCTCGACAAGGAATCGCGCAAGACGCTGCTCGCTCGAGTGGACGAGCGCAACGCCTCGTTAGGCGCATTAATTCGCAAGGAAATTTTCGGTTTCGAAGATCTCGGCCGGCTCTCTGCGGCGGACCTGCAGCGCGTGGTCCGGGAAGTCGATTCCGCCGACCTCGCCAAGGCATTAAAGACCGCGAAGCCAGAGCTGACCGACGCGATCCTGAAATCGGTCTCCAAGCGCGCCGCTGAAAGTGTGCGGGAAGAGATCGACATGCTCGGTTCGATCAAGGCAAAGGAGATCAACGCAGCACAGGACCGGATCATTCAAATCGTCCGCAAGCTCGAGGAAGCGGAAGAGATCAGCCTCGAACAGGAAGAGGAAGCAAATGCCAAAGCTTGAACCGATTCATTTCTCTCGACCGCTGCGAAAGGTGACGCTCGTCGGCACGGAACCACCCGCACTCTTTTCCGCTGAGGAGCTGGAAGCCGCGAAAAAAGAAAGCTACCAGCGCGGCGCGACCGATACCTCCGCGCTGATGGAACAGCACCTCGTCGAACAGCGCGACGAGTTGATCCATCTACAGCAGAACACGTTTGCGGCGCTGGCCAAGCGCACGACAGAGTTAGGTGAACAGCTGCGGCAGGCGCTACCCGAGTTAACAATCGAAGCGGTGCGCCGCGTGCTCGCGAATACCGAGATCGATCGCGAGTTGGTGGTCCGGCTGGTCGAGGAATTGCTGAGCGAAATCAGCGAAGGCCGCCAACCGATCGAAGTGAGCCTTAGCGCGCACGACCTGAAGCTGATCAAGAGCCAGGACAAACGCTTTCGCGCAAAATATCCGCAGATTGAATTTCGCGCCGATCCTGAGCTGCAACCAGGCGATTGCCTCGCGCGCAGCCGGCACGGCGCGATCGACGGCCGGATTGGCACCAAACTCAAAACTGTGGAGCAAGCTTTTCGATGAGCGCAATGCCCGACCTCGATCCCCTCCTCGCGCAGTTTCGCCAACAACTCGCGACGACCCGCCTGACGGAAAGAATCGGGAAGGTTGTCCAAGTGACCGGTCTGGTGATCGAGTCCGATGGACCAGACGTCGCGCTCGGCGATGTCTGTCGAATTCAATCGCGGCGCGGTGCGCCCGAGACCATGGCCGAGGTCGTTGGCTTTCGCGATCATCGAATTCTCCTGATGCCGTTAGGCGAGATGCACCACGTCCACGCCGGCTGCGAAGTCGTCGCGGCGGCCCTCGCCAGCGCAGTGCCGGTCGGAGAAGGCTTGATCGGACGCGTCATCGACGGGCTCGGTCGGCCGATCGATCGTCGGGGGCCGCTCCGCGCCGAGTTCACGCGCGGGCTCAAAAATCTTCCGCCGAATCCCCTGCTCCGTCAGCAGATCAACCGGCCTTTCCAGACCGGCGTGAAGGCAATTGACCTGTTCGCTCCAGTCGGCCGCGGCCAGCGCATGGGCATTTTCGCAGGCAGCGGTGTGGGGAAATCGACTTTACTCGGAATGATGGCGCGCGGCGCGGAATCGGACGTGAACGTGATCGCCCTCATCGGCGAACGCGGCCGGGAATTGCGAGAATTTATCGAGAAAGATTTGGGCGAAGAAGGCATGGCGCGTTCCGTCATCGTCGTCTCGACTTCGGATCAACCGGCGCTCGTTAGGCTGCGCGCCGCCCAGCTCGCGACAACGGTTGCGGAACACTTTCGCGACGCGGGCCGAAACGTTTTTTTCATGATGGATTCGGTCACGCGCTTCGCCATGGCGCAACGTGAGATCGGCCTGGCCGTGGGCGAGCCGCCGAGCAGTCGTGGTTATACGCCTTCGGTTTTCTCCCTTTTGCCGCGTTTGCTGGAGCGTACGGGCAACGGCGAACGCGGATCGATCACGGCTTTCTACACCGTGCTGGTGGAAGGCGACGACATGAACGAGCCAATCACGGATGCGGTGCGTGGTATCCTCGACGGTCACATCATCCTCGCGCGCACGCTCGCGACCGGAAATCATTTTCCCGCGATCGATGTGCTCGAGAGCGTGAGCCGTCTCGCCCGTGAGATCAGCTCGCCTGATGAGATGGAATTGGCTGGCAGAGCGCGCGATCTGCTTGCTCTTTATCGCAAACATGAAGACCTGATCTCGATCGGCGCCTACGCCAAAGGCAGCAATCCGAAAATCGATCTTGCGATCGAGAAGCACGAGGCGCTGATGCAGTTACTCCGCCAAAAGATGGAGGAGAAATTTAGCCGCGCGGAATCTTTCCAACAGATCGGAGCGATCCTGAAATGAAGCGCTTCCTCTTTCGTCTCGAACCAGTCCTCGGGCTGCGCGCGGCCAAGGAAAGTGAAGCCCAGGCAAGCTACGGCCGCGCCTTGGAAGCGATGCGTCGGGCCGAGGAAGACCTCACTGACGCCCGCATGGAACTCGAGCGGTTGGAAGAGGCGCTGAACGCTTCGCGCCGAGGCCGGTTCACCAAGAACGACCAGATTATTGCGCTCAACGCGATCGGCTATCAGCAATCGATCTGTCAACGAAAGGCCGATCGGCTCGCCCATTTCCAAAAAGAAGCACAGGCGCGGCTGCAAGATTTGCTGGCGGCAAAACGCGCCCGCGAAGTCCTCGAACGTTTGCGCGCGAAGCAGCAGGCACAGTATCAGCGCGAAACGGAGCGGCGCGAACAGGTAGCGGTTGACGATGCGGTGATGGCGCGGTTCGGCCGGCCGAAGGGAGCCATGGTATGAAATCACGCGGTTCCATTGTCATCCTCGTCCTCGTCGCAGCGCTGCTGAACATCGGCATTACGGCCGGTCTCATCTATCGCAAGGGAGATAAGTTCAATGCCTCTGCCGGATTACTCGAGCAAAAGCCGCTGCCGGTAACACTCTGGAGCTTTAACTCAACCGCGGTGGACGAGATGGTTTCAGAGTTAAAGAAAGAGAAAGAGAAGCTCGAAGCGCGTGAAACCGATCTGGGCAAATACGCCGCCCGGGTGGAAGCAGAGAAGCAGGAACTGGAGAAGGTGCGCGCGGACATCGAAGCGATGCGTGATCAGATGTCGCAGGCTATCCCGCGGATCGAGGAATCAGAAGCCAAGAACATCAAGGGCCTGGCCAAGACTTATTCCAGCATCAAGCCAACCGCGGCCGTCGCTATCTTCAAAGAGCTGGATGACAACAGCATCGTCAAAATCCTGTCTTTTATGAAAGCCGAAACCGCGGGCGCGATTCTCGCCGAGATGTCCAAGGAACAGGACAAGGAAGAGACCATGGCCAAACGCGCCGCGCGGATCTCCGATAAACTCCGATTGCTCGAGCCGCTCAAGAAAGCAGCGCCACAAGCATGAATCACTCTCTGGCGGGCGCAACGGAACGGAACAATCTGCCCGCAACTCATGAGCGGTCGGCCGGACCGGAAGAGTCCGCCCCTTTGCCGGACGACGGCTCTCCGGTTCCGTTTGAAGCTCACTTGCCAGTGGCTCCGTCATCGAAACCCGCGCCCCGCGCGGCGAAAAGATTGCACCTGGAGGAGGCTGCCTTTTTGAAGCTGAATTTTTCGACGTTCGCTCCCGGAGAAAAACGAATCGACAAGAAACAAGAAAAGGCCAGTGCAGAGGAAGAGGAGATCGCAGCGGCAGGAGTCAGCTTGCTCCCAACCACGGCGCTAGACCTGCAGGTTCCCGCGCTGCCAACTCCCAGTCTTATTCCCGAGAAGATCCCGTCCTCGGTCGAACAGACGACGGCGACCGAGGTCGCTGCCGGCTCATCGGCACCCCGAGCCGTCGAGATTCCAAAACCAAACGTCGCGCCAACCAAACTGGCAACGGCATTTCCCGCCGACTCCAAGGAAGGAAGCGCAACCAACCAGAACCAAACCAGCCCTCTTCCAATCAAGTTGGACCAGGCAAAAACTTCCAATTCTCCCGTGCCGTTGCCCGTGGGACCGGCGCCGAACGAAAGAATTAGGAGCGCCTCCCCCTCTACAATCAACTCACCGGAAGATTTGCCACGAGTGGCTGGCACAGACGCTGCTAAGCAGCAAGTCACTATGTCGTTCGCGGAACTGCAGACCAAGCCGAAGAGCAGCCAGCTCAACACGGCCGCACTGCCGGCAGCGACCGACGATGCCAAACCACCTCTCGGCAAAACCCCGCCGTCACGCGATTTTTCTTCTGGCAACCAAGAGGGGAACCTGTCCGGAGCACCCGATCCCAAAGGGACTGAGTCAGCCGTTCCGCCGACCATACATTTCTCGACCGCGGACGTCCGGCCGGCCGAAAGTATCCAGCAGACTCCTCGGGCCGAACCAATCGTCCGCATCTTCAACGAGCTGACCGAGGCTACGACAAGCCTGCGGACCGACGGGCGCGCCAACGTGGAGATGCAAATTAACCTTAAGGATGGAGAGGTCCTGACCGTCCACCTCCAAGTCCACGGGGGCGAAGTCCGGACTTTCTTCAAAACCGACTCTACTGAGATGCGCGAAGCGATCGCACGCGGCTGGTCGGACTTCTCGACTAGCTCAGCCGAGCGTGGTCTTAGAGTGACTACTCCTGTCTTTCAATCACCTACTACCCAGAGCGGGTTGAACAACTTTACAAATCAGCGGGACAACCGTCGGGAACCCGCCTACGAGAATTCGGCCGGCCATCCGACCGTCCCGCTAAAGCACCCGGCAAAGCCGTCGCCCTCACGAACTTCCTCGCCCTTGGTAACACCTGCCACTCGCGGCGCCGGCTGGGCTGCCTGGGCTTGAACTTCCTAATATGACTATCCCATCTGTCAATAACGCCACTGCTCCTCAGATCGCCTACGAAACAGCCGCTACCGCGCCCGCCGCTGGAAGCGGAATCAGCGGCCTCGGCGTCAACGATTTTCTAAAGCTGATCACGATCCAGTTGCAGAACCAGGATCCGCTCAAGCCGATGGACGACACCCAGTTCATCTCGCAGATGGCCAGTTTCACCAACCTTCAGCAGACTCAGGCTTTGACGGCGGACTTCGAAGCCTACAGTCAGCAGGCCGCGATCAATTCGGCTCATAGCTATCTCGGAGGGTATGTCACCGTCTCCGATCAGGCTTTTGGCACCGTTACCGGGCAGGTCACGTCAGTTACAGTTAGCGGCGGAACGCCCAAGATCGTGGTCAATGGCGTTCCCTATGACCTAAGCGCCATCCAAAGCGTCAGCGCCGTTCCGCCAGCCGACGTGCCGGTAAGCTGATCCGATAACTTTTCCCATTCCAACAACCAAAAAGAAAGCAGCACCCTATGTCGTTATCCGATTCATTAAGCAGTGGAGTAAGCGCGTTGCGCAGCTTCGAAAAAGGCCTCAGCGTGATCGGCAATAACATTGCCAATGTTCTCACGACGGGCTTCAAAGGCAGCACCACCACCTATTCGGATAACTTCAGCACACTACTCCGCCAGGCGACGCCGTCTCCAGCAGGTGGCATTGGTTCTAATACTCCCGCCCAACAGATCGGCACCGGCGTGCAGGTCGCAGGTGTCAATGGCAATTTCACGCAAGGCACACTCTCGCCTACGGGGAAGCCGACCGACCTCGGCATCTCAGGAAACGGCTTCTTCCGCGTCCACGATTCTGTTAACAACGTTGATTACGTCACGCGGGCAGGTGACTTCCGCGCGGATGACCAGGGCTTTCTGGTCACAAACGACGGATTTCGCCTGCAAGGTCTGAGTAATGGTGCGGTCACCTTTGATGCGACAGTTGTTGATGGTGTGCTGACCTACACACCCACCGTCACTCCGCCCAGCAGCGTTGGAGACATCAAGCTGGATTTTGACATCGGCATCGGTAACGGACTAACCAACTCCACCGGCGGTCTCTTTACCGACGCGGAAGTCGAAGCCAACAGACCCACCCTCCAATCCTACAGCTTCGATCAGCAGGGCAATATCGTCATGAGCCTTTCTTCCGGCGACAGCTTTGTCCGCGGCCAAATTTTGCTGCAGAACTTTAGCGATCCGACCGCGCTCACTCGCGAAGGCTCTAATCTTTTCAGCGGCCTCGCTTCGGCCGGCCCCATCGGTGGTGCCTCGCTCACCGCCGGCGCGAACGGGCCCGGTTCGAATGGCCTCGGGCATATCCAAAGTGGCGCCCTCGAGCTATCGAATGTGGATCTGAGTGAGCAGTTCGCGGAGTTGATCACCACTCAGCGCGCCTTCCAAGCCGGCTCACGCATCATCACAGTCTCCGACACCGTCCTCGAGGACGTGATTAATCTGAAGCGCTAACTCTTCGACTTATGGGTGAGGAAGCTAAAGCTAGCACAGAAAACAAGGAGGCGGCCCCGCCCGCGAAAGCGCCAAGTCCCTGGGGACCAATCATCGCGGTTCTGGTGTTGATGCCGGCGATTTCTTTTGGTGTCACACAATTCGTCCTGATCCCACGGATCACGGCGGCCGTGATGAAGGAAGGCGGCGCGGCCAAACCGGCAGGCGCCGAACACCACGATAAGAAAACGGATGCCAAGAAGCCGGATGCTTCCTACGAGTTCAGCAACATCGTCGTCAACCTGAGTGGTGCGGGCGGGACTCGCTATCTAAAGGCGAGTTTCACCGTGGAAGGCTCGAAAGCCGATTTTCAGCAGACCATTACGGCGAATAAGAATCAGTTACTCGATGTCGCTATCAGTGTCCTCGGCTCCAAGTCAATGGACGACCTGGAGGGAGCCGGCTCGAAGAATATGGTCCGCAATGACTTACTCGCCAGCTTTAATCAAGCTCTCAAGGAACCGGTTGTGGAGGAACTTTTCTTCACGGAATTCGTTGTTCAGTAATCATGGAAGCGAAGTCAGAACAGCCGGGCCAGCCGACAGTGGCGTCCGTCGAAACAAGCGGGCGAGTTTATCGCTTTGGCGGCACTCGCTTCTCCGGCGAGGTCACGATCTCACCCTACGATTTTCGCCACCCGGCCGCTCTTAGCCAGAGCGCTCTCCGCCAGGTGGAACTGGTGCATCAGAAGTTTGTCGAACATCTCACAGCGCGGCTCTCTACTTTTTTTCGGATGGAATGCGGCGCGACACTGACCCAATTTGGTGTTCCGACCTTTCGTGAGTTTATCGAAGGCATTGAAGAACCAGCCGAGATCGCGCTTCTGGAAATCGAACCCCTTTCGAGCATTGGAATCTTGAATCTCAGTAGTTCGATTTGCCATGCGATGATCGATCGCATGCTGGGCGGAAGAGGCGTCGCAGCGAAAGCCGAGCGACCCCTGAGTGAGATTGAGCTAGGCCTTCTGGAGGAGGTCGTCCAGGTCATCATGGAAGAGTGGTGTCAGCAGTGGCGCTCGGACACGAAACTTCGGCCAACCTGTATCGGGCACGAGACGACGACGCGCTTCTTGAAGACGTCTCTTCCGGACGCTCCCGTTTTGTCAGCTTTAATCGGAGTGCAGCTCGGCGAAACTCAGGGTCAGCTTCAGCTCGGCATTCCCTACTCGATGGTCGAAGGACTCGTAAAGGAGAGTCAGCAGCGGGAAACCGTTCGCGGGACTGGGACTGCCAATAAGAAGCCACAATGGCGCGCATCCTACGACGCCATTTCCGTTCCAGTTATTGCTCAGTGGAAGGCGAAGGAGATGCGCGTTCAGGAGCTAGTCTCTCTTTCTCCGGGCGATATCCTGCCCATGGACCCGGGGCTGATCGCTCGGACCCATGTCCAATTTGCCAACGCTCGTGAATTTGTCGGTTTAATCGGGATTCAGAACGGGCAGGTCGCCGTGCAGCTGACGAAACATCTGGCCCTTGAATAAGTCATGAATAGCCCCATGGAAGACAATAAGTTAAATCTCGTTCTTGATATCAAGGTACAGCTCACAGTTCGCTTGGGCACATGTGATTTACCGATGCGCGAAATGCTGGAACTGGGACCTGGCGCGGTGATTCAACTGAACCAGCGAGCTGAAGATCCGGTGGGACTCTATGTTAACGATAAGCTGATCGCGCGCGGCGAGGTCGTGGTCATGGAAGAGAATTTCGGGATCAAGATTACCGAGCTTATCGGAGATAACTCGTGAGTCTGCCGTCACGCCTGGCGGTCGGGGCAGCGTTCGTATTCCTCGTCGCAGCATCCGGGCAGGCGCAACAGAGTACGGCTGCAAGCTCGATAGCTCCCGCGACCCAGAACGCTCAACAGATCATCGTTCCATCGGCTCGCGCGACGCCGACTGTCCCGGCTACGGGTTCGAACTCCGGAGTGCAACTGGCGATCTATCTCTGTCTTCTGGTCGTGTTGCTCGGCGTCGGTTCCTACTTTCTGAAGAATGGCTTTAAGTTCATGCCAGCCAAGACCAAGGGCGCGCGCAAGTTGAACGTGGCCGAGACGCGGATGCTCGGGAACCGGCAATTTCTCGTGGTCGCCGAATACGAAGGACGCAAGATGCTCCTGGGGGTATGTCCTGGCCGGATTGAACTCCTCAGTGATCTCGGCTACAAAGCCGATGAGCCGTTCGCCAAACACTTCAGCGAGAATCAATGAGCCTGACCTCATTTGGAAGGCGGCGCACGCTGCGAGTCAGTCTCATCTTCCTGGTGCTCTTCGTGCTGGCAATTCCCGCACTGGCTCAAGCGCCGGTTGCGACCCCCACTCCGCAGGCATTGCCGATCAGCATCTCCATCGGCAGTGGTGGCGAACAGGGGAATGTCTCCTCCGCGATCCAGATTTTGTTTGTGATGACGCTGCTCACGCTCGCGCCATCAATCATGATGCTGATGACGAGTTTTACCCGAATCGTGATCGTCCTTGGTTTCGTCCGGAGCGCTCTCGGGGTGCAGGGGGCGCCTTCCAACCAGATCATCGTCGGTCTCTCTCTTTTCCTGACCATGTTTATCATGTCGCCAATAGCGACCCGGATTAACAATGACGCACTCCGCCCCTATATGGCCAAAGAGATCACGACGAACGTCGCCCTCGAACGAGCCTCAGCGCCGTTGCGCCAGTTCATGCTTAAGCAGACTCGCCGAAGCGAGCTGGATTTCTTCCTCGGTGTTTCCGGCGCCGGCCCGACGAACGTCGAGGATGTGCCGATGCGAGTGGCTGTGCCTGCCTTTGTCGTGAGTGAGTTGCGGACGGCGTTTCAGATGGGATTCCTGGTGTTCATTCCTTTTCTCATCGTGGATTTCCTTGTCGCTTCCACGCTGATGTCGATGGGGATGATGATGATGCCTCCGACACTGATTTCGCTTCCGTTCAAGCTGCTACTTTTCGTGCTGGTTGACGGCTGGCATCTGGTTATTCGATCGCTGGTGGAGAGCTTTGGAATATGAACATCGAGCAGGCCATCGAGATCCTTCGGTCTCTCATTAGCACTTCGCTTCTGATTATCGCACCGATCCTGATCGTCGCGGTTCTTGTGGGTGTGGCGATAAGTCTTTTCCAATCAGTTACAAGCATTCAGGAACAAACCTTGACCTTTGTGCCGAAGGTGATCGCCATCGGCATGGTGATCGTTTTTACGGCGCCCTGGATCTTGCGGCAGCTAATGCAGTTTACGATCGCGTATCTCTCTCACTTGCCAGACATGGTGAGATAGGCAGATGTCACTCGACCTTCTTTACGGAGGCATGATGGCCTTCATCCGGGCCGGGGGATTGCTCGCGCTTCTCCCGGTTTTCTCGGGGCAGAGCGTGCCCGTGCAGGTGCGGCTCGCGATCGCGGTGATCCTGGCCTACATCGCAGGCGCGCAACTACAGGTCACCGGGCCACTGCCTGCTGACGCGCTCGCGCTCATCACAGTTGGGATACGGGAGCTGGTCATCGGCTTGCTGATGGGCTTTTCGGTCCGTCTCATCTTTTACGCGATCGAATTTGCCGGCCAAGTGATGTCAACCGAGATCGGCCTCTCGGTCGGTTCACAAATCGATCCGATTTCGCGTAACACTTCTTCTCCCGTGGGCACCGCCTTGTATTACCTCGGCGCCCTCCTCTTCCTGATCTCGGGCTGTCATCACGCGGTTTTTATGGCGTTCCTGCGTAGCTTCACGATCGCTCCGATTGGCGCGCTGGCGCTGCACCGGAACGTGGGAGAAATTCTTGTCCAAGCGACCGGCAATATTTTCCTGGTCGGACTGCAGATGGCGGCGCCGCTCCTGGCGATAAATTTTATTGTCACCTTTGCCTTTGCTATTTTGGGAAAGGCCGCTCCCAGCATCAACGTCTTTTCCGAGAGCTTTTCGATCAGAATTCTTGCGGGGATGATCCTTTTGGGTCTCACCTTCGGTCTCACGGCACAGGCCGTGCTAAATGCCCTGCGTGGGTCACCGGACATGATGCTCCGGGTGATCCCGTAAGAGGCAAAAATGTCCGAGCAGAGCTCCAAAACCGAACAGCCAACCGAGAAGCGACTGCGCGAGGCGCACGCGGAAGGTCAGTTCGCGCGGGTGCCCGACCTGAACGTCGTCTTCATTCTGATCGCGGCGGCGATGATGTTCCTCTTCACCGCCAAGGAATACACCAGTCGGATCGCGGGCATCTCGGTCGGCCTTTTCGGCCAGCTCGGGAAATACGCCTTGAATCCCGATAGCATGAGCGAGTGGGTATCGACTTCAGTCATGACGATGCTCGGCTTCGTCGTTCCGATGGGCGCGGTTTGCGCGCTCGCCAGCATTCTGGCCGGCGGCTTGCAAAGCCGGTTCCGGCTTTCGCCGAAAGCGCTCGAACCCAAACTTTCCCGACTGAATCCAGCCAAAGGTTTCTCGAGAGTTTTCTCAGCCCAGGGCTGGGTAAAGCTCGCCACCGACTCAGCCAAACTCGCCGTCGTAGGAATGATCGTCTGGAGCGCGCTCAAGAAGATCATGGCCGACCCGCTCTTTTACACGCCGGTAGCTCCCTATCGACTCGGTAGCTTCATCTATGACACGGCCCTTACTTTGATCTGGCGCTTCGTTCTGGCCCTCGGTTGTGTGGGCGCCTTTAACTACGTCTATCAACTCCGGCGGATTCAAAAGGAGCTGATGATGAGCAAGCAGGAAGTGAAGGAGGAGAATCGCTCCGCCGAAGGCGATCCTCACGTCCGGATGGCCCGGCGGCAGATGGCGCGCCGGCTGATGCAGAAGCAGATGCTCAGCGCCGTCCCGACCGCCGACGTAGTGGTTACGAACCCGACGCATTTTGCGGTCGCGCTGAAATACGAACGCGGCGCGGACAAGGCGCCGGTGGTGCTCGCGAAAGGGGAACGGCTCTTCGCCAGGCGCATCAAGGAACTGGCTGCCAACCACCAGGTGCCGATGATCGAAAACAAACCGGTCGCGCGGATGCTTTTCAAATACGGCCGCGTCGGCCATCCGATCCCAACCGAACTCTACCAGGCGGTCGCGGACATTCTTGCGTTCGTCTATCGCACACATCGTCTCTACTTCCATGAGCTGAAACGCCGCCGGGACGAATTTCAGCGCGCCCAGACTAACGAACGAACGGCTAAGTCAAACCTCGAATGAGCACACCTGCTTCTTCCCGTCCCCGGCAGCTAATCGACGCCTTGAAAAAAGGCGACCTGGTCTTTGTCGCGTCGCTCTTCGGCACGGTCGTGTTGCTGGTCATGCCGGTGCCCGCCTTTGCCCTCGATCTGTTGCTCGCCGCCAGCATCGGCTTCTCGCTCCTGATGCTGCTGATCATTATCTATGTGAAGGATCCACCTGAGTTTTCCGGGTTCCCTACTCTGCTCCTGGCGGTCACGCTCTACCGGCTATCGCTTAACGTCGCCTCCACGCGACTTATTCTCGCGGACGGTCACGCCGGGAGCATCATCGAAGCCTTCGGCCACTTCGTCGTCCGGGGTAACTACGTCGTCGGCGCCGTCGTCTTTCTCATCCTGGTCGTGATCAATTTCATGGTCATTACAAAAGGCGCCGGCCGCATCGCGGAAGTCGCGGCCCGCTTCACTCTTGACGCCATGCCCGGCAAGCAGATGGCGATCGATGCGGAAATGAACGCCGGGATCATCGATGAAGCCACCGCCACCAAGCGGCGCTATAAGGTACAGAAAGAAGCCGACTTCTATGGCGCGATGGACGGTGCGAGCAAGTTCGTCCGGGGTGATGCGGTTGCGGGCATTCTGATCACGTTGATCAACATCGTCGGCGGGTTTGCCATCGGTATCCTGCAAAAAGGA
The DNA here is from genome assembly GCA_025929155.1 of Chthoniobacterales bacterium. GTDB lineage: Bacteria > Verrucomicrobiota > Verrucomicrobiia > Chthoniobacterales > UBA10450 > Palsa-1392. The sequence continues at coordinate 6,369 of JAICMR010000052.1, read as the reverse complement.
ATGCCAATCGTTGAAGCACTCCAGAAATACACATTGCTCTCGATTGGTGACGGATTGGTGGCACAGGTCCCGGCGCTGATCGTCAGTGTGGCGGCTGGCATTTTGGTCACTCGCGCTTCAGGCGATTCCAACCTCGGCGTGCACATCAGTCGTGAGCTTACGCTTTATCCGCGCGCCATCGCAGTCGCGGCCGGAATGCTTTTTGTTTTTGGACTCATGCCGGGCATGCCGATTCTGCCTTTTGTCGCGCTCGGGCTGTTGGCGGCTTTCACCGCCCGGCAAATCAAGAAGTCGCGTCAGGGTGAAAAAGAAAAAACTGCCGAGACCGATGCGGCTCAAGGCGCGAAGGCAAAGGAGGAAATTGCGGCTGCTGCCGCCGCCAAACCTGTCACTGAAGATTTTCAGAAGCTCATCGATGTCGATGTCTTTGCGATCGAACTCGGCTACGGACTACTTAATTTGGCGGAGAAAAAGAACGGCGGCGATCTGCTCGACCGCGTCACGGGCGTGCGGAAGACCCTTGCTCGCGAGATGGGACTGATCATTCCGCCGATTGCCATCCGCGACAGCCTCGATCTGGAGCCTAACGAGTATAGGTTCCTCCTGCGCAATAAGCAGGTCGCGCGCGGTCAGCTGATCGCCAACCGCTGGATGGCGATGAATGTGACCGACAGTCAGGTCGCGCTTCAGGGAGTACCAACGGTGGAGCCGGTCTTCGGCATCAACGCCATCTGGATTTCCGAGGAAGAGAAGCGAAACGCAGAGGTCAATGGATATACCGTGGTCGATCCAGCTTCCGTCCTCATCACCCATCTCTCGGAAAGCCTGAAACGAGTCTCCCACCTGATCCTCGGCCGGCAGGACGTGCAGGCGCTGGTCGATCACGTAAAGGAAAGGAACCCGACGCTGGTCGCCGAGCTGATTCCAGACCTCGTCAATATTGGTATTATCCAACGCGTTTTCCAGAACCTCCTGCGCGAAGGCGTGCCGATCCGCAATCTCAGCGTGATTCTCGAGTGCATTGGCGATTTCGCGCCACTCTCCAAGAATCCCGACGATCTGGCGGAGCAGGTGCGGAAACGGCTCGGCGTCTATTTCGTCGGCGAATACGAGTCGGAACCCGGAGTGATCAAGGCGATCACGCTCGATCCCCGGCTGGAGCAATTCCTGATCAGCAAAGTGCAGCGAACCCCGCACGACATTGGCCTCGTGCTCGATCCAGCCCTGGCCCAACACTTACTGACAGAGTTAACCGACCGGATGACAAAGATGTCCGAGCAAGGCTTGACTCCGATCGTCATCATCACCTCTGAGTTGCGCCTCGCGTTCCGGCGCTTCTTTGAGCCTTCGCTACAGAAGCTGGTCGTCCTCTCTTTCCAGGAGTTGCCCAGTCAGACCGAAATCCACAACGTCGCCATCATTCTGCAACCTCAGGTCCAACGGGCCGCCGCCTAACTAACAATGTCTATCCTCGCCGAAGAAATGCCGAAGGCCGGCGAACAATACCGCTTTGTTGTCGGGAGCGCGGACGAAGCGGTCAGAATTCTGCGCGAGCGTTTGGGAGACAGTGCACGAGTCGTATCCGTGCGCCAGGTGGAAGGCGCCGGGCTGGGACGATTCCTTCGCGCGCCTAAGCTGGAAGTCATCGCCGAAGTCCTGGCCGCCAGTCGTGCAGAGACTTCTGCCGAAATGAAGTCCTGTCTTCCTGAAGGAGAATTCGATCTCGCCCCGGCGGCACCCGTCGCCGCACCACGTCCCTTCAAGTTCGAGCAAGAACAAAGCTCAAACCTGCCGGCGCCGGTGCTCGATGAGAATCTTGAACGACTGCTTAGCCGTTGCGGACTGCCTCCGGTCACGCTCGCTTCCCTCAAGAGCACGCCGCACTGGTCGCGGATCGCCGAGCTGCCGCTGCACCTGGCGTTGAACGAGATCACACTTTTCCTTCGCAGCGAATATCAAGGACGGCCCGCGCGGCCGCTCGGACAAAGGGTTGCCTTCATGGGCGCGGCTGGTGCTGGAAAGACAACCGCGCTCTGCAAATGGCTGGCGACTGATGTCTTCGTTAGGCAGTCTCACGCCGCGGTTTTGAAAGTGGACTTCGACCGCGCCAACCCGGGAGACGGTCTGGCGGTTTTTTGTGAGGCACTCGGGGTGGTCTGTTCCCGCTCCGTCGACGATCTCCCCGCCCACCTCTTGCCTAACGAAAGAACCTATGCCGATTTGCCGGGGGTAGGTTTGGTCGATGAGGAGGAGATAGCTACTCACGCGGAGATGCTCTCGAATCTGTCGATTAGGAGCCGCGTCCTGGTGATCAATGCCGCCTATGAAACCAATGTGATCAAGCGGCTTTATGAGCTGGGCGAACGGCTTGCTGCGACCCATGTGGTCTTCACCCATCTCGATGAGCTTCCACATTGGGGGAAACTTTGGGAATTCGTCCTCGGCCGGGATCTCACTCCACTCTTCCTGAGTTCCGGCCAGAGCATTGCGGGAGATTTTGTTGAGGAAGTCTTTCCCTCGATTTTAGCGCGAACCTTTTCGGCCGCTGGCTCGCCGCTTGCTAAGTCTAAAGCTGGCTTATGAAATTCTTCCTCACCTTGGGCGGGTCCATCGGCTTCCTCACGATCTTTTTCACTGAATTGCACGCCGGCAACGAGATCGGCTTCGCCTTGCGCGACGGCGCTCTGGGCTGTCTCGCCGGGGCCTTTCTTCTGCGTGGCTTTCATTACGTGATGATGCGTTGCATCAAGAGTCTCGTCCTTGAACAGAATAGCATGAGCGCCAGCTCGACTTCGACGAAGGGGTCCTCGAGCGGAGTAAACTAGATATGACTACAACCACAATCCGTCCCAAGACCGAAGCCGCGAAAGCCTGGCGGGCCTATCACTCGTCGAGCTCTCTTGAATCGGAACAGGCCTTCATCGAACAGCATCTTCCCCTCGTTAAAACAGTCGTAGGTCGCATGCGGATGACACTGCCTGAGACGCTGGATTTCGACGATCTCAACAGCGTTGGGATCGCCGGCCTGATGACCGCTGTAAGGAAATACGATCCGTCTCAGAGCTCTACTTTTCCAGCCTTCGCGATGACCCACATTCGGGGCGCGATCCTCGATGAATTACGCCGCATGGACCTACTTTCGCGTGGCAGCCGTGGGAAAGCAAAGAAACTGCAGGAGACAATCGTGGAGCTCGAACAGACTCTGGGGCGCCTCGCCACCGAAGACGATATCCGCGCGGCGCTTAAGATTTCGCCGCAGGAATACAGCGAAATGCTGGAAGAGATCAAACCGATCAGCTTCCTGCCGCTCGATTCCGCCGCCTATACGGATGACATCGATGACATCGCCTTACACGAGACGATTGAAGACGAGGAACAGCCCTCCGCGCGCGACCAGTTGGAAAAGAAGGAGCTGGTCAAACTCGTGATAGAACGCTTACAGCAACTGCCCGACGTCCCGAAGAAGATCATGGCGATGTATTACTTCGAAGATATACGGCTGGCGGAGATCGCACAGATCTTCGGCCTTAGCGAAGGTCGCATCTCACAAATTCATACTCAGACGGTGCTGAGCTTGCGCGCTTTTGTGCAGCGCATGTTAACCGGTTCGACTCAGGCGCAACCATGCTCCTGATCGTCGGTTTTATCATCGTCCTCGCGGCTACGTTAGGCGGCTTCATGCTCGCCGGCGGTCAGCCGATGGTGTTGATGCATGTTTCCGAATTCGTGGTGATCGGCGGCATCTCGCTCGGCATCCTCGTCATTGCCAGCCCTTTTTCTGTCCTGCAATCAATGATGAAGAAGACGATGGGCGCCTTGAAAGGGAGTGGCGGAAATAAGAACGAGTATCTCGACCTGATGAAGCTCCTTTACGAAGTCTTTATGCTGGCGCGCAAGGATGGCCTTATCGCCTTGGAAGACCATGTCCTGGAGCCGGAGAAAAGCAGTGTCTTTCAAAAGTATCCATCGTTCCTGCGCGATAAGAAGCGCGTCGGTTTTCTCTGCAATGGTCTCAAGCCATTGATCGATGGACGAATCAAGCCGGAACAGTTGGAAGGACTACTCGAATCTGAAGTCGAAGCGAAGGAAGAAGAAGCGGGTGCGCCGGTCCATATCCTGCAGCTGATTGGGGATTCGTTGCCGGGAGTCGGAATCGTCGCGGCTGTGCTGGGCATCATCAACACCATGGCGGCGATTGCGGAAGGCCCGGAGAAAGTAGGCGAACGCGTGGCAGCAGCCTTAACCGGAACCTTTCTTGGCATCTTGGGAGCTTACGGTTTTATCAATCCGCTAACCAACCGGATCAAGCACAACAATGTGGCCGAGCTGCAATACTTTAGCTGCATCACCAAAGGATTGGCCGGTTTCGCCAATGGAATGGCGCCGATCATGGCGGTGGAAGTGGCGCGTCGTTGTCTCGATCCCCATGTCCAGCCCGATCCCGACGATCTTGAAAAAAGTCTCAAGGGGCTTGGTAAACCCAAGTAGCGATGGCGAAGAAGGCTGATGCTCATCACGGAGGCGCCTGGAAGGTTGCCTATGCGGACTTCGTGACGGCGATGATGGCCTTGTTCATGGTCCTCTGGATTAGTTCGCAGGACAAACAAATCCTTCTCGCCACTTCGAGTTACTTTAAACAACCGTTCAATGCTTTAACTAAGAATTCCGTCGGAATCGTTAAGACCGACGATAGCGGTGCACGCCGAACTGATAAGTCAAAGGCTAGCTCGGCCGCTGCGAACCTGGATCTCCTTACCGCCCTCGCTAAAGAACTCAACCGGATGCTCAAAGTCAGTGACGTCGCGGCTGAAAAGCCCGTGGATATGGAGATTACTTCCGATGGCCTGAAAGTCACGCTTTACGATCGGCAAAGTCAGCCGCTCTTCGAAAAAAATTCCGCCAAGCCGACCGCCTGGGGTACGTTCGTATTGCAGAATCTGGCCTGGCTGGCGGAGCACAACAACCTGCGGATGACGATTGACGGGCACACGGCAACCGGATTCGTTCCTATCTCCAAGGACTACGGCGCGTGGGAGCTATCGGCCGACCGCGCGAACGCCTCCCGGCGGTTGATGGAATTCTACGCTGTGGATCCGCAAAAAATTGAACGGGTGACCGGCTACGCCGATACGCGACCGCTGCCAAAGTTATCGCCAGAATCTGAGTCAAACCAGCGCATCACGATCAGCCTAAACATTCACCGATAACTCTTATGGAAAGCTTCCTGCAAAATCGTCCTTCTCTCGCCACTGCCAGCCGCTACGTTCGGCCCGCGATCGAACCCGGCTTTCAGCCTTTTCTCCGTCCCGCCTCTCCGGGCCAGCAAGAGGTTTCGTCCTTGCCCTCTCACCAGGCCAATACAGCGCTGACTGTTGAGGAAGCCGAGCCACAAATCCAATTGATGGATCGAGATGGTTCGGTCGAGCGGATTATCATTACCTGTGTCTGCTGCAAGCGAATCGAGCTGCAGTGTGAGTACTAGGGGAGGCAAAACCTGCCTCCAGGTTCGGTGAAGGTTGGATGCCCGCTGGCTTTGCGGCATCTCACGGGGCAAAAGCGGCGGCAGTAACTGCCTCCAGCCTTTGTCCAATCCCTTTCCCGAACCTTTTTGACCCGGTCAGAGTGCGAGGCACGGGCATTGCTACGTCTCATTGCAACCAATGAATATTGGCATTTATAAAGGAGCCGCTGCTCTTGGCGCTTACGAGAAATGGCAGGAGATCGTTGCCCAGAATCTCGCTTCCGCGTCCGTCCCCGGTTTCAAAAAAAGCGAGATCTCGTTCGACTCCGTGAGCGACGACGGGAGCAAAGCGAATCTCCACGCGAAGTCCGGCGAGGGCGCTGCCGGAGTGATGCCGCGGGCTTCAACGAAGATTAATTTCGGGCAGGGTGAGCTGCGGCGCACCGGAGCCGACTATGACTTCGCGATTCAGGGCGAAGGCTTTTTTCAAGTTCAACGGGGCAATGGAGAGACGGGTTTCACGCGCAACGGCCAATTTCAGCTCAAGTCGGATCGCACTCTGATTACGAATCAGGGATTTCCTGTCATAGGAGAGAGCGGTCCGATCACTTTTCCGACAGGATCCGGCGCCGTCTCGATCAACGCGGATGGAATGCTTTTCCAGGGGGACCAGCCAGTGGCGAAGCTGGCGGTTTATCAGTTCAAGGACTTGCAAAGGCTTCATCGCATCGGGGATGGACTTGTCGGTCCCGAGAGCAAAGGAGACAAACCGGTTCCGGCGGAGAAGCCGACAATCCTTGGGGGCTATCTCGAACAGAGCAATGTCTCTCCCATGAACGAGATGGTTAATCTCATCACGGTTTCAAGGGCTTACGAGGCTAGCCAGAAAGTCATCCAGAGCCATGACG
>JAICMR010000223.1 GCA_025929155.1 Chthoniobacterales bacterium | reverse complement strand
GCCGTTGGCTCATCCCCGGCCGCGACCGACGCAGAGGCACAGGTTGCTACGGCGGATGCGCACAAAAAAGAAATTTACCAACCAGCCAATACGCACAACGCACAAAGAGACGCACAAATTTCTGTGCGTTCTGGTCATCCGGCGTCACTCGCTGACCTTTGCTCGAAATTCATCCAGAGCGTGAACGTCTCTGATGCCGAAGGTTTTAGTCGCGTCCTGTCATCGCTCGTCACTTCGTGGCAAAAGGACGAAAATGGCTGCCCGGGCTGGGATCGAACCAGCGACCAAGTGATTAACAGTCACCTGCTCTGCCACTGAGCTACCAGGCAATCAAAGGGAAGGGGAAAGCAAGGTATTGTGGGGATGGTGACAAGTCAAAATCTCGGGTTTTTGTAATCTGCTCGGGCTGTGCTGCTTTTGTGCGCGCCATCGCAGTTGAAAATGGGCCGAATCTGAGGCTTTGTCCGGATTCGGCCGCGCCGTTCGTTGATGGTCTGAAACGAACTCTTTTTCGAAAATGAAAATCATTCCCGACGTCCCTCAACTGCGCTCTGACGCTCACCGTAACGCTGACCCTCACCCCAATTATCGCTGGGTCATCGTAGCGGCAGGCGGCCTGCTCGGGTGCGTGGCCGTTGGCTCCATGTTTTCCCTGCCCGTGTTTCTCGTGCCGATCGCACGGACCACCGGTTGGTCGGTCACGGGGGTGTCGGTGGCGATGACGATCGGCTTTCTCGCGATGTCGTTTACGGCCATGGGGTGGGGCACACTTTCGGATCGCTGGGGGCCGCGGCCGGTGGTCTTGACCGGCTCAATTTTGCTGGCTACCGGGCTCGCGCTGGCCAGTCGGGCGAGTTCACTGTTGGAGTTTCAAGTCTTGTTCGGCGTGCTGGTGGGCGGGTCGACGGCGGCGATTTTTGCGCCCATGATGGCCTGTGTCACGGGGTGGTTTGAAACCCATCGCAGCCTCGCGGTCTCCCTCGTTTCGGCGGGTATGGGCATGGCGCCGATGACGATGTCTCCGTTCGCGGCGTGGCTGGTGGCGCATCACGATTGGCGGATCGCACTGCTCGCGATTTCGGGCGTCGCTGCAGTGGTGATGATCCCGACCGCTTTGCTCGTGCGGCGCGCTCCGCTTCTGGAGAGAGAACGCTCGGCGCGCGCGCCGACGGCCGCGGCCATGCGAACGCACGCATCCGGGCCAGCCATGTCTCGCCACCAAGCGCTCCGCTCTCCGCAGTTCTTGATTCTGTGTCTGACGAACTTCTTCTGCTGCGCGACGCATTCCGGCCCCATTTTCCACACCGTGAGTTATGCCGAAGCCTGCGGGATTCCGATGATCACGGCGGTGACGATTTACAGCGTCGAAGGCCTCGCAGGCATGGGCGGGCGCATTGTTTTCGGTCTTCTCGGCGACAAGCTCGGCGCGAAGCGCGTGCTTGTATCCGGGCTGTTGCTACAAGCATTTGGCGCGGCGGCGTACTTTTTTGTCCATCAACTCAGCGGATTTTACGCGGCGGCGGCAACCTTTGGCTTCATCTACGCGGGCGTAATGCCGCTGTACTCGGTCATCGCGCGCGAGAATTTTCCCCTGCGGATGATGGGCACCGTCATCGGTGGCACGGCGATGGCAGGGAGCCTCGGAATGGCGACGGGGCCCGTCATCGGTGGATTGATTTACGACCACCTTGGCAGCTATGGCTGGCTCTACCTTGGCTCCGCTGGGGTCGGCCTTGGCGCGTTTTTGGTCGCGCTCACGTTCCGGCCCTTTCCGAAGGAAGCAGCGGTCCCGCTCGCGGTTGCCGCAGCCAGTTAACGACTCGACTTTTTCGGCGCCGCCTCGCGGTGCGGCGCCGGGCGATTTGCTGCGAAGGCGAGCTGGATCGCGTGATCGCGCACGTCGGCGGGCCAATCTTCGACAACACCGCAAAAGGTCCGCGAGTCGTTTCGGAAAAGCGCGCGTGTCGCTTCCTCGTAGCCAGGCAAGTTGCCCGCGACCGCGACCATGAAATGATAGGCGCGCTCTTGCGCGGCGCGCGTTTGATCGGCGCCCGCGCGCGTTTTTCGCGCTTCTTCGACCAACTTGCGCAGCGCGACCGAAGCGCCGCCCGGCTGCGTGGCCAACCAATCCCAATGACGCGGCAACAACGTCACTTCGCGCGCCACCACGCCGAGCTTGGGTCGACCGCGTCCGCGGTTTTCGTCCGCGGCGGGCGAATTCTCCGCCGCACCGATCGGCGATTCACCTCGGTTTGTCTGCGCTTCTTCCTGGGCGGCGACCCTCGCGGCGACGTCCTTTTCTGTTCCCCGCGTATCCAGATCCACCGTACGCCCCGTCTCGTCGTCAAACGTCAGGATCGGTCCGGCGGCATGATGTGCCTGCGCGTGCTTGGCCGCCAGGGTGTTGTCCAACAACGAGCCGGAGCGAATTTTCTTGGAGCCGTTGAAGGTCGTATAAGACCGGCCTGAAGCGTTCTCTTTCATTGCGCGCCAGAATTAATT
>JAICMR010000041.1 GCA_025929155.1 Chthoniobacterales bacterium | reverse complement strand
TCGGGGTAAGGACCTTTACCTCCTTCGGCAATGAAGCGATCGATCCGCGCGCTTAGAACTGGCAGCGGCACGGACCCCAGCTCTAGCACGGCGTCATGAAAGGCTCGGATATTGAACTTCGGCCCAAGCGCTTTCTCCGCTGTCCTCCGGCCGCGCACAATGGCTAGCTCGCCAAGGTAATAGGAGAGCGCCTGCCCAGGCCAGGCAATGTAACGGTCCACCTCGGTCTCGATCTCGTGCTCGGGGAGCGCGGTGTAATCATGCATGTACTTCAGCGCCTGCTCGCGAGTCCAACCCTGAGAATGCACGCCAGTGTCCACTACCAGCCGAGCGGCGCGCCAGATCTGGTAACCTAACATGCCGAAACGGTCATAGGGTGTCTCATACATCCCCATCTCCGCGCCCAACTTTTCGCAATAGAGCGCCCAGCCTTCGCCGTAGGCGGAGATGTAATCGTGCTGACGGAACTCCGGCTGACCTTTGTGTTCGAGTGCGATGGGAATTTGAAAGGCGTGGCCGGGAGCGGACTCATGCAGAGTCAGTGCCGTGAGGTTATAGAGCGGGCGATGAGGCAGATCGTAGGTGTTAAGGAGATAGACACCCGGGCCGCCGCGGCCCGAGGTATAAAAGGGCGCCAGATCAGCCGGCACCGGTTTGATGGTGAAACGCATTCGCGGCAGATAGCCAAAATATTGGGCGGCCTTGCCGTCAAAGAGTTTGCAAATCCAGGCGGCGCGGTTCAGCAGCTCCTGAGGGGTTTTGGCGTAGAACTGCGGATCTTCGCGCAGGAATTTCAGGAACGCCGGAAAGTCGCCCTTGAAGTCGGTCTGGTGCATCACTTCCACCATTTGCTGATGCAACTTCTCCACTTCAGCAACACCCGTCTGGTGCACCTGTTCCGGAGAAAGATGGAGCGTCGTGAATTCGCGAATCTTCTGTTGATAATAGGCCTTTCCATCGGGCAATGCTTCCGCCGCGAGGGTCGTCCGGGTGTGCGGCACATATTCATCCCGGAAGAACTTGAGCAGCTCGGCATAAGCCGGCTGCACCACCTCGCCGATGAGCTTGGCGGCTTCCGCTTTGAGTTTCGCCTGCTCCGCCGGCTCGACGCCTACCATTGTCTCACGGAAAGGAGTGTAGAGCAGGTTTTCTTCCGGCTTACCTTCCGCAACGGTAGCGATTGACTTATCGCGTCCTTGCAAAGTCATGCGCGGCGGAGTGAAGCCGCGGGCCAGCCCGGCTTTCATGTTCGTTATCTGCTCCGCGAAGTAGCGCGGAATGTCGCGCATCTGCGAGATCCAGTTCTTGTAATCAGTGACTGACTTAAAGGGCCGGCGCGCTGTGTAACCAAGGTCGGTCCAAAAGGCCGAGTCGGAATTAGCAGGCATTTCGTAGTCACGAAACTTCAAATCAGCGATCGCGTCCTCGATCTCCGGCCGAAAGACATCGTAATTGACCTGTTCCGGCGGCGAGAGCTGCGCCCGGGGAATTTTATCCAATTTCCCCAGCACATCCTGCCAGTGTTGAAGTCGCATCTGTTGCGTCGCCGCGTCTTCTTTGGAAAGATGATCGGCAACCGGCTTACTCTCTCCCTCCAGTCCGGGAAATTCCTTCAGCCGCCATTTCCAATCGTCGGTATAAATGGCGCGTAAATGCGCGTCGGCGTCCGGCGCTGCGGCAAAAGAGGAAGCGGGCGAGATGAGAACCGCTGCCAGAAGGACGATGTGAAATGTTTTCATAAAGAGTGCTTGCGATGGACCTGCGATTTTCGAAACTCGCAGGACGCCCGCGAAAAAGCCATCGCCAATTCCTCCGCGGCTTTTCGTGCCCTCGGCGGCTGTGAGACAACAGTTCCGGCCAAGAGGTAACAGCCTAAGCTTCCGGGATCTGCTGGGGCTTTGAATGACTCCGTTACCCATCGGTGTTCGTTGCGGGCGCGATGCTTGGCAACCATGCGGTCTTATAGGAGCGAAAGACGAAGAGACAAAACTACAGCGTGGAGCGACGCATGCAGCTCGCTGGATGATTAGGACGAGGCGAAAACGAAAAGTTCAGCCGACAGATTGGCACGAACCGATTGCCCAGAAGCTTTTCCCACTGTTCGGCGACCGATTCCCGCCCGCTGCGGAACCGAAGGAGAGACCTCTCAGAGCTTCTTCATCGGCGAGCGCTACGTGGCGTGTTGCAGCAAAGGCTCCCAGCATCAATCCGCGGAAGTCTTAAGACTCCCGCGGCCGGTGGATAGCGGCGGCTGCCGTAGCGATCGCTTCCTGTTCCAACGGCGCCCTTGGATACCCCTCTGTGAGGCATTCCAAAAGATACTGACGCAAGAACGGTTCTATCCCTCCGAAGCGCTCGTATTGCGCCGTGTGGACGAGCTCGTGCGCGATCAATCCACGATCGCGCCAGCAATCGCTGCGCAGAAGAATCCCGTGGCGGAGGGCGAGACCCCGAGTCGCGGGCGTGAGAAAACGGATCGCAGCGGCCGAAGCCTGCAGGACAGGATCATTGGGCACAGGCGCACGGCTCAGAGGAAGCAACCGAATTCGATCCGGTTCGCGCAGACCAATGACTCGCGCGTCCGCTGTTTCCAGTTCGGTGAGAGGCACGCCTTGGCGGAGGATGCGTTTCTCCATCGAACCGACCCACTTCACCGCAAGTGGGAGGAGCTTTTCGAAGCAGGCGAAGAGGACGGGGTGATCCATCAAGGCGCAAGTTGCCCCGCATCGTCGCCGCGTCGACCGGCAATACGTGCAAGACTGATGGTCAGCCCCGCCCTAACGCGCCGTGATCGCCGCCGTCAGCAGGTTGTAAGCAGTAACTGCTTTGTCCTTGGAGAGCGCGTCCAACGCTTTCCTTACTTCCTTCTTCAGGGTCGCTAGCTCTTTTGCGAGATTTTCTACCTTCTCCGCTTCGAGTGCCTCATCCCCTTCCTGGCGCCTCGCAATCTCTTGTTTGGGAAAGGGGATTTGATTAGGCGGTGGCGCTGGGACTGGCTTCTCTTTTTTCGCTTTGGGACCAGGCGCGGGCTTTTCTTTCTTTGGCTTCGCAGCCGGTATTCGTTCCTCTTCCTTCGGTGGTTTCTTGGGCGGCGCTGCTTTCTTCGGAGACCTAGCTGGTTCCTGCTTCGGCTTGCGCTCGGGTTCCGTCGCCGATGTTTCTTCTAGCTCATCGTATTTGATGCCGATGATTCGTCTGCCTTCGAACCTCTTAAGGGACTTCGGGAAGACCAGAAGAGTGCTCTGCAAATCGTGGATGTAACCTATTTCTCCGTAGTCAGCCTTGGAGCCAACCGTTTCTTGGTGCACGGTCATCACGCGGTTTTGTTTCAGGAGCGAAGCGAAGACTTTGTCCTGGTCCGGTTTGGCCCAGAGTGTGTAGCTCTCCGGGCGACCTGCCTTCTCTACAACCTGGCTGAAGCGGATGCTCTTCGCTGCCATGGGCTAACTGGTCGACTCTGCTTCGCCCCAGGACAAGCGGATTGATCTGGTGCCACTTCCGCGCATGGAGACGATGGTTCGGCTCTTGTCCTTCTGGTTTTTGTCGTCGTATCCCGTCTGGACGTAAGCCGACAACCGCACTAATTTCGCGCCATGAACATACTCAGGCTCGGTGCAGGTATCGCAACTCTCTCGCTCCTCGCGGCGCTTCCGCTTCACGCGCAGGAAAAGAAAAGGGTCAGTCCGCACGAAACCGTCGCCGCTACGGTCGACGGCGCGCAGATCAAGATCGTTTACGGCCGCCCTCACACGAAAGATCCGAAGACTGGCGAAATGCGAAAGATCTGGGGCGGGCTCGTTCCCTTCGGCCAGGTCTGGCGGATGGGTGCCGACGAAGCGACGCTACTCACCACAGACAAGGATCTTGAAATCGGCGGAACGAAAATTCCGGCGGGTTCCTATTCTCTCTATCTGCAACCGGAAGAGAACGGCTCGGCTAAGTTGATCGTAAATAAACAAACCGGCCAATGGGGAACCAAGTATGACGAAGGCCAGGACTTCGCGCGGATCGACATGAAGAAGAACCCGCTGTCAGCCGACGTCGCGCAGTTCACGATCAAGCTCGACAAGGATGCGAGCGGTGGCGGGATGCTGCGTGTGGAGTGGGAACACACGGCCTACTCTGCGCCGATCAAGGCGGAAAAGTGAGTCGAGGCATGTAACGAGGTTCGCTTCGACTGCTACAGTCGCCCGGGACCTTCGGACCGACGGCTGTTCTTGCGGAGATGATTGAAACGCAAGGTGCCGGACTGCATAGTCATCCGTGAGTGGTCCGCTGCGGTCGATCGTGCTAATCGGCTTTATGGGAACCGGTAAGTCGTCAGTAGGACGTCTGCTGGCGAGGAAACTGGGTTGGCCGCGGTTTGATACGGATCAGCTCATCGCTGGGAAATTGGGAATGCGGATTTCCGAGATTTTTGCGCAGCTCGGCGAGGTGCAGTTCCGCGAGGCGGAAACGCAGGCGCTTGCGAACCTGCCCGTCTCGCCGGCCCCGGCGGTGATCGTGACCGGCGGCGGCATTGTCCTTCAGCCGGAGAACGTGCGCCGGCTGCACGAGCTGGGCGCGGTGGTTTGGCTGAAGGCGGAGCTGCCGGTGCTCCAGGAACGACTGGCGCGGCGAGCGGATCGGCCACTGCTGCAGACTGCAGACCCGCCGACGACCATCGCGCGGTTGCTCGCCGGACGGGAGCGCTTCTACGCTGAGGCCGCCGACATTGCGATAGATACCTCGCATCTCGATCATGAGCAGGTGGCCGCAGCGATTCGAGATGAACTTCAGATCGACAACTGAACTCAAGTCCGCGCTCGTGGAGCGGGCGCGCGCGATCGGGTTCGAGGATTGCCGGATTGCCGCTGCCGATGCCCCGCGACATGCCCCGCAATTCCGTGAATGGCTCGAGACCGGCGCGGCGGCGGAGATGGGCTGGATCGAGCGCGGGGCAGCGAAGCGGACTGATCCGAAGCTTGTGCTCGCAGAGGCGCGCTCGGTTGTTGTGCTCGCGCTGAATTATTGGCAGGGAGAAGAGAAAAACGCGGAGGGCGAATTGCGGAACGCGAGTGGGCGGTCAGAGAGGGCCGCGACCGGTTCGCGCGGCCGTATCGCCCGTTACGCCTGGGGCGACGACTATCATGATCTCGTCGAGAAGAAGCTAAAAGAGCTGAACCGTTTCCTCGAAGCCGCCGGCGGTCGGCAACGCTACTACGTCGATACCGGGCCGGTGCTGGAGCGCGATTTTGCGGCGGCAGCCGGGATCGGGTGGCAGGGCAAGAGCACGATGCTGCTCAACCGGTCGTTAGGCACCTGGTTCTTCCTCGCGGAAATTTTCACCACACTCGCGCTCCCGCCGGATCCGCCGCAGCCGGACCGTTGCGGGAGTTGCACGAGTTGCATCGATGCCTGCCCGACTGGAGCGATCACAGCCCCGCACCGGCTCGACGCGCGCCGGTGCATTTCTTATCTCACGATCGAGTTGAAAGGCAGCATCCCGGTCGAACTGCGGCCGTTGATCGGCGACCGGATATACGGGTGCGACGCCTGCCTCGAGGCCTGCCCGTGGAATCGCTTCGCGCAGGCTTCGCGTGAAGCGGCCTTCGCAGCACGGCCCGAAGTGGCGAGCCTGGAGCTGCGCGATTACCTCGCCTTGGATGAGGAGCAGTTTCGCGAGCTCTTTCGCCGTTCACCAGTCAAGCGGACGAAACGGCGCGGCTTACTCCGCAACGTCTGCGTGGCGCTCGGCAATATCGGCAATGAGCAGGATTTCCCTGCGCTGGAAAAGGCGGCGCGCGATCCGGAACCAGTCATCGCAGAGCATGCCGTATGGGCGCTCGAACGGATTTCTAGCCGCTTGAGACTGAACGGGAAAACCGTTGCAAAGGTCTAAGGAGCCGCTATTCCTCTACCTCGATCCGCCGCCGAAACGATGCATCAAGCTGCCTCCGCGCCCGCCGCTGCCCCTCCACCTGTCCGCCGCAAAAGAAAAAGCCGTCGTAGGCTTTATATCTTTATCGCCGTCGGCGTTGTCCTGCTGCTCGTTATCAGCTCGATGATCCGAGGCAAACGCGAGCAACCGATCCCGGTGACGACGGAGAAAGCGACCCGCCGCACGATCGTGCAGACCGTTTCGGCAACAGGAAAAGTTCAGCCCGAAACCGAGGTGAAAATCTCACCCGAAGTTGCAGGTGAAATCATTGATCTGCCGGTGCAGGACGGGCAGGAAGTGAAAAAGGGCGACCTGCTTCTGAAGATCCGTCCGGATTCCTATAAAGCGCTTCTCGAGCAGCAGCAGGCGGCGATCAGCACCGCGGAGGCTGTCAGCAACCAGCAAAAGGCGTCGATGGAAAAGGCGGAGAACGACCTGAAACAAGCGATCGATTTATATCACAAGAAATTGATTTCGCAGACAGAGATGACGGCCGCGCAGACCACCTACGATGCTGCAAAGGCGATGTATTCCTCGGGCCAACACAGCATCGAAGGCGCGAAGGCGAGCTCCAGCCAAGCGCGCGACCAGCTTTCCAAAACCACGATCTACTCGCCGCTCGACGGCGTCGTGACGGTGCTGAACAGCAAGCTCGGCGAGCGCGTCGTGGCGACGAACCAATTTGCCGGCACCGAAGTGATGCGCGTGGCCGATCTCACCCACATGCAGGCAGTCGTGGACGTGAATGAAAACGACGTCGTGCATGTGAAGCTGAACGATCCGGCGAAAGTCACGATCGATGCCTACCCGAACCGAACCTTCACCGGCAAGGTCGAGTTGATCGCAAATACCGGCACGACGACCGGCACCGGCACGCAGGAAGAGGTGACCAATTTCCAGGTCAAGATCCAGCTCGACAAGCCTGACATCCGGTTGCGCCCGGGACTTAGTTGCACCGCGGACATCCAGACGCAGGTCGTGCAGGATGTCGTCGCGGTCCCAATCCAAAGCGTCACGATCCGAAGCAGCGATAGCAACCTGAGCCCTGAAGAAATCGAGCAGAACAAGGAAAAAGCCGCGTCGAAAGACAAGCAGAACAACGCGGCCGAAGTGCAAAATGATCGGCTCGTGAAGGCGACCGAGAAGGAAGAGAAAGAGAAGCTGCGCAAGGTCGTGTTTTTGAAAGTCGGCGACAAAGCCAAGATGGTTGATGTCACGACCGGCATCGCGGACGACTCGAGCATCGAGATCAAGAGTGGCGTGAAACCGGGCGACGAAGTGATTTCCGGCAGCTACACCGCGATCAGTCGCAAGCTAAACGACGGCGCGAAAGTCGAAATCGAGAAACCGGAGAAGAAGTAAACTCACGGCCGAGGACGCAAAGTGCGCAGAGAAAAAGAATTTTCAGAGCGCACCGGGTCTTCCGTTCTCCGCGGTTAGTCCGTTCAATGCAAACGTCTCTCCGCACGCCCGGTCCGCTTGTGATCGATATCGAGAACATCACGAAGGAATATGTGATGGGCGAAGAAATCATTCACGCCTTACGCGGCGTCACGTTGCAGATCAGGCGGAATGAATACCTCGCGATCATGGGCCCGAGCGGGAGCGGGAAATCGACCCTCATGAACATGCTGGGCTGCCTCGATACGCCCAGCTCTGGCCGCTATGAATTTAACGGCAAGAATGTTTCCGACATGGACGGCGACGAGCTGGCGGATATCCGTAACCGCGAAATCGGCTTTGTCTTCCAGACCTTTAACCTGCTGCCGCGCTCGACCAGTCTTCGCAACGTCGAACTGCCGCTGATTTACGCCGGGATCAGCCCCGAGGAACGCGAGGTGCGCGCCGCTCAGGCACTCGCCGATGTTGGCCTCGGCGACCGCCTGTCTCATAAGCCAAACGAACTCTCCGGCGGTCAACGGCAACGCGTCGCGGTGGCTCGCGCGCTTGTGAATAATCCATCCATCATTCTCGCGGACGAACCGACTGGCAACCTCGATTCCCGGACCGGTGAGGAAATCATGGCGCTTTTCGAGAGTCTTTATCAAAAGGGAAACACTGTGATCCTGGTGACGCACGAGCCCGACATTGCCGCGCACGCTCGTCGGAATGTGCATCTGCGCGACGGAGTCATCGAAAGCGATTCGCTCGTCGAGCGGGCGACGGTGGCGGTTGGGGCGCTGAGTTAACCGCAGAGGGCGGAGGAAACCGGGGAAATTGGAACTCGAGTGAATGCGGAGGAAACGGAATGATAGAAACCTCAATGTTTGAAACGCGAGATGTAGAGCCCTGCTGTGCTTTAAGATTGGTCTCCGGGGAGGGCGGGATGCCAGCCGGTCATTTCGGCGCAGTCTGCTCCGCACCGCGCGCAGCGAAGATCGTTAAGACCTTGGGTGAGGCTGGCCAAGTGCGACGGGCTGGGAGCGCGTCCTCCTCGAAGCAAAGCGTGCGCACGAGCCGCTCGTCGTGGCAAACTTCGCTGCGTCCTCTACGGCTCTGCGGTTAAATTCCCATCCATGAAACGCCTTCTCTATGAGCTGAGTGAAAGCTGGAAGATTGCCGTGGCGCAGATGGCTGCGAACAAAACGCGTTCGATGCTCACCGCGCTCGGCGTGATTATCGGCATTGTGGCCGTGACGCTGATGGGCACCGCGATCAACGGCATCTCGGCTGGGTTCGACAAAAGCATGGCGTTCATCGGCGACGACGTTCTCTACGTCACCACCCGGCCGTGGACGCGCGTCGACGATTGGTGGAACTACCGCGACCGGCCCAAAATCCGCACTGAATATGCGGAGAAAATCAATCACACGATCGCCGCGACGCCGAACAGCAATCTCCAGATCGCCGTTCCGACGATGAGCCTGGTCCGGAGCGTGAAGGCAGGCGACAACAGCGTGGATAACGTCTTTATCCTCGGCACGACTTCGGATTATGCCTTAATCTCGACGATCAATTGCGACCGGGGGCGCTTTTTTAGCAGCGTGGAATCCCAAGGTGGCGCCGAAGTCTGCGTCGTCGGCTACGACGTCGCCGATGCTCTTTTTGCCGGCACCGGAGGACTCGACAAGAAGATCCTGATTAACGGTCATCCCTTCAAGATTATCGGCTCGCTCGCCAAGCAAGGCAGCTTCCTTGGCCTCTTCAGCCTCGACTCGCTGGTTATCATTCCGTTGCCCGCATTCAAGAAATACTTCAGCGCGAAAAGCGACGCCGATATTCGCGTGAAAGTGGTCGATAAAACCCACATGGCCGATGCGCGCGACGAGCTGACTGGGATCATGCGCCGTCTGCGTGGGCTGCCACCGGAGAAGCGGGATAACTTCAACATTAACGAGCAGCAGGCGCTCAAAAGCACGCTCGACGGGGTGAAAACCACGATCGCAATCGCCGGTCTTTTCATCACCGGTCTTTCCCTTTTCGTCGGCGCAATTGGGATCATGAACATCACTTTTGTGAGCGTGAAAGAACGGACGAAAGAGATTGGCACCCGCAAAGCGCTTGGCGCCCGGCGCCGAACGATTCTGCTTCAGTTTCTGATTGAATCCACCGCGCTCTGCATGGTCGGCGGGCTCGTCGGACTGACGTTTGCGTATCTGATGTGTTTTGGAATGGCGAAAGCTTTCCCATCGTTTCCCATCAGCTTTTCAGTAGGTCTGGTCGTGGCTGCGATGATTGTCTCGGTGATGACAGGGCTCGTTTCGGGCATCGCTCCGGCCTGGGCGGCGTCGCGCCTCGATCCGGCGACGGCGTTGCGGTACGAATGAAAAATTCGAGATCCGAATATCGATGGAACCTTGAATAACCGACGGGGAAAATTTGAAACATTATGCCCTGGAAAATCGGACATTGGCTTTGCGAGGGTGGTTTCAGGCCTTCGTCAAGACGCTCTCGAATTCGATCGGTAATCTTGAGGATGGCAAACAGCTCATCAGCTCGGGTTCAGTGGGGGCAAATTATATCGAGGCAAATGAGTCTCTCGGCAGAAAGGACTTCATGATGAAGATAAAGACTTGCCGCCGTGACACCAAGGAAACTCGCTCCTGGTTCAGACTGGTCGAACCTGACCAGGAGCAGGAGCAAGGTCGCAGCCGGCTCGTCAATGAGACCGATGAACTGATGAAGATTTTTGACGCGATCTTTCCAAAATCCGAAGAGCGCTGAACTTGGAATTTCACCTTCGAGCTTCGCTATTCCTTCGGACTTCGAAATTCGAGATTCGAAACTTCTTCCGCAATGAAGTTTAGAGAAATTCTCACGATGGCCCTGATCTCGGTCGGCGCGAATAAGCTCCGCTCCGCGCTCACCATGCTCGGTATCACGATCGGCGTTTTCTCCGTCATCTCCGTCATGACCGCGATCGGCGCGATGCAATCCTCGATCGAAAGCGGCCTGACTCTTTTCGGATCGAATATCTTTCAATTCGCGAAGTATCCTGTGACCGTGCAGGGAGGCGGCCGCGGCGCGAGAAAGTATGAGAACCGGCGGGACATTTCGTATCGCGAGGCGCAGCGCTACGCCGAGCTCATGCAGGGATACGCGTCGGAAATTTGCCTGAAGGTCTTCGACGATGGCAAGCAGGCGGTCTACAACGGTATCAAAACCACGCCAAGCCTCACGGTGGTTGGGACGAACAAGAGCTTTCTCGCGGCCAACGCTTACACCCTGGCGTATGGCCGCAATCTCAATGACGAAGATGTCGCGCTCAGCCGTCGCGTCGTCGTAATCGGAAAGTCCATCGAGGAGCGGCTCTTTCCCCACGAATCGCCCATCGGCCGGACAATCAAGTTGAGTGGTCATACGCTCACTGTGATCGGCGTGCTCGCCGGTCGCGGGACTGCTTTTGGCCAAAGCCAGGACGATATCTGCGCGCTCCCGATCACGCGCTTTTTCGAGGATTTCGGCTCGGCCGGGCGAACGATCAACATCGCGACGCAATCCGCTTCGCAACTCGATTACAACCGGACGATGGATCGTGCGATCGGCGCGATGCGAATCGCGCGGGGACTGAAGGCCGAACAGAAAAACGACTTCGAGGTTTACACCAACGATTCGCTGAAGGGCGCCTTCATTTCGATCGCGGGAGTCGTCCGGATCGGCGCGTTTGTCATCAGCACGATTGCGCTGCTCGCCGCCGGGATCGGTATCATGAACATTATGCTCGTGAGCGTGACAGAACGCACCAAGGAGATCGGCGTGAGGAAGTCGATTGGCGCGCGGAATCGGGACATTTTGCGCCAGTTTCTCACCGAAGCGGTATTCATTTCCGAAGCGGGCGGCATCTTGGGCATCCTGCTCGGCGTGCTCGGCGGAAATTTGCTCGCGCTCTGGTTAAAGGTCGATCTGATTTTCCCCTTCGGCTGGGCTCTGGCTGGCCTCGTCGTCTGCTCCGCCATCGGGATCGGGTTTGGCCTTTATCCGGCTTACCGGGCGGCATCGCTCGATCCGATCGAAGCGCTGCGTTTCGAGTAAAAAGGGCGGATTTTTCCGCAAAGTCGTGCGGGACGCACGCGGTGCTTTACCGCGCGCTTCGCATATTCTATTCTCGACGCTTTCAACGCGCTCCTGTGCCCTCCTCTTTTCTAAATTCCTCTCTTGGCGCGAGCGCGAATGGTGTTTTGCTGGTTGAAGAATACGATGCACTCGCGATCGCAATCGCGTCGGCGCTGAAAAAATACGCGCCGCTCCACGGCGTTTACGTGGCGCGTTCCATCGTCGAGGCGGAGACGATTGCCGCCGAGATGAATCCGGAGCTTTTCCTGCTCGATCTCGACCCCCCGCCGGTGGGCGATGTGGAATTCCTCGTGAGATTGCAGGCTCGTTACCCGGACTCGCGCGCGCTCGTGATCGCCTCGGGCGCCTCACGCGAATTGCGCGCGGAACGGGGTCCCGCGGGCGCGGTGCAATTCATCGAAAAGCCGTTCGACCTTGCGGAGTTTGGCGCGGCCGTGCAGGCGTTGCTGGGCCGCTGGGCGACGCCGCCGTCCGAGACGTTTCGCGGGACGCTGCGCGATCTGCATGTCATCGATATCGTCCAACTGAAGTGTCTCGGGCTCAGCACCGCACTCGTTAGGCTGGAAACGCCCGATGGTCGAAGCGGGGAAATTTATTTCCGTCGCGGTGAAATTACGCACGCGACGACGGGAAATCAGGCCGGTGTCGCGGCATTCGACGAAATGGTCAGCTGGCCCGGAGGAAGAATGAGAGAGACCGAGCTGCCGGCTGAGGCGCCGCAAACGATCGATCAACCGTGGGCGGTCCTCCTTCTGCGAGCGGTGCGCAAGGCGACCGAGCAGAAACCGGCGACGCCGCGCCAGGTGAACGTCGCCCTCGCGCCCGCGCCGAGCGGCCGGAATAAAACGATCCTCGTGATCGACGACACGGAAATGCTGCTGATCTTTGCCGCCGATGTGCTCGGGACAGCTGACAGGTCATTTCGAATCCTGACCGCGGCGAGCGGGCGCGCGGGCCTGGAAATGGCGGCGGAGGCGCGGCCCGATCTAATTTTGCTCGATTACAGCCTCGCGGAAACAACCGGCGCCGAGATCTGTCGCGAGCTGCTGCTAAACGTCGCGACCGCACGGATTCCGGTGTTGATGATGTCCGGGCACCTGCCGGAGCTGGCGAAGACCGCGGCCACCTATCGCAACGTCGTCGCCACTTTACCAAAACCATTTCTCTCAGGCGCGTTGATCAACGCCGTCGAAAAAATTCTCGCGAGCGGGCCGCTCCCGGAAACGCCGCATGTTCCCCCGCCCGCGTCGGATATTCCGCCGGCATCGTCTGGCCTCGCGCCGCCGACCGCGCCTGGGACGGAGTCACTGCCGCCGACTCTGACCGCGCCGTCAGCTCCACCTCCCTCACCTGCAGTGGAGACGCCTCCGTCAGCACCGAATCAGCCGCCGCCGCAGGCTTCCTGGCATACTGGAAGCGGGAACGGCCACGCCGCCAACGGCCCGATCGCGTTCACCATCGTGGAGCCGCCTGCCGCCGAAGAATCCTTTCGGGGTCCGCGGCAATTCGTCGCCCAGCGCTTGGCCGACGAGCCGGTTTCCAAAGAGGTCAGTGTGACTTTTTCACTCCAGATTCTCACGATGAAGCTAACGCCCGATTTTCGCGTCAGCTCGCTCCGGCTCACGCCGGCTGAGGTTGCCGTCGGGCTGTCTGTCCCGGACGGCCACGAGATCGAAAAACTTCTGAACACCGGATTTCGGATGGGATCCATACAACTCACCCCTGCGGGCGAACTCGAATCCCTGCTGCTCATTCCGACGCAGGAACCGCCGTGGCTCCCGGCAGTCACGAAAGATTTTCAAGTCAGCGGCGTGCGCATCCAGCCGGACGATGACATGCGCGTGGTGGAGTTGAGCGCCGCGACCGGTGGCTCGATGCGTGTTTATCTGACGGTGCCTTTCAACTTTCTCACTGTGCGGCTCTCGCCGAGCTTCCAAGTCGCGGCAATCGTCCTCGGCTGGCGCGAGGAAGCAGCTCAAATCTGGAGCGGGCCGGGCAACACGACGGTTCCGTTTTCAATCGAGCAGGCGCAGCTCGATGACGCCAACCAGTTGCGCGAGCTATTCGTTAGGGCGATTCGTTAGGCAGCTCATTTTGCCGCGCGCTCGGCGAGAAATTTCACGAGCTCATCGGTCCCGAAATTCGCCAGGACCTCGCCATTGCAGACAAGAGTGGGTGTTTTCGTCTGGCCCGAAATTTCCTGTAATTCCTCGAGCGCAGCGGGATCGGAACGCACTTCCTTTTCCTGGTAGGCAATCCCCTGTTTGTCGAGATAAGCCTTGGCAGCGGAGCAATAAGGACAGCCCCGTTTGGTGAAGAGAACCGGAGTTTGCATGAGCAACTGATTCGTAACGCCGCGCGGAAACGGATCCAAAAAACCGCCCCACAAAAAATCAACGGCCAGCTCTAAAGCGCAACTTCGCGCGAGCCACGCCGCAGCAGCCAGAGCGCAATCAATGCCGCCAAAATGCCGCCATTAAGCGCGAGGTGCCAGGTCAGGGTCAGGTTGCTGCTCACCGTGCCGAAACAGCCGCACGAAACATCGATCCCCTGTGCACGGGCCCAAACGGTCACGCCGATAAAAAGCACCGTCATCGCCAGTGTAAGGACGATCGCGCCATCGAAAAGACGCTGAAAAATCAGTGCCAGCCCGCAGAGGATTTCAAGCCACGGCAGGAAAAGAGCGACCCGCACGCCAAGTGACCAGGGGAGGAGCGCATAGTTGCTGATATCGCTCGCGAAACGGAGGGGATCTCGAACTTTGAGGACGCCGGCGGCCAAGAAAATCCCACCGACAGCGAGAGCGAGGATCAGCCTAACGATCCAGATCCAGGTCGCGGGGTTCCTCGCTGGTTCAACCGCACTCATTGATTTTCCTGCCATTCTTCCCAGCCGCCTGGAAGCACGTAAACATTCTGGAGCTGCGCATCGTTTCGCAGCCGCTCGGCAATAGCGTGACTGGCACCGCAACTTTTGCGGCTGCAATACACGACGATTCTTCGTTCCGGCGACCAGGCTGCCAAGACCGCCGGAAGCAATTCGTCAAAATCGTCTTCATTCAACAAAAGCGCGCCGGGCACGTGCGCTTTGGCGAACTGTTCCTTCGGCCGCGCATCGATCCAGAGGGCCGTGTCGCCCCAGCTTTTGGCCTGCGCAAGTGTCACTTCATGCGCATCCGGCGGCGCCGCCTGTAGCGCCGGATTCCCGCGAAAGTAAATCCCCTGCCCGATCGCGGGAAGCAAGGCGAGGCCGATCAGAAGAAGCGCCTGCCCAAAGACTGAACGGCGCACAACCTACGGTGCGTTGGCCGCCGGAGTGGTCGAAGCCGCTGGACTCGCGCTCGCCCCGGGCGCAGCGCCCGCATCATTCGCAGGATGTGGATCGACCCGGATGTTTGCGTAGAAAACTTTTGGCGACTCCTTCGGGTAATCCGGCTTTATGTCGAGCCGCGCGTTGATCGGGCGATTCGTTGTTTTCGGCGTCACGACGATGTCGAAAGCCTTTTTGTTAGGCGCGGGTTTCACGTCGATCTTGATATCGGGATCGGTCGAGGTGACATCGAGCTTCGTCACCGGAAAATCGCCGCCCACAGTTGCTGTGATTGTTCGCGGCTCGATCGGTTTTGCTTTAGGCCAAAAGATAAAAATCGGTCGCACGTCGAGCAGCTTCGGCACATCCGCTTTCAGGGTCAGCTTGGTCGCGGTGTCCGGTTGGTCATCGGTCACGACCTGGATCGACTTCACCTGCATCCCAACCCGGTCGCCGATGTGAAAAGTCGCCACGATCTCCCCGCTTCCACCCGGCGCCACCAGGTCCTTTTCGAGCTTTGCTGTCGTGCAGCCACATGAAGGCTGCACCCGCGTGATCTTCACCGGTTTGTCGCCTGTATTTTTATAGGGAAAACGCGCGACGGCTTCTTTGTCGGAAATCTTCGGGTGGAGATCGACTTCGCGGGTTTTCCATTCGAGCGCGGCGCGCGCCGGCACTCCGAGAGCGAGCAACAGACCTGCGACCAGCAGTGGTATTTTCATAAGCGAACTTTAGAACGAAAAGCCGAACCCGACATTTCCGCCGACGTTATCGAGACCGAAATTCGGCAGTTCGATCTCGGCGTTGGAAACGTGCCGATACGCAGCCTCGACCACGAGCGACCAGCGTTCGTTCAACATGTAACGCGCGCCGATATTGGCCTGGAGGTTGAACTCAACCGGGAGGCTGATCAACCCGCGCGATTCCTCTTCGCCGATGTTGGTGTAAACGCCTCCCGCACCGATCTGCAAATACGGAATGAACCGCGCTCGCGGCTGCACAAAGTTGTAACGAAAGATCAATGTGCTCCCGGCGAGCACATCACCAGGCCCATCGAAGATTCCACCCGCGAAAATCTCACCCAGGAGCTCGACGTTTCCCCGCAGAACACCCGGTCCCTGTGGGTCGTAGAGCATCAGTCCAACCCGCGCGCTGTTCAGGGCATAGTCGATTGCCGGGCGGTTGTTCTGCGTGGTGTCGAAGAAGAAATAGGCGCCGCTGACATCCTGAAATTCCCAGGCACCCTTCGCAAAAGGGTTCTCCGAGCGTTCTTCCGGCGCCATTTGCGGCTGCGGCTCCGGGGCGCCACCTCGCGCGACTGCGACCGTCAGCAACCCGATCGCGCAGAGCGAAAAGAGCATCTTCATCTGCGCGCGATCAAACCGCAGTGGCGCAAAATTGTCAACTTCCCTCTCCCTCGTGCGTCTAGCGGCTTTACTTCTGCTCCTGCTCACGATTGAGGAGCATGAGGAAAACGAAGAGAGGTTTATGGCGGGTTGTATGCCTCGACTAAAGCGACGCCGAAGCTGTTCTCCGCGCCGCGCCCAATTGCAGTGTAGGCGCCTGGCGAAAGCATGCCTGGCCGGCGCGGCCGCCGTAAGTAGCGCGCTGCACAGCCCGACCCAGATAGGAAAGGGGCGAAGCGAAGCGCCGTTCCTGTCAAAGAGTTCTCGCGTAATGTTCGCGGATATAACGTTCCACGGCGTCGTGCCATTCAGGCGTTTCCGTGTTCGCTAGGGCGGCGAACTTCGCGGTCCCGAGCACCGTATAAACCGGGCGACGCGCGATGAAATTTGTCATCTCGCCTAATGACGACGCCCCGACCACGCGCGCCTTCATTGGCAACCCAAAACGATGACAACAGTCGAGCGCCCATTGTGCGTATTCCTGCCAACTGCACGAGCCGCGGCTGGTGAGATGGAGGAGGCCGCGGGCCGGCTTTTGCCCGAACAAAATTCCGAACATCGCGGCGATGTCTTCCGTGTAAGTCGGTGTCGAAAACTTGTCCGCTACGGCCGCGACGTTTTCTTCCATGCGGGCTTTTTTCAAAAGCGCGTCCACAAAACTCGGCCGGTCCGGCCCAAAGACCCACGAGACTCGCACCACGAGAGCATCCGGATACGCCGCGAGCACCTGCACTTCTCCTTCCCGCTTCGACTCGCCGTAGACGCTGATCGGCCGCGCCACGTCGTCCTCCGTGTAAGGCTCGTATTTCTCGCCATCGAACACGTAATCGGTGCTCACGTGGATGAAACGCACGCCACGCTCGTGGCAAATCTCCGCAAGCCGCCGTGGCGCGGTTGCGTTGAGCTGCATCGCCTCCGCGCGATGATTCTCGCAATAATCAACGTTTGTGAGGGCCGCGGCGTTGATCAACACGTCGAAGCCCGTCCTGCCTAACGAATCGCGCAATCCGTGCTCGGACGCCGCCAGGTCAAGCCGCGTGCGATCGAAAGCAAGGACCGAAAAGTTTTTTTTGAAAGCCCGCACGAGCGCCGCGCCCAGTCGGCCACCCGCTCCGACCACCGCGATTTTCAGCTCCGGCTCCTCGGGTAAGTCTGCAGCCCATCAGCCAGCTTGATCCATGGCAACCGGTCGCTGGTCCAAATGTGTGCCCTGGGCATGACCGATTCCGGATGATCGAAAGTGGCGACGGTGACGTCCCATTCCCCGGCGTCGGGGCCCGTGCGGAAAGTGAGCGTTGTGCCGCAGGCTGCGCAGAAGCCGCGCAGCTTGCCCTCGTGTTCCATCTCGCGCGTCGCCCCTTTTGTGAAACGAAAATCTTCCTTTCGAAACGAAGCCCAAGTCACGAAAGGCGCACCCGAGCTTTGTCGGCAATCGCTGCAGTGACAGTGCACGACGTGATATTCGCCGTGACCCTGATAGCGAATCGCTCCGCACAAACAACCGCCGAAGGTGATTCGTTCTGTCATCGCCTAACGAATCCCGCTGTCGCACTCCCAGTCAACGCTCCTCATTTTCCCCGCCATGACCTCGACCTCAAATGGGCCATAGAAACCGATCCGGCTCGCTTCCTTTTTTGTCACGGAATAGTGGCCCGGGGCTAACTGCACCTTGAATTTCCCCGCGGCATCCGTGCGGAAGGTGGTAACGACTTTGCCCTCCTGCTTCACCACAAACTCCGTCGCCGCGAGGGGTTTCGCGGCCGCGGTGTCCGCTCGCACCGGACCTCCTTTGACGGGACCGATCACAATCGAACCTTGTAATCCAGATGTTGTCCCGGCGCAGGCAAGCGCGGGCAGGAGGAGCAGAACGAGCAGCAACAACTTGTTCACGATCACGGAAGATCGCGCACACTACCGCGCGTCGCCACTGTTTTAGAAGGAGCCGCCTAACCAACCGCTCTTGCGTCGGCCGCGACTGCTGGTGAAAGCGCGAGGGTTCCGGCTCCGCCCAAAACGGTTTTACTTTTTGGAAGAGGTCGTAGAAGCCCTGCAGCGGCGCTTTATCATCGCCGAAGTATCTCCGAACACGGGCGTCCGAAACTATTCCACCAGGAATGGCTTTGTTTCGGCGGCGATGAGCGCGACCCTTTTGCGCTGCGGGGGCGTCAACTGGCTTGCCTGTGTCTCCACCTTTTTCGCAGCCGCGCGCGTCTGATCTCGTAAGTTGAGGAAGCGCATCGTGACACTGACATCACCTTTTTGTTTCTGCTTCGCGACATGCACATATTGCTTCGCGACTTTGTCATAGTTGGCGATAGCCAGGTCCAGTTCGCTCGGCGGCCCGGCGTTCCCTGATGCTGCGGTCTCCGATTTACTGCAACTGCCCAACACGAGCGCGCAGAGGACCAGAACGACAAGAGCCGGAGTGCGAAGAAGCGGTTTCACAGGTAGTTTTCTCTTTGGAAAGCCGATTGTATCGCAGTGCGGGAATTTGCGCGACATGATCGTGCGCAGTCCTGCCGCGAAGGCGCCGGTCGACGGCCGGGACGGCAGGCATCCGAGGAGGCGAAGCTTGACCCATGGCTTGCGCGCTGCCAACCATCCGGCCTGATGAAACAGCCATCCAAGGTCCGCCTAATCGCAATGCTGATCACGCTCGCCATCACGTTGGCGGCAGTAGCGAATTTCCGTCGCACCGCACCGACTCGATCAAGCTACCAAGCGAAGCACGTGCAGAAGATGATGAAGAACCTGGACGCCGGGGAACGCGAGAGCCCGCCGGAGGATTGGTTCGTCAGTCAACGCATGACGCACGGCGGGATTCCTCTGCACGCGCCGGAACAAGCGGCGGCGCAGGCGGCGGCGCTCCTCGCGGCCACAGAACAGTCGAGCAGTTCGCAACTGGCTGCAGCGAAGTGGAAGTTCGTCGGCCCCACCAACATTGGTGGACGCGTAGTGGACATCGCGATTGATCCGGTCGCGGCCGACACGGTTTATGTGGCTGCAGCTACCGGCGGTTTGTGGAAAAGCCGGGATAAAGGCGCGCACTTCAAATCGGTCTGGCCGGCCAGCAATCCGCAATCGATGGGCGCGCTCGCGATTGCGTCTGACGGAACGCTCTTCGCCGGCACGGGCGAAGCAAACCCTGGCGGTGGAAGCATCACTTACGGTGGCTCGGGGATCTATCGATCAACCGACGGCGGAGCCACCTGGCAACTTGTTGGCCTGCCGGACTCCGGCGCAATCGGTCGAATCGTTGTGGACCCAGCCAATCCGCAACACATTTTCGTGGCGGCGGCCGGCCAACTTTACAATCGCGGCGGCGAGCGCGGAGTTTACGAGTCGATCGACGGCGGCACGACCTGGACCCAGAAATTGGCCGGCGTTAACGACACAACCGGCGCGGTCGACCTGGCGATCGACCCAACTAATTCAAACCGAATCTATGCGGCGATGTGGGACCACTTTCGTGAACCCGATCTGCGCACTTATGGTGGTGTGGGCTCCGGCATTTATCGTTCGCTCGATGGCGGCACGACTTGGCAACGACTCGGGAACGGCCTTCCGGCTGTCTCCGCCACGATCGGCCGGATCGGGTTCGCTCTCGCCGCTCCAAACCCGCAGCATCTCTACGCGATCTATAACCAGACGAGTGGCTATTTCCAAGGGTTCTATCAGTCGATCGATGGCGGCGATACCTGGACGAAGCTCCCGAATAACTCGACGCTCTCGAGCGCGCAGTCGAGTTACGGCTGGTGGTTTGGCCGGCTCTGGGTTGACCCGGTGGATGAAACTCATGTGTTCGCCGCGGGCGTTTATCTTTGCGAATCGAAGAACAGCGGCTCGACCTTCACCGGCGAGTACAGCCCGCATGCCGACCATCACGCGATGGCCTGGGATCCGAAAGTCGCCGGCCGCGTCTATCTCGGCAACGACGGCGGTACTTACCGTTCCGATGTGAATGGCTCGAACGACCAATGGACCGCCGCGGTCAGCCAGCCCTTCACGCAATTCTACAGCGTCGATGTGAGCGAGCAGGATAGCACGCGGCTCGTGGGCGGGGCGCAGGATAACGGCGTCAATCGCTCCTACGGCGGCAGCTCCGGCTGGAATACCTACGTCGGCGGTGACGGGTTGGAGGCGTTGATCGATCCGATGGACCAGGATTTTGTCTACGGGTGCAGTCAGTATGGCGATTGCGTGCGCTCGACCGACGGCGGAAATAACGGGTTCGACTTTACCGGCGCCACCGGTTCTTCCCGACGCAATTGGCTTACCCCGCTCCAGTTTGATCCCACGAACCCAACCATCCTTTACTATGCCGGAAATCTCGTAAACCGCTCCGTCGATCACGGCGCGCATTGGTCGGTCATCAGCCCCGACCTGACCGGCGGTCCGGGCCGCGATCCTGGATATCCTTTTGGGACTGTCACCACAGTGGCCGCGGCGAAAGCTGATCCAAACCGTCTCTTCGCCGGAACCGACGACGGGCGCCTCTGGTTCACCACGAACCTCGGAGGAACCTGGACGCAAGTGACGGATTCCAACCTGCCCGGCACCTGGGTGACTCGCGCGACCGTTGACCCGGTGAATCCGCTGATCGCCTATGCCACTTTCTCGGGATTTCGTTCGGGCGCCGCATTGCCCTACGTACTGAAGACGACCGACGGCGGGAGCACTTGGACAAGCATCGCCGGCAATCTGCCGCAGGCGCCAGTCAACGATCTCGTCGTTGTCGGGTCCACTCTCTATGTCGGCACGGATGTCGGCGTCTACGCCTCGAAAAATAGCGGGGCGAAATGGCGCGCTGCTGCTCCCGGCCTGCCCAATGTTCCGGTAATGGATCTGGAATACCGGGCGGCCTCGAACTCACTCTACGCCGCGACGTTTGGCCGCGGAATGTTTTTCCTCACTCTTCCCTGAAGTGACTCGATCTCAGGATCGAATCGGCCCGGTTAGGGATGCGAAAGTCCGCTCACTTTGAAAGCCCCTTCACGCGAAGGATGGTTCGTTCATCGAGAACGCTGAAACCAATACTGTGAGGTCAGGGTTTCGGACGCGCGACAGCGGTGTTCTGATCTTGCATGAGCAACCAGCGGCCGCCTCGCTGCACCACGACAAACGTCCGGATGTGCTGCTCGTTTTCCTGTCTGGCGCCATCAGGCATCGTGAATGTGCTCATCCGGCTGACCACCGTAACGATCCCACGTCTGCACTCGCAAAGCGCACCGTCATCTCTTCGATCCTATCGGAGACACCTCTCAGAAAGGTGCTGTGCACTTCCTTCAATTTTTTGAGGACGGCGGTTCGTCCACGCGTCCAGCCGCCGCCCGGATTGATGTGGTTCCAATCATCGGTGGTGTAATCCGCTGCATGCGTCCACCCATGCGAGTTAAAGGCGTCGTAGAAGGACTGGACGACCTCGCGCACCCGTTTCTCTTGAATTGGAGTTTCAGCACACGTTTCGCCCACGAGCATCAGGGCGATCAGAATAGACAGTGAGATTTTGATAGGCCTAACGAGAATAAGATGAGGGACGGCCGCGAAGGGGCGTATAACCCACCTAATATCGATACTAGGTAGTCAGGAATGAGAAATGCAACGCGGGCCACGTAATGGCCGCGAGAGTCCGACCAAGATTCACCTAACGACGACGAGTTGCTCTGGGATTTGTCGGAACCGAAGACTGGTAGAACGCGCAGGAGCAATCCCGCTCTGGCTGCCGAGCGTGCATTCCCGGGCTTGGAGCGGCCTGCTAGACACCCTGCTGGCTCTTAGCTGACACGCTCGCCTCTCCCTCGTTCCTGCGTTTCTTTGCGAGTGGCAGACCGCGACCCATGCATTCATACGACGTCATCGTGATCGGCGGCGGAGCCGCGGGATTGATGTGCGCGTTCACCGCTGGCCGGCGCGGACGGCGTGTCGCGCTGCTTGAACACAACGTCCGGGTCGGCCTGAAGATCGCGATCTCGGGCGGCGGACGTTGCAATTTTACCAACCTCGGCGCGAAGACCCAAAATTATTTTTCGGAGAACGCACGCTTTTGCACCTCCGCGCTGGCGCGCTACACACCGGAGGATTTTGTTGCCCTGGTCGAGAAGCACCGGATTGCCTTTCACGAGAAAAAACTTGGTCAGCTTTTCTGCGACGGGAGCTCACGGCAGATCATCGAGATGCTGCTGGCGGAATGCGGGATCGCAGAGGTGGACCTGCGCTGCGGCTGTCGCGTTCAGACGGTGGAGCGGGGCCCGCGCTTTTCGTTAGCCACGAACCGCGGAGACTTCGACTGCGAATCGCTGGTGATTGCAACGGGCGGTTTGTCATTCGCGAAATTAGGCGCCTCCGACTTCGGTTACCGACTCGCGAAAGAGTTCGGGCTTGCGATCGTCGAGCCCCGGCCGGGACTCGTCCCGCTCATCCTGGCGCCGAACGATTTTGCGGAGTTGAGCGGCGTCTCGTTGCCGGTCCGCGTTGAAACGGGCAGCGCAACCTTCGAGGAAGCGATGCTGATCACTCACCGCGGATTGAGCGGTCCGGCGATCCTGCAGATCTCGTCGTTCTGGCGGGAGGGCGAACCCGTCACGATCGATCTTTTGCCGCAGAAGCCGGGCGATGCCTGGCTCCTGGCGGAGCGAGCTTCGGGATCGACCGCAGCGCAACTGCTGGAGCGCGAATGGCCGGCGCGTTTTGCCGCGGCCTGGTGCGCGCGTTACGCGCCCGCGAAACCGCTTGCCCAACTGCGCAACGCGGAGCTCGAGGCATTAGCTGCACACGTCCACGCCTGGCCGCTCCTGCCTAACGACACCGAGGGTTACCCGAAAGCCGAGGTGACTGTCGGCGGCGTGTCGACGAGCGAGCTTTCCTCCAAAACGATGGTAGCGAGAAAAGTTCCCGGGCTCTATTTCATCGGCGAAGTGGTGGACGTAACCGGCTGGTTGGGCGGCTACAATTTCCAATGGGCCTGGGCGAGCGGGCACGCCGCCGGGGAAGTTGCCTAACGAGATTCAGTCGCTTCGCATCGAGCTGCCCTCTCCGTCTTGTCATCTGAGCCAGGCGTGGCGGGAAGCTCGCAACTGCATTCCTCGAGTCCACTTAACCACAAGTTAGAGATTGCATGGCAGCGATCCTTCGCCCTCTTTCCGGCCGTTTCCTTCCCGGCCGTTCCGGATTAGAACGCAGCAACCACGCCGTTCACAGCTTCGGCTCCTGCGATTCGTGGTCGCCGACGATCGCCACCTTCTCCCCGAGCACGTCCTGCACGTAAAGCATCTGCACGAGGATGATTCCAACGACAGTGAGCGGGGTGGAAAAAATCACTCCCGCCAGACCAAACAGACTTGCGGAAAGAACCTGCACCGAAATAAGCAGCCCCGGCGGCAGCTCCACAGCGCGACGCTGGACAAACGGAGTGATGAGATAGCCTTCAAAGGTGTGCACTGCCGTGTAGATGAGCGCGACCCAGAGCGCCTTCGCCGGGCTTTCCATCAGCGCGACGAGCATCGCCGGGATGGCCGCAGCGATCGCGCCCAAATAAGGAACGAAAAGCAAAATGCCGGCAATCACGCCGAGGACCAGCGCAAGTGGAATTCCAAAAAGCCAGAGCGTAATCGCGGTGAGTACGCCTAACGAACTCATGGTGATGGCCCGGCCGAAGAGCCACCAGCCGAGGCCGGCGCCGAGCGCCGCAAAGACTTCGCGACCTCGCGCCCGGTGTTCCCGCGAGAGCAGGAGCAAAATCGGATCGAGATACTCGGAAGGCGACGCCGCCAGATAAAGTCCGACGAAAAAAACGAACATGAACCCGCCAACCAGGTCGATCGTGACCGAGAAAAATTGCGTCACCGGACCCGCCAGAGTCGCGAAGGACAACTTCTGGAGGGAGGGCAAGTCGCGCAGGATTGTCCGTCCCCACTCGTGCTCCTGCAGATGGTGTTGCAGAGTCGCGAGCGAAGCTGGCAATCGCTCTCCGAGCTGTTGCGTCTGTTCGACCACCTGCGGGCCGGCCAGCCAGATGAAAAGCCCGCACCCGCCGACGAGAAGAAAGAGAATCATAGTCAGCGCGATCGAGCGTCGCAGATGGAGCCACTCCACTCCCAGGTTCGTTAGGCCATTGAGAAAAACCCCGAAGAGAATCGCGGCGAAGATCAGAAGCAGCGCGGAAGCAAAGTTGCGGAGCAGATAAAGCCCGATGACCGCGATGCCAACCACCCCGAGGGTGATGAGGACGGTGCGCAACGCGACCCGATGCGAGGTCGCGGCGACCTCGTGTTCGCGCGGCGCCCTTTCAGCCATGAGCTTTCTCGATCGCGTCCGTGTCGGGACGAGCGTGAGTTTGCGGTTGAATCCTGCGGCCCTCCCGGTGCGCATAAACGTGAGTAAATTCCGCCCCGAGAAAACAGATGAGCCCAGAGTAGTAAATCCAGACGAGCAGGACCGCGAAGGAACCGGCCGCGCCAAAAGCGCTCCCGATCGCAGCCTGCCCGAGATACAGGCCAATGAGATATTTCCCGCCGTTAAAGAGAACCGAGGTGACGGCAGCGCCGATCCAGACATCACTCCAATCCAGCTCGACGTCCGGCAGGTAGCGATAAATCATGGCGAAAAGCAGGGCCACGACGATCAGCGAAACCACGATGTTCGCCCCCTGCCAGAGCCCGGGAAATTTCGGCATCCAGTTCGTCATGTATTCCTGCAACGCGCTCAGCGCCGCGCTCAGGATGAGCGACACGAGAAGCAAAAAACCGACGACGAGCGCGATCGAAAAAGAGCGCAGCCGGTCGAGAAGATAATCGACCACAAACCCATGCCGCACCTCCACCTTGACCCTCCAAATCTGGTTGAGCGCCGATTGCAGCTCGGCGAAAACGACCGAAGCGCCGAGGAAGAGCGTGACGAGACCGACCGCGATCGCCCATGCCCCTTTCCCGAAACCGGCGGAAGATCGCAGAATCGTGCGAATCACTTCCGCGCCCTGCGGCCCGGCCAGATTTTGCACCTGCTGGACGACGTGATCCACGGCCGTCTGACGTTCGAAGAAGATGCTGGCGGCGCCGACGGCGATGAGAAGAATCGGCGCGACCGAGAAGATAGTATAAAACGCAAGGGAAGCAGCGAGGCGGAAGGTGTTGTCTTTCCACCAGTCGAGGCCGGTTTTTTTCGTCAAGCTCCAGGCAGTTTGCAGGGTGGATGGGACAGGCATTACTTCTTTTTAATCGCGACTCCCGCGGTGAAGCGCTCTGATTTTTCGCGACCCTGCGCCTAACGAAGCTTGAACGGCAAAAGCTTCCGTTATGCGGCTTGTCAGGGCGGGCGGCCCATCGCATCGTCACCGCAGCGATGAAAACGTGGATCGGCACCTCCGGTTTTCAATACGCGGAATGGAAAGGAACTTTCTATCCCGAGGGCCTCGCCGCTGCCAAAATGCTGCCCTACTTCGCCGAGCGTCTCTCAACCACCGAAATCAATTACACGTTTCATCGCATTCCTTCGGCCAAGACAATCGAGAATTGGAAACAGCAGACGCCGGAGAACTTCCGGTTCGCGCTTAAAGCCCCGCAGAAGATCACACACTTCGCAAAGCTGCGGGATTGCGCCGACACGATCGCCTTCTTTTATCGCGTCGTCTCCGCGCTCGGGGAGCGCCTGGGACCGGTTCTTTTCCAGTTGCCGCCCAACTTCAAGAAGGACGCGGCGCGGCTGGCTGATTTCCTGCGCGAGCTGCCGACGATGCGGGCGGCTTTCGAGTTCCGCCATCCCTCCTGGCTGGATGAAGAAATTTTCCAGCTACTCCAGTCGCACAATCTCGCCCTCTGCCTGGCC
>JAICMR010000009.1 GCA_025929155.1 Chthoniobacterales bacterium | reverse complement strand
TTTGGAATGGATAACGAAATCGACATCGCCTAATCTTATAACTCTCGCCGCCAAAAATAAACGGGAATTCTCGCGCGACTTATTCTGCTGCCGACTCTGCTCCACATGTCGAATTCTCTCTACGCTCTCATTTTGGCCGGAGGCAGCGGCGAACGCTTTTGGCCTCTGAGCCGGCGCGCTCGCCCGAAGCAGTTGTTGCGGCTCGTGTCCGAAAAAACGCTGCTGGAGGAAACCATCGGCCGCCTTGAAGGCATGATCCCGCATGAGCGGATTTTGATTCTCACAAACGTCGATCAGGAAAATGCGCTCCGAGCGTTGCTCCCAGATTTTCCGCCGGAGAATATCGTGGCGGAGCCGGCGAAACGCGACACCGCAGCGGCGGTTGCGCTCGCCGCGGGTTGGGTAGCAAAGCGCGATCATCAGGCTACGATGCTCGTACTCCCGGCCGATCACGTGATCAAAAATTGTGCGGCTTTTCAGGCGACGCTCGCGACCGCGGTTCGCGCAGCCGAGGAAACCGGCGCGCTCATCACAATTGGGGTGAAGCCGACTTGGGCGTGCCCGGGGTTCGGCTACATCGAACGCGGCAAACCGGTCATGTTGGAAAGTGCGGCGCCTGAAAATCCGATCTATCACGTCCTCCGCTTTCGCGAAAAGCCGAACGCGGAATTGGCAGACAGCTTCGTCCGGAGCGGGAGGTTTCGCTGGAATGCGGGGATGTTTGTTTGGTCGGTGCCATCGGTACTAACGGAATTCAATCGGCACGCCCCGGAGCTGGGCAACTTCATTTCACAACTGCGCGCGCCGGAAAATTGGGACCGGACCCTTAGCGAACGGTTCAGCAAATTGCCCCGGACCTCCTTCGACTACGCGATTATGGAGAAGGCGGATCGAGTCCTGATGGTGGAAGCGACCTTCGACTGGGACGATGTCGGCGGCTGGCGCGCGGTCGCGAATTATCTCGCAAACGACGGAAAGGGCAACGCGGCCCACGGTCAAATCACGACGATGAACGCGAGCGAGAACATCGTCTTCAACAATAGCGACAGCACGATCGCGCTCCTGGGTGTGCACAACTTGATTGTCGTCCGCACTGAGGACGCGCTCCTGATTTGCAATCGGCATGACGCCGAAAAAATCAAAGATCTCGTGAGCAACTTGCCGCAGGAACTGCAATGAAACGGCGCGTGATGGGAATCGATTACGGCACGGCGCGAATCGGCATCGCTCTTTCCGACGAGCTGCAAATGCTGGCGCATCCAGCGGAGACAATCATCGTTTCCAAGACGGCGAATCCGGCCGCGCGTGTCGCCGCGATTGCGCAGGAGAAAAACGTCGAGCGCATCCTCATCGGGATGCCGCGGCACATGAACGGCAGCGTCGGTGGATCGGCGGAAGAAGCGCAGAAATTCGCAGAGAAATTGAAGCCGCTGGTCAGTTGCGCAGTGCAAAGCTGGGACGAGCGGCTTTCGACTGTCGCAGCCCACCGAGCGATGCAGGAGGCGGGCAAAAGCACGCGAGAAACTCGCGGCTACATCGACCAGGTTGCAGCCCAGTTAATATTGCAAAGTTACCTCGACAGCCTGCCGGAAAACCAAACCGCGCCTGGATTCGATCCTCTTGCCTAACGAATCCAGCACGATGGCGCCGCCGAAAATTTTTCGGCGACTTAAGCTCGTCATCTCTTATGACGGCTCCTCGTTTAGCGGCTGGCAGAGCCAGGCGAAAGGCGAGACGATTCAGGATCGGATCGAAATAGCGCTCGCGAGCATCGCGGGAATGAAAATTCGTGCTCACGGCGCGGGCCGAACGGACGCCGGAGTTCACGCTCTCGGCCAATGCGCGCATGTTGATGTGCCCGTACGAAAGCTTAGCGCGGCTACCTGGCAAAACGCGCTCAATGCCTCCCTTCCCGCGCAGATTCGGATTATGGGTTGTCGCTTTGTACCGAAAAGCTTCCACGCGCGTTTCGCGGCTCGCGGGAAGGTCTATCGGTATCGGATTGTGACGACATCGGTTCTATCACCATTCGAAACCGGACGTGCCTGGTACGTTCGCAGCGATCTCGACGACAAACTCCTTCGCGACTGCGCCGCATCCTTTGTGGGCCGCCACGATTTCGCCGGCTTTGCTGCGAATCGCGGGCAACCACCCGAGACAACGACTCGGACGATCCGGTCTATAACGGTGCGACGCACGGCTGCAATCACCACAATCGAGTTCGATGGAGATGGTTTTCTTTATAAAATGGTGCGCCTGATGGTGGGCGCCGTCGTCCGCTGCGCCACCGGTAAGGATCGTCTGACTGAGGTTCAGCAACGGTTACGAAAGCCGGATCGTATTGGCGCACGCCTCGTCGCACCGGCCTGCGGACTGACGTTAGTTCGGGTGCGTTATTAGGTGCTCGACTGGATTTTCCTAGGTCCGCGCATCCCGCGATTCCAGTATTTAGACTGGGTCTGGCAAGTAAGCTGCTTTACCCTAACGAAAATGCCCGCCGCCTCCTTGCATTCCACACAACCGTCACGGTTTTCTCCCGTAGCGGCTTTCCGTGCGAGGTTCGAGTCGCTCCTCAGTCCGCAGCATTTTCAGTTCAAGCTCCTGCTCGGCTCAGCCGTTGGCGTCGTCGTAATTCTCGTACTCGCCGTCACTTGTTTGATCTTCACAGTTCAAACGCAACGGCAATCGAGTTTTCGCGCGCACACCATCGCGGTTATGCGGATGAGCAGCGTTCTGGAGAACGACATCGCGGCTCTGGAGAACGCACACCGCGGTTATCTGCTGACGCACTCGCGCGTCTATCTCGAAAATCTGGAACGCAGAAAAGCCGTTTTTCAGCGGAACAGCGAACAACTCGCAGCCGTTGTCGTGACCAATCCGCAACAGCGCAAGCGAATCCTTAAAATGCAGGGAATCGTTTGGAACTGGTTGAACAAGCAACTTTTGGAGATACAGGGGAATCAATCAAGAGTGTTGACTGAAGCCGGGCAGACGAAAAGTGCGCTCGGGGCCGAGTTGCTCGACCAGGCCCGCGAGCTTCTGCACTCGGTCCAGCGCGACGAGCAAATCAGCTCGCACCAAAGGGTGCGCGAACAAGAATGGGCGATTCAATCGACGCAGGTTCTTGACTTCATTCCACGTCTGGAGCGCGCTGCTTATGAAATGCAGAAGGAGAAGCGAGGCTACGTCCTGACCGGCGACCCGGTTTTCATCGACTCTTACAAACGGGCGACCGCGAACTTCTACACGTTTCACGGTCACCTCGCGGTCCTCGTCGCTGATTCACCTGCGCAATCAGCCAAGCTCGATGGCATCCGGACCGACCTCGAGGACTGGATCATGAGTTGCGCGCTCCCGGACATCGAAACCAAACGCGCCGGCAAAATTCCGCCAGCCGAAAACGGGGCGCGTGGTGAGCAGATAATGGCGAGCGTCCGGCATGCATTGGACGAGTTCACCAAGCAGCAGATGGAAATCTACGAGATCCGAACCGCGGCGGCCGCGCACCAGCGCGTCCTGACGACCACCGGCATCGATTTCCTTTGCGCCGTCGTCGCCGCGCTCATGATTGGCTCCGGCATTTACAGCTTCGTCATTTGCCGGCGGCAGTTCCGTAAAATCGAGAGCGCCGATATCCGCATGCACGCCGTGATTGACAACATCCTCGACGGCATGGTCACGATCGACGAATCCGGCTCGATCTGCTCGATGAATCCCGCGGCCCGGCGGTTGTTTGGTTATAGCCCGAATGAGTTTTGCGGCGATCAATTTGCACACCTGATTCCCCAGTGTTTCGATCGCGATGTGGAGGGCGGGCTTCGTTCCTGCGAATGGTCGGAGCTCGCGAGGCGGACCGGCACCATCACGCGCGCACTGGCTCGCACTCGCGGCCGCGCGACTTTTCCAGTGGAGATTTCGCTGAACGAGATGGTGACCGACAACCAGAAGTTTTATGTCGGCATGATCCGCGACGTGACCGAGCGAAAGCGTTTCGAGGAAGAACTCGCAGCCGAGAAGAACAGTCTCGCCGCGACGCTTGGCTCGATTGGCGACGGCGTCATCACAACCGACCTGGACGGGAACATTTTGATGACGAACCCCGCTTGCGAAAAACTCACCGGCTGGCCGGACAGCGAAGCCGTGGGTTGCAGACTCGCGACCGTCTTCAGCATTGTCGCGGAAGGTCCGGCGCGGCGGCGTCCGCAACTAAACGGTTACCGCAGTATCGCGGAGGCGATCCTGCTGGCTACGCCGGAACGTTCGACTCTGACCGCTCGCGATGGAACCAAGCGCGTCATTGAGCAGGTCTCCGCGCCCATCGCCGATGGCAATGGCGAGCTTTCCGGAGTTGTGTTGGTCTTCCGCGACATCACGCAACGGCTTCGCGACGAAGCGGAAAGACGCAAGGCGGAAAGCCTTGAGCAACTCGGTTTGCTCGCGGGAGGCATCGCGCATGATTTCAACAACCTCCTCACGGCGATCATCGGCAACATCTCCCTTGTGACTCTTCTGATGCCGAAGGATCCGCAGCTAAATACGCGGTTGGACGACGCGCAAAACGCCTCGCATCGGGCCCGCGATCTCGCGCAGCAACTTCTGACTTTCGCCCGTGGCGGCGCGCCGATCAAAGAAACCGCATCGGCGCGGAAGTTAATCGAGGATACAGTCAGCTTTTCACTCCGGGGAACCCAAAGCCGCAGCGAAATCAAGATCGCACCACGACTCTGGCCCGCCGAGTTCGACACCGGGCAGATCAGCCAGGTGATCGCGAACCTCGCGGTGAACGCTGACCAAGCCATGCCTGACGGCGGTACCCTTCACGTCAGCTGCGACAACTTTGCGAACGATCTGGAAACCCTGGATGCACCCGACCATCTCCCTCCCGGGGATTACATCCGGATTGAAGTCCGCGACGAAGGCGTCGGAATTCCAGAGCATTATGTGAAGCGGATCTTCGATCCCTATTTTACAACGAAAAAGAAGGGCAACGGCCTCGGGCTCGCGACCACTTATTCGATCGTGAAAAACCACGGCGGATTGATCACTGTGGAATCCGAGGTTAATCGGGGCTCCACTTTCACCGTTTATTTGCCCGCGTCTTCAAGAGAAGTGCGCATCGAAGCACTTCCCACTCCCGCTGATTCCAAAGCTGACAGGCCCGCGGAGATTAAAGGCAGCGGCCGTGTCCTGATCGTCGATGATGAGGAGGCGATTCGGATGCTCGTGGATTTCACTCTTACCCGGCTCGGTTACGAAGTGACACAGGCGGACACGGCGCTGAACGGAATCGACTTTTATCGCAAAGGCCTGAACGCGGGCCGGCGCTTCGATCTGGTGATACTCGATCTCACGTTACCCGGAGGCATGGGCGGAAAGGACGCACTCAAGGCATTGCTTGAAATCGACCCGACGGTGAACGCGATCGTTTCGAGCGGCTACGCGACCGACGACACGCTGAGTCGTTATCAGGAACTCGGGTTCCGGGGCGTAATCCCAAAGCCGTATGAAGCGAAT
The DNA here is from genome assembly GCA_025929155.1 of Chthoniobacterales bacterium. GTDB lineage: Bacteria > Verrucomicrobiota > Verrucomicrobiia > Chthoniobacterales > UBA10450 > Palsa-1392. Next base: position 34,970 of record JAICMR010000009.1, on the reverse strand, counting down.
GTGCTCGGCAACACCGTTCACGAAATGATCGAATCGGCACGAGCCAGCAATCACGAGATCCTGGAGTTGCAGCACGCCTGTTAAGTCCCGCGCGCTCTTCCAGCTTGCGCACGTCTCTCCCTCCCTTAGCTTGCAGGTGCAATGATCACCGCTGCACCGTCGGCTGAACCGCGACAAGTTCCGGCTGCCTACGATTCGAAGATCGAAGGCAACATTATCTTCACCCGGCTGGATGCCGCGATGAATTGGATGCGAAAGAACTCGCTCTGGCCCATGCCGATGGGATTGGCTTGCTGCGCGATCGAGCTAATGGCCACGGCCTCCGCCCGCTTCGACATCGCGCGCTTTGGAGCCGAGGTCATGCGTTTCTCGCCGCGTCAGTGTGATGTCATGATCGTCGCTGGCACGGTGACCTATAAAATGGCGCTGGCAGTCAAGCGCATCTATGAGCAGATGCCCGAGCCGAAATGGGTCATCGCCATGGGCGCCTGCGCTTCGAGCGGAGGCATGTATCGCTCTTACGCGGTTTTGCAGGGCATCGATCAACTTCTACCGGTCGATGTTTATGTTTCTGGCTGTCCGCCGCGGCCCGAGGCGCTTCTGGAAGGACTGATGAAGTTACAGACTAAGATTAGTGGCGAGCGCTCCTTCGGATCGCAAAAGCGCGACTTCGTTGAAAAGATCGAGTCTTACTCGTAATAGTCGTCTCCTACTTGTCCTTCCGCCTTCTCTATGACTGGTCCTGAGCTTTTCTCTTCACTCTCCGAACGCTTCGGAGCGAAGATGCAGGAACGGATAGAGTTTCGCGGCGAAAGCACTTTTGTCATTGCACCGTCCGATCTGAGAGAGGTCGCGCGCTTCTGCAAGCAAGAGCTCTCCTTCGATTACCTGCTCGATCTTTCGAGTGTCGACAACTTTGGTTTCGAGCCGCGCTTCGAAGTGGTTTATGAGCTTTACTCGATGACGCTCGCAGCTCATTTACGCCTGAAGGTCCGCGTCTCCGAAGATGACCCAGTGGTGGATACCGTCTCCGATCTCTGGCCGACGGCTAACTGGCACGAACGCGAAGTTTGGGACATGATGGGATTGCGCTTCAATAACCATCCCGATTTGCGCCGTATCCTGATGTGGGAAGGTTATCCTTACTTTCCCTTGCGAAAAGAGTTTCCGCTGGAGGGTCTGCCAAGTGCGATGCCGGATGTCGCTTTCACTTCGGCGGCGCCGATGGAGGGTGGCCCTTTTGTCACCGAACCGAGCACAGCGACAACAAAAGATCGCGAACCACGCGCGCGTCCGCCGCTCGAGGAGTAGCGTCCAAACATTTATCGCCGCGCCAGCTGTACGCGCTTCTTCTTGTAGCTTCGTTCAGAAGGCAATCGCAGTACGAATGCGCTTACTAACGTTGGCGCGTAACCCACGCAGTCGCTTGACCGCAAAACTCTCCAGTCCAGTCAGGCAGCGGAAACCGGCGGCGCGCCTGCCGGGCGTTTTGTTTCGACCATGGCGCTGGCGCGGGCGCCGTCATCGCGACTGCTGGTCGATTTGCCCTCTTTGGGATAAGCGATGCGAGTGTGGAGCATATTCATGAGCGTAAAGCGAAAGCGCTCAGCAATCGTCCGAAGTTCGCGCAGAGTCAGGTCGCATTCGTCGAGTTGGTGATCGGCGAGCCGCTGATCGATCAGGTCATTAACCAGCTGTTCTATCTTGGCCGGGGTCGGTTTTTCCAGGCTACGCGAGGCGCTTTCCACCATGTCGGCAAGACTGATGATACCAGCTTCCTTACTTTGCGGCCGCGGGCCACTGTAGCGAAAGTTTTCCTCGGCGACTTCCGGAATATCCTCCTCGCGCATTTTCATAATCTTTCCGCCAGCCCGCGCATCTTCGTGTTGCTGTAAGGCGCGCTTGTAGAAGTAGAAAACCAGCGACGTGCCGTGATGCTGTTGAATCACATCTATCACCTGCTGATTGAGCCCGTGCTTCAACGCAAGGTCCACCCCTTCCTTGACGTGTGCGATAATGATGAGCGCGCTCATCGTCGGTGCGAGATCATCGTGCGGATTGCGCTCGAAGTTCATGTTCTCAGTGAAATACTCCGGCTTCACCAGCTTGCCGACATCATGGAAGTAGGAACAGACGCGGCAAAGAGTGGCATTCGCGCCCACTGCTTCGGCGGCTGACTCCGCCAGGTTCGCGACCACGAGACTGTGATGGTAAGTGCCTGGCGCTTCGATCGTCATGCGACGCAGGAGCGGATGATTCAGATCGGAGGCTTCCAGCCATGAAATGTCCGTTGTGATCGCGAAGAGATGTTCAAGGATCGGCAGGGCGCCGCCCACCACCATGGCTGTGACGATTCCGTTCCCGATCGCAAGGCCGCTTTGGATCCCGATCATGGTCCAATCCGTCGCCCCCGGATTGAAAAGGTTGATCGGCCCGATCAAACCAAAGGTCAGGGAAAGAAGCCAAATCGCGAGGCCGACATAGAAACCAGCCCGGATGAGGCGGCTGCGCCGGCGCACCTGGAGCGTGAGATAAACCGCGGTAAAACCACTTATAAGACCGATCACCAGCAGGGGCGCGTCCATTTTATTGACCAAGATGCTGGCAAAAAGACTAACGAACACAGCACCATAAAGGCCGTGATTGCGCCCCAGCAGCACGCACAGGACGAGCGGCGCGAAGGCATAAGGAGTGATCAGCCACGCCGTCTCCGGTTTCAGGACCACGAAAACACCGCTATCACATAGGACGAGAAGTAACTTTGTGATCGCGAGCTGGAAGAAGATGATTCCGTAAACGAGAAAAACGCGAGAGTTGCGAAGGAACGTATTCGGCTGATTGATCCAAAGCTGAGCGATGGAAGTAGCGAGAAAGAGAAGCGCGATGACGAAGTTTTTTGTCGGCTCCGGCTGCTGGCCGCTAAAGATCAGCGAGGCCAGGCCGGCGATGAACGCCACGAAAATTGTCAGCTTCATCCACGGCGCATGCTCAAGGTTGCGCAGGATTTCGTTGGAAGGCCGGCGCCGGCGCTTCTTTCCGGATGCAAGGCCTCTCTTTACCAGCTGCGTGCGGCGCAGAACGTCAAACATGGTAACTTACTTGCGGCTTCCAGTGTTAGCTGGTGCGCGGTGTTGCTGATAAGCGTTGATGATCGCACGCACCAGTTCGTGCCGGACGACATCGCGCGAGTCAAAGTAAGCGAAGCCGATTCCCGGCACATCCTTTAAAGCCTGGAGCGCTTCCAGCAGACCGGAGCGTTTATTTGTTGGCAAATCGATCTGCGTGCCGTCGCCCGTCACGACACACTTCGAGCGAGGACCAATGCGTGTAAGTAGCATGAACATCTGCTCCCTCGTCGTGTTTTGCGCTTCGTCGAGAATGACGAAGGCATTACTTAAAGTCCGGCCCCGCATGTAAGCCAGTGGCGCGATCTCGATCGTTTCGCGGGCGACGAAACGCTCGAGCTCCTCCGGCTCGAGCATATCATGAAGCGCATCATACAGCGGGCGCAGATAGGGCGTAATTTTCTGCTGCAAATCACCCGGCAGAAATCCCAGCGCTTCGCCTGCTTCCACCGCCGGCCGCGTCAGGATAATCCTATCCACTTGTTCCTTCTTCAGGGCCGAGACTGCCATCGCGACTGCAAGATAGGTTTTACCCGTCCCGGCTGGACCGATTCCAAAGACAACGTCGTTTTTTTGGATCGCTTCGAGATACTGCCGCTGTCCAAGGGTTCGGGCGACGATCGGCGGTTTGCGCGTAGAAGTCGTGATCCTGGTCGCGACGAGATCGCCCAGATTATCTTCGCGCGCTTCATTCACCGAGTTCAAAGCGTAATTGAATTCGTGCCGTTGGATATCCACTCCGCGTTTCCGTGCGGCTTCCAGTTGCGCAAAAACTTGTGCCGCTTTTTCGATCTGCGTCGGTTCGCCCTCAATCTTGATCCAGCCTTCGCGGGTCGTAACCTTGACGCCTAACGACTCCTCGAGGTTCTTGATCAACTTCAAATCGTTCGCGTAGAGCGACTGCACCGCCCGGGGGTTTTCGAATTCCAAGGTGCGGGTTTCAATCATCTGGCCGATGGAAATTGCAGGGGCTGAGAATAGGCTGCTCAGCGGAATGGTGTCAAACCCGGCGGCTTGCGCGCTGAAAACAACGTCCAAGTCTCAGACCGCAGTGCGATCAGCGATTTCAACTCCCCCTCCCTCGACTGCTCCCGCATTGCCGAGTCCGCACAGGACAGCCTAACGACAGCTCTTACTTAAACCCGTAAACCAGTGCCCAGTGAGTGCGTTCTTCCGGCGAGCTGTCGACCGAGACAATGACGAAATAGCTCCCGGTTGCCTTCGGGATCAAATGCGCGGCGGCGAAATGGCCTTTCTGCCAGCTATCAGGTTGTTCCGCGAGCTTGCCATCGGCATCGTAAACGTGAACCGAGACTTTCGCCTGTTCCACTTCCGTGCCCATCCAGAACCAGTATTCGTTGCCTTTGAAGAGTTGCTGGCGCACCGCCTTCTTCTCCCCCACCCCGAGATCGCCGCCCCAGTAATCCTCCCGCACCTGGAAGCCTTGCTTCACATAGGGCGCAGCCGATTCGAGCGCGAAAGAATGCGCGTCGTCGACCGATGCGCGCGAAGCGGCAACCTGCAAAGCAAGCGCCGCGACAAAAAGCCATGTGATCCGGCGAGAAGTGGAAACGGATAGACGCATGAGTGCTATTGCCTGCGGGTCACGATCTGTTCATCGAGGCCGGTCGTGATCTGGTTGATTCTCCTCACCGAAGCGGCCGAGATTGGCTTTTCGGTTTCGATCAATGGCTTCACTTCCACCAGCGAATTTCGGATCTGGCCGAGGAGCGGGATATTGAATTCCGGCATACTCGCCAGTTTGCGTTGAAAATATTCGAGCAGATCCGGCTGATGCAGCAGTTCGGCGCCGTCAGCGGAAAAATGCCGGTCGACCACCGACGTCAGCACCTGCGTACCGCGCAGCCAGCCGCCGAGACTAACAAGCTGGGAAAGCTTCTCATCGTGCACTTCGTTCATCGCCTGTTGCACACTGTTCTGCGTGCGATCGAGCTCCTGCCGCACCGCATCCCATTTTCGATGATCGGCCGCTTCCGTGATCGCTTTCGCATGGGGCACGATAGAATTTCCGACGCCGATCCCTTTGGCCAGGCTCACGACGCGCTGGCCGATTTCTTTCACGCTCGGCGCATCCTCTGCCTGCACCGCGATAAATCCATCGGCGATCGTCGCCCCGAGGAGCAGCGCGATCCGTGGTCGTTCCGTGAAGCTGGTGCCCTTGTTGGTGCGCACGTATTCCTTCCAGTTCACGCTGTCGAGCTTGTTCAAAGCCCCGAAAATCTCGTTAGGCAAAGGCACCACCACGTCCTCCACGGTTCGCGAAAGCCGCTTCACATCGATCCGGCGCGGCGCGTCAGCGGCACGGGCCTGGGCGAACCCTAGCGCACAACCGCCTGCTAAAAGTAAGTTAAAGAAACGTCTCATCCGCGGCTTCGACTGTTGATTTCAAGAAGGTATTCAGGATTAGTTGGCTACTTTATGCAGAACGTTCCAGCGAGACAAATCGCCATAGCTTGCAGTGAAGTGGAATCGCGGCAAACCCTTTTGCTGGTGGCATGGCCGGTTGTTTCATGAGTTCGTTCCCGCGATGAAACCAGATCGGTTGCGCGAAATTCTAGCCCGGGCTCCGGGCAAACGCATCGCGGTGATCGGCGACTTGATGCTCGATGAATTCGTTTGGGGCAAAGTCGGGCGCATCTCACCGGAAGCGCCAGTCCCGGTCGTCGAAGTTACCGGCGAATCGTTTTATCCGGGCGGCGCGGCGAACGTCGCGCGAAACCTGCGAGAATTTATTGGGAACGTGTCGGTCATCGGAACGGTCGGTGCCGACGCAGGCGGGAAGCAACTGCTCGACCTGCTCCGGGAGCAAAAGATCGAGACTGATCTGGTGTTCGAGGATCCGACCTTTCGCACCATCATGAAGACGCGGATCGTCGCTCGACATCAACAAGTGGTGCGGGTTGATCGCGAGCAATATCGCGAGCCGACGGCGGCGCAAGTCGCGAAGACTTCCGCGGACTTGCGGAAAGTTCTAGGGAAGCTCGATGCCGTGATTTTCGAGGATTACGGCAAAGGATTCCTCAGTTCCGAACTCGTTAGGCAAGTTTCGGCGGAGGTGCGTTTTGCGGGGAAAATCGCGACCGCCGACCCGAATCCGAGGCAGTCTCTGGCCTGGGAAAACTTTACCGCCGTCAAACCCAATCGAAGCGAAGCGATCGCCGCCGCCGGACTGCCGCCGACCGATCCAGTCGAACCGCCAAGCGAAGACGCACCTTTGCTCGCGGCTGGCGAAAAGCTCCTGAAACAGTGGGAGACACAGCTCCTCCTGATCACGCTCGGCGAGCAGGGCATGATGCTTTTCGAGCGCGGCAAACGTCCGCATCACATCCCGACCAAAGCCCGCCAGGTCTTCGATGTCTCCGGCGCGGGCGACACTGCGATCGCTCTTTTCACCCTCGCGCTTTCTTGCGACGCCACGCCGGTGGAAGCGGCGGAAATTGCCAATCACGCCAGCGCGGTCGTCGTCGCCAAACTGGGCACGGCGACCGTCACGCCTAACGAACTCTGCGCCAGTTTCGAGGATGACAACGCCGCCTGAGAAATCGTCGCCCGCGGTTTTCCTCGATCGCGATGGAACCTTGATGGAGGAAGTGAACTATTGTTCCGAGCCATCGAAAGTCTCCATTTTTCCGGGTGTTCCGGAAGCGCTGCAGCAACTTAAAGCGCGGGGCTTTAAGTTGATCGTGATCTCGAATCAGGCCGGGATTGGCCGCGGCTATTTCACAGAAAAAGAGTATCGCGCGGTCGAGGCGGAGCTCGCGAATCAGATTCGACCGGCAGTTCTCGATGCCAGCTATTTCTGTCCGGATCATCCCGAACGCCCGACCGACCGTCGCAAGCCGGCGCCTGGCATGATTCTGGAAGCGCGGCGTGATCATGACTTGGATTTGAAGCGGTCTTTCTTCGTCGGCGACAAGGCGATCGATATGGAATGCGGGCGCAACGCCGGCGTCCGGACGATCCTCGTCAAAACCGGATACGGCGCAGCAGAGCACGAGCGTTCTGGCGCGAACTGGGTCGCGGAAAATTTCGCGGAAGCGGCGGAGATCATCCTTAAACAAAGCGACCATCGCGCGGAGAAGAGCGAATTGCCCTAACGAAATCGCCGACGATTGTCAGCCGGGGCGCGCGCCTGCTACTCTCCCGCCCATGAGCAAAGCCACCGGCATCATTCCCGCACGCTGGGATTCAACTCGTTTCCCGGGGAAACCGCTCCACGCGATTGCAGGAAAGCCGTTGCTCCGGCACGTCTGGGAACGTTGCCTCCGCGCGAAAACCCTCGAGTCGCTCATCATCGCAACCGACGACATGCGTATAGCGGAGGCGGCGTTTTCCTGGGGCGCGGAAGTCAGCCTAACGAGTCTGCGGCATGCGAGCGGAACCGATCGAATCGCCGAGGTCGCGAAGAAGATGCCCGGCATTTTCCACTTCGTGAATATCCAGGGCGACGAGCCATTGGTAGATCCGCGGTTGATTGACCGTCTCGTTAGGCAAATGCGGCGCGACCCGGAAGTGGCCATGATCACGGCCGCGCATCCCTTCGAAAATTCCGCTGAGGCGGAGTCGCCGCATCAGGTGAAGGTGGTGCTCGATCGCCGCAAGCGGGCGCTCTATTTCTCGCGCAGCCCGATCCCTTTCCCACGCGCCGGGGCGCCGGCGTATTTTCGGCATCAGGGCATCTATGGTTACCGGCGCGAACTGCTCCTGCAGTTCGTCCGCTGGCGTACTTCGCGGCTCGAGCAGGTGGAAGCGCTCGAACAATTGCGCGCCCTGGAGAACGGGGTAAAGATTCACGTGGTCGTGACGCGAGGCGGCTCTCCCGGAGTGGATACGCCGGCCGACGCGCGGGCAGTCGAACCCCTCCTCCTTTCGGCCCGGTGAAGACCCGAGCGAATTTCCCGATGAAATATATTTTTGTAACAGGCGGTGTGGTGAGTTCGTTAGGCAAAGGCCTCGCCGGGGCGTCGTTAGGCACGCTCCTCGAGCTGCGCGGACAGCGCGTGCTCCTGCAAAAGTTCGATCCCTATTTGAACGTCGATCCGGGCACGATGAATCCGTTTCAACACGGCGAAGTGTATGTCCTTGAAGATGGCGCCGAGACCGATCTCGACCTTGGGCACTACGAGCGTTTCACCAACTGCGTCCTCTCGCGCAATAATAACCTAACGAGCGGCCAGGTTTATGAATCCGTGATCCTGAAAGAGCGGCGCGGCGATTACCTCGGCAAGACGGTGCAGGTGATTCCGCACGTCACCGACGAGATCAAGGCGCGCATGCGCCAAGTCTCCGATCCGGAAAAAGTGGATGTCGTGATTACCGAAATTGGTGGCACGACCGGCGACATTGAAGGGTTGCCGTTCCTCGAAGCGATCCGGCAATTCATCCTCGAAGTGGGGCCGCAGAACGTCGTCAACATGCACGTCACGCTCGTCCCCTACATTCGCGCGGCCGGCGAGTTGAAGACGAAACCGACGCAGCAAAGCATCGCGAAACTGCGTGAGATCGGCCTGCAGCCTCAGGTCTTGATTTGTCGGACGGAGCGCCCTCTCGACGACGAGGTGCGGCAAAAGCTTTCGATGTTTTGCAACGTGGCCGTGAATGCGGTGGTCGAGGCGCGCGATGTTCCGCATACAATCTACGAGATGCCGCTGATGTTGCACGACGAGGGCCTCGACCGGCTCGTCTGCGAACTGCTGCACATCGATTCTCCCGAACCTGATCTCTCCGATTGGCGGAAATTCGTGAGCCGCGTGGTCAATCCGAAAAAGCAGGTCAAGATCGCTGTGGTTGGCAAATACATCGAACTGCAGGATGCCTACAAGAGTATTTACGAGTCACTCACGCACGCGGCGGCAAGCCATGATTGTGGCATCGATCTCCGCCTTATCGACGCGGAGTCGCTCGAGAACGGCGTGAACGGTCAACTCAAGGACGTCGCGGGTATTCTTATTCCCGGCGGATTTGGCGAGCGCGGCGTCGAGGGAAAAATCCAGGCGACGCAGTTCGCGCGCGAGAAGAAGGTCCCCTTCCTCGGGCTTTGCCTCGGCATGCAGGTCGCAACAATTGAGTTCGCCCGAAATGTCTGCAGGATCAAAGACGCGAACAGCATCGAATTCGACTCGAAATCCAGCGATCCGGTCATCACCTTGCTGGAAGAACAGCGGAAAATCCGGAAGAAAGGCGGGAGCATGCGTCTCGGCACCTGGCCGACCAAGATCGCGCCGGGGACGCTTGCAGAGAAAGTTTACGGCAGCACGGAAGTGCTCGAGCGGCATCGGCACCGGTACGAATTCAACATGAAATACCGCGAGCAGATGGAGGGGAAAGGTTTCGTCATCAGCGGGACGTCGCCTGATGGGTCACTCGCGGAATTAATCGAGCTGCGGGATCATCCCTGGTTTTTGGCTTGCCAATATCATCCCGAATTTCAGAGCAAGCCAAACAAGCCGCACCCACTCTTCAGCGGATTCATCCGCGCGTGTCTGGCACACCAGGATTAGTGCCCAGCGAGTGCTCGTCACTCGAGTGCTTGGGAATGAACGCGGTAAACTGCGCAACAGGTCGCTCAGGGAAGATAGAACTTCCGCGGATGTCTTTTTACTTCGTGGCAAATTATCCGGACGACATTTCGGTCTCGACGCATCGGCAGGCTCGGAATGCGCTTCTTCCTGCTCTCGTGCTTTTCCTGATTCATCCCAACTAATTGTTCCTGGGACCGCCGTTTTTAGAGAGATCATGCGAAGTCCGCTTTTGCTCATCACACTTGCATTTCTCTATGCCGGCTGCGTCGGCGTCATGCCCCGGGAAAACCATTCACCTGCCGCGCTTGCGAACGCTTTACAGGCGCTTTCGCCAGCAGTTAGCCCAACCGAAGCGCGACGCGCCGCAGACTGCGCCTACACGACAAGCGCACGACTAAAGCATGACTATCAGATCGTTGGACCGGCGATCTTCCAAAACGGGTTGGTCAATCTCGGCCTGCGCCAGAAAGGTCTCTGTTATCACTGGACGCAAGACCTGCTCCGCGAGATGCGGCGGTTGGATCTCCACACACTTCAGATCCATTGGGCTGTCTCGCACCCGCGAGACTTTCTCGAGAGCAATGCGCTGGTAATCACGGCCCACGGGCAGTCCTTTAGCGGTGGCGTCGTCATCGATGCCTGGCGCCACGCCGGCGATCTCTACTGGAACGCGGTCACGGCGGATCGCGCTTTCCCGTGGAAGGAAGATCTTTCCGCCTATGCCCGAAAGAAGATGACCGAGCCGCTCGGGCCTCCGCGTTCGTAAGGGGAACCGCGTCAAGACCGCTCGAGAAACACCAACTGGAAACAGACACGCAGAGCAACCTCCGCGTCTTCTGTGTTCCAGATGGCTCAGCGGGAGGGATAACCCGAATTACGAATGAATATTAATCCCGCCGCGCCTGGAAAGCCGAGATCGACACGAGTGCGGGCGGGCGATGCGCGTCGCTTCGCCTCGGTTGTGCCCTTCCATCGGATCCTACCGCACGCCGGAGGCCTGTCCCGAATGGAGCTCCTCGTTAGTTACTCCAGCGCGCCCAGCCCGGTAATCTCGCGCCCTATAATCAGAGTCTGAATGTCGTGAGTGCCTTCGTAGGTGTCGACTGTTTCGAGATTGAGCAGGTGGCGAATGACTGGATACTCGGTCGTGATTCCGTTGCCGCCGAGGATCTCCCGAGCCAGGCGCGCGCCGTTGAGGGCGACCCGGACGTTGTTGCGTTTCGCCATCGAGACCTGCGCAAACGTCATCTTATTCTCGTCCTTGAGCCTGCCAAGTTGATAGGACATGAGTAATCCAAGGGTGTGGTCGGTTAGCATCCGAACGAGCTTGTCCTGGACCAGTTGGCGTCCCGCGATCGGTTTGCCGAAAGTTGTTCTCGTCGCGGCATAGTCGCGCGCACAGGTGTAAACCGCCTCGAGCGCTCCGAGCGCGCCCCAGGAAATGCCGTAGCGCGCCTGCGTCAGACAGCCGAGAGGAGAGCGCAGGCCGCCGGAATCCGGCAGGAGCGCCTCGTGACCCACGCGGCAATCCTGCAGAACAATCTCACCCGTGGAAGAGGCGCGCAGGCTCATCTTCGACTCGATTGTTGGCGCGCTGTAACCGGTCGCGTCGGTGGGCACGATAAAGCCTCGCACGACGCCCTCGTCGTCTTTGGCCCACACGATCGCGATATCGGCGATTGGGCTATTGGTGATCCAGGTTTTGGAGCCGCTAAGAATCCACCCGTCGCCGTCGCGGCGCGCGCGTGTCCGCATCGCGCCCGGGTCGCTGCCACCGTCGCTTTCGGTTAGTCCGAAGCAGCCGATGAGTCGCCCGGCTGCTAAATCCGGCAAATACTTTCTCCGCTGGTCCTCCGAACCGTAAGCGAAAAACGGATACATCACGAGCGCGCCTTGGACCGAGGCAAAGGAGCGCAGCCCGCTGTCGCCGCGTTCCAGCTCGTAATTGATCAGGCCGTAGGCAATGTTATCGATCCCCGCACAGCCGTACTCCTGGGGCAAAGTTGGTCCGAAGAGACCAATCGCTCCGAACTGATCTTTGATGGCTGCCGGGAATTCATGGCGATCCCACCAACCGCGCACGTTCGGGAGAATCTCGCCGTCCACAAACTCGCGGACCGCGTCCCGAATCGCGCGTTGCTCCGGAGTAAGGAGGCTCTCGATGGAGTAAAAGTCGAGCATGAGTTTATTCTTTTGGTTGACCGATCTCCATTGCGGGATCTCTGATTGGCGCCGCCGACACCTTCTCGATCACAAAGCAGAATAACCGGAGTCGCGTCGGATGCCAATCGAACGCCGCAGGACTCGATCCACAAGGACTCAGTTGCAGGCAGTGTTCCCGGTAACAACATCGCCGCGAAAGAGTTTCACTGGCGGTTTAGCTTTAAGTCGCACACCAACCCGCCCGCCTATCCGTCAGCTCCGCACAGCTTTCGAGACAGTCACTTAATTTCTTGTTAAAACCTTCTGGCTCGCCTAACGACTCCGTGGCTAAGAAGCAGCGGCGGTTGCATGATTACCGGTCAAAAATGGCAGCTAAACCGGAGATTCCGACCGCTTGGAAACGAGGCTTTGAAAATGGCACAAGCTCTGCTAAATAGCTGATGCTCAGCCTTGTCATGAATGTAGATGTCCGCCGTGTGGCGCTTCGTTACGCCGCATTTTTCATCCTCTTTTGTCTCGTGGTGGTCAGCTTCTGGCTCTACGGAGCGAACATTTTCTCGATCCTGCTGCAACGTTCCCGGGCATACACGCCGCCGCAGTTCCTGACCTGGCTGAGCCTCGCCTGCAGCGCGAGCCTCGCGGTGGCTTTTTGCGTGATGCCCTTCTCGCTCTTCCGGATCGTTAGGCAGCGGCCCGATGTGCCCTTTGGATGGGTGGTTCTTTGTATTGGGGGTTTCCTCTTCTTGTGCGGGTTCAGCGCACTCTTCGGCCTGCTTACCCTCTGGTCTCAGGGCCGGTTCGTTATCTGGTCCCTGGTCCTCATTCGCCTTGCCGCTGCGCTGCTCGCCGTTGCCACTCTTCTCATTCTGCGTTCGCTCGTTCCGCACATTTTAAAAATCCCGACGCGCGAGCAATGGCTCGAGGTGAATAACAGCTTGTTGCGCGCAGAAGCGGAGTCGGAAGCCAGGGAAAAAGTACTCGCTGTCGTCAGTCACGAGCTGCGCACTCCGCTGGCGCCGCTCTTAAGCACCCTGACCGAGCTCCAGCAGCACGTGGCTTCATCCGATAATCCGGCAATCCACGATTGCATCCAGGTGCTGCGAAAAAACATCAGCCGCGAAGCCCGTTTGGTCAGCGACCTGATTGATCGACTGGAACTTCCAGGACCCGAGGTCGCGCCGCCGCCACAGGCGAAAATCGGCTCGGATCTGCCAAGGCTCCTCCTTGTTGAAGATCATCTCGATACTTTGCGGACCTTCGCGCGAGTTCTGCGTCGCAAGGGATTTGAGGTTCAGGAAGCCACCTGCGTCACGGAAGCCCTCGCCTCGTGGAAGCCGGGGGATCTTTTGCTTTCCGATATCGCGCTGCCTGATGGAGACGGCCGCGATCTCATGCGAAATCTGTCCGCGCGCGGCATACCTGGCATTGCGATTTCCGGGTTCGGCACTGCTCGGGATCGGCAGGAATATCGGGAGGCAGGCTTCGCCGAGTCATTGGTCAAACCAGTGGACGTTCAGGATATCATCAACGCCATCAGCCGGGTAACTGCGGCAGCGATGCATTAGCCTCGCCAACGTCAATCGCACGTTCGCTTCTTCGGATCCTATCCTAAGCTGGATTGGGATTCGAAGGTCGCGTCGAGCACGAGAAGGAATTCCAGAACCTTGGTGCCGTCATCGCCCGGTTGCGTTCGGGTGCAATGACCGGGCAATCCGCATCGGCTTCCACCGATCCAGGATCAAAAGCGTGCGGATCTTGCTTACGCCTCCCGCTCGCCAACGGACGTTGCCGCACCATCGACGACCGCTTTTTCGTTCGGTCGATAACCAAAGAAGCCGCGCTCGCGAATCAAATCCGCCACCTGCGGCGGGACCATTTCCTCCCAAGACTCATCCTGAGTAGCGATTCGCTTCAAGACGTCGCGCGAGAAAATCGAAAGGTAGGCCAGATTACAGTTATCGAGCTGGACGAAACTGCCGCGGCCAACCAGGTAGTCGTAGAGAGGCTGTAACTTTGGGTCCACCTTGACGTTGTGGATGGTTTGCAACTCATCGCTTTCCTTCGCCCGCAACGGATAGACGTAGATCTTCAAGTCATGCTTGAAGAGCCGGCCGAAGCTTTCGAGCGTGCCGCCAGGGAGCCCGGCGTAATATTTCTCCTCAAATAACTCATAGACACTCGGCACTCCCAGGACGATGCCGATTCGCTCCGAAGTCCGTGCCGAGAGATATGCGGCGAGGCGATAATACTCGAAGTAATCCGAGATCAAGACGGTCATTCCGCAAGCGGCCAGTAACTCCGCCCGGGCCAGGAAGTCGCGCCGATCCACGTCTTTTCCTCCCGCGAGCAGATTGCGCATGGTTAGTTCCATCACTGGCAGAACCGGTTTGTCGGCGACCGCAGGATCTTCCTTAAACTTGCTCAGGGCGCACTCCAGCATGTTGAGGTTCACGTGGGTCATCGGACGGAAACTGCCCCGCTCGACCAGAACAGCTTTCTTGCGAAGGACGTCGGAAGGTTGCAGAACTTCCCGATCGGCGCCGAACATGGCCGCGCCACTCAATCCGAGCTGGACCAGCTTCAGGGCCATAACCCGGTTGTCGACGTTGCGGAATTCGATTCCGGTGAGCTCCAGCATATCGATCTCGATCCGGCCGATCGTCAGTTTATCGAGGAGCGATTCCACCAGCTCTTCCGGGACGTGATTTAAAAAAAACGCTCCATAGCAGAGATTAACGCCGACGATGCCGAGCGCTTCCTGCTGAAGCGAGGCTTGGGTGTCGAGCATCCGGACATGCATCACAATCTGGCTCGGTTCATCGTTCACCCGGCTCTGGAATTTGATCCCCATCCAGCCGTGACAGTCATTGCCACCGCGGTAACTCTGCGCGACAACCGTATCGGCAAAGGCGAAGAAGGAAGTGTTATCGCCGCGGTCGTGCCCGAGCCGCTCGATATCGAGCCGGAATTCCCGATCGAGCATCGCCTGAAGCCGGCCGCGCGAGACGTAACGTTCGGCCCGGCCGTAGATCGCGTCACTCACCTTCATGTCGTAGGCCGAGATGCTCTTGGCGATCGTCCCGGCGGCGCCGCCGACGCGGAAAAACCAGCGGACCACTTCCTGGCCTGCGCCAATCTCGGCAAATGTCCCATACCACCGCGGGTCGAGATTGATTCGCAATGCCTTGGAGTGTGTGTCGGTGATCTCTTCTTTCATGTGCGTTGGAACGAGTCGGTTCGTAGCAAAACGCGAGCCACCCAGCTTGCGCGGTGATTCTCCTCCGGACCTGAGACAGGCGTGATGTGCGAAATGACGATGATGACAACCTGAGAAGAAGAGCAGTGCTCGCCGCTCGCCACGATTTGCGCCATCGCCCTCGGCGTGGAGACTTCGGGCATGAGTGCTAACCTTCTTTCGCGGTTCCTACGCTATGTTCAGATCGATACGCAGTCAAACGAGTCGAGCGACACCTTTCCGAGCACACCCGGTCAGTCGGTGTTATTGGAGTTACTGAGACAGGAGCTAAGTGAACTGGGCGCGGCTGACGTGCAGATGACAAAACATGGCTACGTCACTGCCAGAATACCTGCTAATACCCGTAAAACGCGCGTACCGACGGTGGCCTTCTTCGCCCACGTTGATACGGCGCCTGACTGCTCCGGTAAGGGCGTAAAGCCCATCGTTCATCGCAAGTACGATGGTAGAGTTCTTACGTTTCCTGATAATCCTACCTTAACTCTCGATCCAGCAACATCGCCGGAACTACGCACTGCGGTGGGGAAAGACATCGTCACTGCCAGCGGGACCACTTTGTTAGGTTCCGACGACAAGTCCGGTGTTGCGGTCATCATGACTTTAGTAGAGCGGTTGCTCCATGAGACAAAAAGGAAGCATGGTGAGATTCGAATCTGCTTTAACCCGGACGAGGAGATCGGCCGCGGGATGGACAAGCTCGACCTGAGAATGCTGGGCGCCGATGTCGCTTACACCCTCGACGGTGGCGCACCGGGAGAGATTTGCTGGGAGACCTTTTCCGGCGATGCCGCCGAGGTCATCATCGAGGGCATCACCACGCACACGATGGAAGCCAGGGCTAAAGGCATGGTGAATGCAGCCTATCTCGCGGGCAAGCTCCTCGCTGCCCTGCCGCGCGAACGTTGCGCCCCGGAGACAACCGAAGGAAGAGATGGCTTCATTCATCCCATCGAGATGGAAGGCCGCACAGAGCGGGCCATCGTGAAATTCATCTTGCGGGACTTCGAGCTGAAAGGGCTGGCGGAGAAAGGGAATATGCTCCAAGGCCTTTGCCGGGGCTTACAAGCTAGTGAGCCTCGGGCGCGCATTCGCTGCAAGATTCGGAAACAATATCGCAACATGGCTTATTGGTTGCGCAAGGACATGCGCCCGGTGGAGCTGGCGCGAGAGGCGTTTCTGGCGGCCGGACTAAAACCCTACGACCATGTCGCGCGGGGCGGCACCGACGGCTCGCGCCTGACCGAATTGGGCCTGCCCACCCCCAACCTTTTTTGCGGTGAGTACAACCCTCATGGGCCTCTTGAATGGACTGCCGTCCAGGATATGGAGTCGGCAGTCATCGCCTGCGACCACCTCGGTGGATTATGGGAAAGGAAAGGCTAGTCGCGAGATCTCAGTCAGCATGCGCTGCAGCGCCTATCCGGCGTCGGGCTCCATGCCGGGTTATTCGGAGCCCGGCGACCATGTCTGCTTACAAGTCGGATCTTGCCAATAATATCGATTACGAGGGCAATCCTACGGACAACCTGGCTAAACATATTCATTCTCATTCCGTGAAAACATTCCTGGCGCGTCTCGCGAGTTATGTCGTCTCGATCGCCGCCGCGGCGCTCGTCGCACAGAACGCGAGCGCTGCTTCTTTCCAATGGACCACCACCGCTCCTCTCAAGGTCGCGCGGACCGATCAGGCGGCGGCGCTGCTGCCGGACGGCCGTGCGTTGGTGGTGGGAGGCGAGAATCGCAATTACCTTGTGATCGGGAGCGCGGAAGTCTACGACCCGGCCACTGGGGCCTGGACTCTCACCGGCAGTCTCCATACGCCGCGACGAAACGCCTCTGCGACTTTGCTTCCGAACGGTCTGGTTCTCGTGGTCGGCGGAGTAGATAATATCGGTAACCCTTCGACGACCGCGGAGCTTTACAACGCAACCGATGGCACTTGGACCACCAGCGGTAGCCTTCATACCGGACGCTTTCTTCATAGCGCGACCCTGCTCGCGGACGGCAGGGTCTTGGTGGCCGGAGGACTGGACAACGTTGGTTTTACCGCAACCGCGGAGCTCTACGATCCGGCAACAGGTAGCTGGACAGTCACTGGCAGTCTTAAGATCGCCCGCAGCAATTTCACCGGCACACTGCTTCCCACCAGGAAGGTGCTGGTCGCAGGTGGCTTTGATAGCAACTTCAACGCTCTTACCAGTTCGGAGTTATACGACCCAGTCAGCGGGAGTTGGAGTGATACCGGAGCTCTCCATGTCGCCAGATCTCAACATACCGCGACTTCACTGCCTGATGGTCAGGTATTGATAGCCGGCGGCTTTGACGGCGGCGCGCTGTCCGGCGCGGAGTTATATAATCCGGGAAGCGGGACCTGGAGTGTTACCGATAGTCTCAGTAGCGCCCGCTACTTACATACGGCCAACTTATTATCTAACGGCCATGTGCTCGTCGTCGGAGGACTCGATAGCAACATCGCCGCCTCCGCCACCGCGGAGTTGTATGATCCGGCGAGCGGAACCTGGACAGCCACCGGCAGCCTCAGCGCGGGCCGATACTGGCATACCGCAACGTTACTTCCCGATGGAGAGGTGCTCGCGGCAGGCGGCTTTGACAGCATGGTCAATGTCATCGGCACCGCGGAACTTTACGATCCCGGCGTCTCCACCACGGCGGAAGTGAATGGCCGCGGTTCGATCGACGGCGAAGGCGACCAGGCAACTTTTAAGTTTAACGCGACGCAGTCCGCAAATAGCAGCCTTGGCTCCTTTAGCTATCGCGACCCTGCTGCGGAGTTATCCATTCGTAATGGCAAGATTACGAGCCTGACGATCAACGGCAGCACGGCCCGTTTCGGCGGCAAGGCGCGGTTCGACGATGACACCCTGGTAGAATTTACCGTCCGGGTCAGCGACAAAAGCGGCACGGGAGTTCCTGACACTTTCTTTCTCAATGTCAGCACGGGTTATTCCGCCGGAGGAAACCTAACGAGCGGCGACATTCGCATCAGCAGGTAGCGACTGAATTCAAGTTTCCTTCCGTCGCACGTGCGGAACAAAGGTTGAAGCCCCACCGGCTTCCTGACGCAGACCTCCTTCGCATATTCTACGGCGGACTTCATCGGTCGCGACCACCTCGACTTGCCGGGCTTCCTTATCTTCTCCAGAACGCGTCCACACTTATCCTCCCGCCTCCGGCAACGGCGAGGTAAAGAAAGGCGAAGCAGAGCGCGACCGTGAACTCCCCGTGATTCTTGATTGGGTAAAGACTGGCGGGCGCGTGTGCCATGAAATAGGCCACGGCCATTTCGCCCGCGACCACAAAGGCCGCCAGTCGGGTGAAGAGGCCGAGCACAAGGAGGAGGCCGCCAACTAATTCAAGCCATGCGGCAACGGTCATGAGCGGTGGCAGACCGTGCATCGGATGATCGGGCGGCGGAAAGTGAAAGAGTTTCTGAGTGCCGTGCTGGAGGAGGAGCAACCCCACGACGATACGAAGAAGGCTAAGGAAGATTGGCTCCCAGCGTTGCAGAGATGAATTGGTTTGTGCCATGGCCGGCGACAATTTCCAATCCGAGGCTCCGAGTCAAGCGCCGCTGGTTCAAACGATCGCTCTCGAGAAAGGCAGGCTGCTGACGTTTCGGACCGCTTTTCCTCCACCCGAAAATCGGACGTCACTGCTGTTGCCAAAACGGGCTCCGCCTCGCGAAAAAGAAGTATCGTTTTGGAGGTGCTGCGTTGTGAGCGCAGGTCACGCTATGGATGCGGCGCAGCCTCCGACGAACGCGGTATGTTTTTGGATTCCATAGTTTTCTGGGCGTTTTGCTGCCGATACCAAGAGTGCAGATGGCCCGAGCAAGGACAAATTTCACCGGCAAGGTTCGCTCCTTTTAACGCCCTCAAGAAACGGCGAGATGGGAGTGGTCCGAAAAGATTATCCGGCCCTGCAGGCCACCAAGCGGACGCGAGGACCGGTCGCCCGTCCCCCCCTTGCCACTAATCAATTATCACTCGTCACCTGATTCGCGGCCGCTCCCTATTTGGGAAGATTGCTTCTTCCAAAGCGGCGATGAGAAAGAAATCCGATCTCATGAGGGGTCCCGCCTTCCAGCGCAAGGTCGGCCGCGATCTCGCCGATGACTGGCGCGAACTTAAACCCGTGGCCGGAAAAACCTCCGCATAAGACGGCGCGTGGATAATCGGGATGACGATCGAGAACGAAATGTCCGTCGGGCGTCAATGTGTAAGGACATGCTTTTGCGTCGAGGAGAGACGAGGTCGCACCCGGCATCCATTCCTCCATCGCAGCCACAATCGGCGCGATATCTCGGTCGCGATTAATCTCTCGCGCGAGATGATCGATGCCAGTCATCGCTCCATGTGCATGAAACGCCGCTTTTACACCGTCACCGAAATCCGGAAAACCGTAGAGCGGCGCGGGCAGGTTCTGGCGTTCGACCAGAAACGGCGGGAAACGATCGAAACTGTAGCTCGCACTCTCTGGCGCGAACCAGGCCTGCACATTCCGCTGCACCCGAAGCGGGATTCCGAGCGCGTCTTCCAGCCATGGACCTTGCGCCAGGACCAGCGCGTGAGCGAAAACGCGAGAGCCGTCGGCGAGACTGATTTCGAAGCCAGAGCCTTTCGCTTCCCAGCGCTTCACGACCGTCTCGAAGCGAAGCTCAGCGCCCGCTTCAGCCGCGATCCGCAGATGAGCGC
The DNA here is from genome assembly GCA_025929155.1 of Chthoniobacterales bacterium. Lineage (GTDB taxonomy): Bacteria > Verrucomicrobiota > Verrucomicrobiia > Chthoniobacterales > UBA10450 > Palsa-1392. Next base: position 15,169 of record JAICMR010000009.1, on the reverse strand, counting down.
GCGTCGCGCGTTCGGGAACGAGCACGCCGCCGTCGGGCTCGAAAACTCCAAGTTCCTTAGGCAAGAGCCGGAGCATCGGATAACGGGCGAGAACTTCCCGCCGTTCAAGCAGCTCGATCGCGAGATCATGCGCGCTCGCGGCCTTTCTTGCCCCCGCAATGATCGAAGCGTTTTCTTCTCCAACCATGAGCAAGCCGATGATAGCGAGAAGCTGTTCGCCCGTGTCGCGCTCCAGTTCCCGCCACAAGTCATAAGCGCGCAGCAGCAACGGAACATAGGCGGGATCTTCAAAGTAAGCCTTGCGGATCAACCGGCTTTTTCCGGTGGATGATCCTAATTCGTGCCCAGGTTGAAACTGTTCCAGACCGACGGTTCGCGCGCCACGCGCCGCACATTTCGCGACGACCGCACTGCCGATCCCGCCAAGCCCGATCACCGCGACATCGTAAGTCATGAGCCGGTCAAAGTAGCAGAAGATGCGCGCGAATGTTTGCCGCGTCCGTTCGTCCCGGCTACAACACTCCGCGATGCAGCATCCAATCGGACTCCGACAGGTTCTGGATGATGCGCCGCGTTTGCTGCCGCTCTTTCAGGAACGCACCCGGGGCTTATCGCGCGAGGAAAAGGGCATTCGCCCGAGCGAGTTATTTTTCCTCTTCGCGGCAGTGGCCGGTTTCGCCCCGGAGCGAATCATCGAGTCGGGCCGGGCGCGCGCGCAGAGCACCTTGGTCTTGTCGGCGCTTTTTCCTGGCGCGCAGATCATCAGCATTGAATCCGATGCACACTCTCCCGACGTCGCGGTCGCGGCAGAGCGTTTGCGCGATCGGTCTAACGTCGTGGCCCGTTTCGGTGATTCGCGCCGGCTGTTGCCAGGACTGGTTCGTGCCGGCGATGTGGTGTTGATCGATGGACCTAAAGACTTCCGCGCCGTGAAGCTCGCGCTCGGTTTGTTGCGGAAACAAAAGCCGCGCGCCGTCTTTGTTCACGATCTTTGGCTTGGGTCGACTGCCAGGAACTTCGTTGACCGCTCGTTGCCGTCGGCGTTCGCGAGTGATGCGCCGGAATGGGTGCGGAACTATTCCGCTTTGGATTTTACCACCGGGCGAGCACCGGATTTCCCAGCTGGTGCCCGGATCGTTTACGGCGCGACGCTCGCTTGTTTTCCCGCGACCGCCGAAAATTACCAGGTGCATTTGCTGCGATGCGCGCTCGCGCAAGGGTTGGCTCGGCTGCGCACGAACGCGGCCCGGTTCCGGACGGTGCGGGAGCACGATCGGCCCCCGGATTTCACTGTCATCGCCTAACGAGAAGTTTCCGGCTTGGTGATTGGGGCGCATTCGTGCTTTCATTGCGGAGGTTCGCGGGCCTATAGCTCAGCGGTTAGAGCAGGGGACTCATAATCCCTTGGTCCCAGGTTCGAATCCTGGTGGGCCCAAATTTTTTTACACAAAGCGCAGCCGCTGTCGGAGAGGCAGCGAGCGCCCGAGCCTCGCCCGGGCCGGTTTTCACCTGTGCTCAATGCTGCTCATCTGTGGTCGTCATAGTTCTCCCTCCTTGTTCAAAACTCAATTGCGCTAAGGGCATGTGCAATGCACGGTGCGCGGGTCGCCCGAAATGGTTTCGTGTTCGCCGGGAATAGCCGCGCAGCCCTCCCGATCACTTGACCTTTCTCAGAGTGGCTCGATGAATCGAAGCATCGTGAATCGGCACGATCGGCTTGAAGGATCGATTGGCCAGTCCGGCCCCCGGATAAGGGAGCTCTCGTCGAAGTTGTATGCTCTTCTTGGAAGGCAGCCTCAACGACGTTCGACTATCCTCCAAACCAAGCCACTGCAACCCTATCATGAAGCCCGGATGTCCGTTGGATCGCGCCGATGGAATAACGAACTGCTTTGAACAGCACCAGGCTATCCGGCTTTGGCCTACCGAGTTGGCACGCAGATGAAGAAGCTCGACGTAGCAACCCTACGGTTTGGGATTCAGTTCGACTGTGATCGTGACCGCACCCGGCGCCAGAGGTCTCGCAAGATCAGAATTATCGCTACGAGTACGATGACCGCCCCGACACCAAGAAGAATGAGGATACGGTTTTGGTTCATCAGCACATAGCCGCCGCGGTTGGCGTAGACTCCGTTGAATCCCTCGACGATCCCAGGCAACGCGAGCAGGTCTTGCCTGGTCAATTGCAGCGGGCGCTCGTTGGGATGATATCGTGTACCGAAGAAGGTCTTACCGGACTGGTCGAGCTCGATATGCCCGCCAAGCACATACGTGACTGGATGCCGCTCGACGAACTCGGCGACACGCCGCGCGCTTGCCAGGTCCGCATCGGTGTCCTCAATCAGTAGTCGCCCGGGCAGGAGAAAGTCTCCGGAGAAGAACAGTCCGGTCCGCCGATCATAATAGGCAACATGCGAGGAGTAATGTCCCGGGGTCGGGATCACATCGATCACACGGTCGCCAAGATCAATCTGACCCAAACCCTTTGGCCAGTCCGCGATCCCGAAACGATCTTTTACGCTTGCGAGATCCGTCGGCACTACTTCCACATCCCGCAAGGTGCGAAATTGATCGTCGCCAGAGCGATGATCGAGGTGGCCATGTGTATGCACGACCATGAGCGGCAGCCTGGACGCAAAGTTCGGCAACAAGGAAATCACCCTCTGAGCAAGCGGCATGGTCTTTGCATCAGACACGGCCCCGGTGTCGATCAACAGCGCCTTGCGCTTGCCAATTAAGAGGTACATAAACGGCGCCTCGTATGTCGCGCACAGACTCTCGCGCAGAATAAAAGTCTGCGCGTTATATTGGTGAACTTGAATCGGCGGCTGCGGATTCTTCACACAGTCTTCCGAACCTTGATTCCAGTGCACATTCATCGTCCCCGAAACCAGCTGTGAATTCGCGGAGGATACGACCGAACACGCCGTCAGTAGAACGCATTGCCAAAGCTTCCGCCGCGCGCGACATCTCTTTAATTTCGTCACGGAGTCGATCTTACTTCTTGATTCGCTGGTCAACCTGACAATCGATCCCACAAGAAGTCCGCTCCTTCTCCCGGCTCATGGCTGCAGGTTAACCTTAAACTGGATCTTGGCGAGTTGCTCGGGAGCCAACCCGACTTTGCGCAGGAAGGGCAGCCAGCGCGGGTCGGAATGCATCTTGTCGAAGAGATTCTCCCTTACGATATCGGAGAGCCCAGGATCGTGGTACGCGACCGCTGTGTCGAGCCATTCGAACGCCTTGTCGGCCTCTCCGCGGAAGGCATAGACTTGCGCAATGTTGTAAGACCAGTCCTTCTCGAAGCGAGTGATCAATCTAGCGAGCGCGACTTTCGACTCCGCCTCGCGTCGGAGCGCATGATAGACCATGGGCAGGCCAATCAGCCGCGAAGGTTCGTTGTTCTCTTGTTCGATTTCAGCCAGCGCGGCTTGGGCGTGGTTTTGGAGGAGCATGGCAACAGAGACCTGATAATGTGCGCTGGCATAACCGGGGCTCAGGGCGAGAACGCGGCGGTAAGTTATGATCGCTTCGTCAAACCCTCCCATGACTCTTTGCGTGTAGCCCAGGTTATAGAGCGCCGTCACGTTTACCGGATCGCGCCGCACCAGCGCTTGCTGGATCGACAGCGCCTCTCGTAGCCGGCCCATTGCCTGAAGAAACGCGGCGCTGTTACCGAGCACACCCAGATCATTTGAGTCAAGTGTGAGGGCGCGCTCGAAGTGTTGTGCAGCGTTCACGAAGTCATGCTTCGCCATGGCGATCCAACCGAGGCCGGAGTGCGCGGAAGCGTAGTTTGGATCGATCGCCAACGCTTTTTCACCCGCCTCACGCGCACGAGCGTAACCCACGCTGTTCGAAAGCATCCCCGCGTCGGCCTCGTTGGTGAAATTTCTCGATAGCTCGCGCCAGGCCGGGGCATAGCGCGGATCGAGCTCGAGCACCTGCCGATAGAGTGCGTCGGATTGCGCAAATGCCTCCGGCGTATTTTGGCGCCCAAGCTGCACCGCCTGGAGGTAAAGCATGTAACCCTTCGGATCGGTCTGGCGCACTCTCGGTGCTGCGCTCAGGAGTCTTACCTTTAACTGCTTTACCACCTCGGCCGCGATCTCGTCCTGAATCTTGAAGATGTCATCGAGCTTGCGGTCGTAAGTCTCCGACCAGAGATGAAACCCCTCCCCTGCACGGATGAGCTGGGCCGTAATCCGCACTCGATCGCCGCTCTTGCGCACCGAGCCTTCGAGCACATTGGCGACGTGCAGTTGCCGCCCGATTTCTGGCACCTCGACCTGTTTGCCTTTGAACGAAAAAGACGAAGTCCGCGCCGCCACCTGAAGCTGCGGCACCTGAGTCAACAGATTCAGCAACTCCTCCGAAATCCCGTCGGAGAAATACTCGTTGGCCTTCTCCGCGCTCATGTTTACGAACGGCAGAACCGCGATCGAGTTTTCCGCGATCGGCGGGCCTAACGTCTCATCGACGTGACGGGCGACGAACCGGTCCGTCAGCAACAGCACGACGGCGACCGTCAGCACGCCGATGATTGCGAGATTGAGCTTGCGCCCGGTGTGGCGCGGGATCGACCTGGCCTCGACCTCGCTTTCGCGTTTCAAGCCTTGCGGCGTGAATTCGTACAACCAGGCGAAGGCGATCCAGAAGGGAAACCCGATCGCGGCCGCGATCAGAAACCAGCGCGTCGTCCATTCGGGCGCACCGACCGATGGACTCAGTTGGGCGATCCCTTGCGCCAGCGCCCAGACCGCGCCGAGATAGAAGATGGCTGCGCGGATGACATTGCGCCGCTTCAGTTCGGCGAAGAATCTCCACGATTTCATTCCCTCCTCTTTAGAAGATTCCTTCGGCCCGAGCGAGCGGACAATTTTTTTGTTTGGACCGGGCGGGTAAGTCCCGAAATTCTACAGATGACCCGCTGAAGTCAGCCATTTCGGAGCGACAAGATCCAAGAGCTGGCCCCGACTCTGAGACACCGTTCCGATTGCGAGGAGCGACCGGATTGTGCTGAGACGCCGGTTCGGCTGAGCCTGACGGAGATAGCAGAAGCGGAGCTAGGTGTAAGGTGGAAGAGCTGGCCAAAGTCGTCGCCTTTAAACGGTAGCACGCGGAAGCAAAGGTTACGCCGGCGTAACTATTGCGAGGTTGTTGGGTGCGGCAGTCTCCGCATCATCGAAGAATGAAACCGGCGATACTCTTATCTCTCGCGCTCATTGCGCTGTCTGGCTTTTCCGTCGGATCGGCGCATGCCTTCACGGTCGATCCGCCGCAGCAGAATCGATCGAGTTTCGTTAGGCTGCGGGGGCCGGGTTTTGGGGCCACCCAGGGCAAAGTCACGATCGGCGGATTGCCGGCCGCGATTGCACATTGGGACGACAGTCTGATTGAATGCTACGTTCCCGAAGCCGCCGCGCTCGGCAAGGCGGTCGTCGCCGTCAAAGCCGGGCAGCGCTCGCTCCGCCCGGGTAAAGCGCGCATGACGGTGCTGGCTCGGGAAGCACTCACCGGCCGCTTCAAGTGGCGGTTGAAACTGCCCGACCAATACGTGCCCGCGCGGCCGCTGGTAGCGCCGGATGGGACGATTTACGCGATGGGAAATTTCGGCCACATCTACGCCGTCAATCCCGACGGTAGCCTGCGTTGGGTCGTCTCACCCGCGGGTGGAGTTTCCGGTTCGTTAGGCGTGTTGCCGAACGGCAACCTCGTGGTTGGCGGCGGCGGCGGCGTGCAGGCGCTCTCCGCGCTCGATGGCTCGCTCGTTTGGACCTTTCCGCTCACCACTCCACTCACCGCCGGCCCGAGTGTGGGGCCTGACGGCAACGTCTATGCCGTGGACAACAGCCGCTGGTCGCAGGACGTGATCGGCGCCTTCATTCTCTCGCCGGATGGAGAGCTCATCTGGAGCGGCGGCAAGTATTACCTCGACGGTGCCTTCACCGCGCAAGAGGTGAAGTTTGGCGGTGCCAACGCCTACTTCTGGTCGTCCTTCAGCGTGACCGGCGACCCGGATGTGCTCGGCGGTTTCAACGCAGTCCAACTCGGCGGCGGTTTGCTCTGGCGGGTCACCGATGGCGTCGGCATTTTCCCCGATGCGATCCCGAATGGCAACGTGGCGCTTTTTCGGACCTCGAACATCGATCTCCGCGCGCCGGACGGCAGCGTGATCTGGTCGCAAAATCTCAATCAGTTCGGCGGCCAGCCACAGCACGACGCGGTGCTCGCCTCCGATGGACGCACTTATTTCACGACCACCGCCACGAAGCTGAACGCCATCTCGCCGACCGGGCAGGTGCTCTATTCGAAAACGATCGGCGGGATCATTTCCAGCCTCGTCGCCCGGCCGGACGCCAACCAGCTCGTCCTGCAATATCAGCCTAACTTTGGCATCCCGGCGCAAATCCAGGGCTACGATAAAGAGGCGAATCTGCAGTGGTCGGAAACCCTTCCGATCGAATTCGGCGTAACCATCGTTTGCTACTACCAGATGCAATACAACGCCAGCGGCGACTCACTCTACTTCGGCACGGCCGGGCCCTACACGGCGCAGTTTGAAGCGCAGTGCTATCTCTACGCGGTCGATGCGGAATAATTGGATGGCGCGCCCACAGCAGGGCGCAGCGAGCGAAAGGAAAGGCTAGCCGTAAAGAGAGGGCTGCCCAGGTTAGCGCGTGACTCTTGAAAGCCTCTTCTGACAGAGAGATAGATTTTGACTGATGCCCACATTCACTCTCTGACACTGGACCTCTGGGCTTGGACACCTCTGCGGATGGCCTTACGGCGAAGTCCAGAACAGCCTCTTCATCGTTACCGCGTACCGGCGTTACTCGTGATCCTCGACAGTGACTCAGGAGAGCTTGTCAGTAAGCTGCTATCCTGGGCGATATCGATGACATTTTCTGCCAGAAGGAAGATTCTCTTTATCGCAGTCTGAGAACGCCGGAGGTCCGGCTGAGTTCGTCGTTACTCGGTCGAGTTAAATCCGGTCGGCTTTCCCTTTCTCACAGTAACGCATTCCTCAGGCAATCACATCAGTGTCTTGTAGATCAATCCCGCCAGACCGGAGCCGAGAACGACCGGGATAACGTCCCAGTTCCATTTTAACATTCCAAACAAGGCCACCAGAGCGAGCCCGAGAGCGAACCAGTCGAGATGAGCGTGATCAGGAAAGAGCGCGCTTAGGGCGAACCAGACGGCCAGGTTCAGGACGACACCGACCACCGCCGCGGTGATCGCGGAAAGGGCGGTCGTGAGTTTGACATTCCCGCGCAGTCTTTCGATGTAAGGAGCGCCGATAAAGATCCAGAGAAAGCACGGCGTGAAAGTAACCCATGTGGTCAAGAGTGCGCCGATGGTGGCGGCGACGAGTGGCGACAAGCCGAGCGGGTGTTGCCAGCCACCCATGAAGCCGACGAACTGTAGGACCATGATGAGCGGCCCGGGCGTCGTTTCCGCGAGGCCGAGGCCATCCATCATCTGACCGGGCTTGAGCCAGCCATAATGGAAGAGAGCTTGTTGCGCGACGTAGGGTAAGACGGCATACGCACCGCCGAAAGTAACGACCGCCGCTTTGCTGAAGAAGATGCCTTCCCGAAAGAGGGTGTGCTGCCGGCCTAGCCACAGGCCAATCACGATAAGTGGCACTACCCAAAGTGTGATCCAGGTGAGAGCAACTCTGGCCGCACCCGCAAGCGATGGGTGCGTGTGAGGCGGTGACTCTGTCTCGTCATCCAGCACGGAGGCCCCGCCAGCGTTGCTGTGACCAGTTAGGAGATTGAACTTCGACCTCCAACGCTGGCCGCCAAAAAAGCCGACGATTCCTGCGCTTAGGATAATCAAAGGGAACGGCACCTTGAAAAAGTAGATCGCGACAAAGGCGAGCGCGGCCAGCGCCCACATCACTTCGTTCTTGAGCGCCTTGCGCCCGATTCGCACCACGGCAACGGCGACGATCGCCATCACCGCCGGCTTCAGGCCGTAGAAGATTGCGGCAATCCAAGGGAGGTTCCCGTAGGCGGCATAGACAAAACTCAATCCCCAGAGGATGAAGATAGAAGGCAGGACAAAAAGCGCCCCGGCCACAACGCCGCCCCAAGTCTTATGCAGCAGCCACCCAATGTATGTCGCGAGCTGCTGCGCTTCCGGTCCTGGGAGGAGCATGCAGTAGTTGAGCGCGTGCAGAAAGCGCGCTTGCGAGATCCAGCGCTTCTTGTCTACCAACTCAGTCTGCATGATCGCGATCTGGCCGGCAGGACCGCCGAAGCTGATGAAGCCAAGTTTCAGCCAGAAGCGGAAAGCCTCGCCAAAGCTCGGATGCGAGCCGGGTCGCGGCGGTATTACGTCCGCCCGATCAGATGGCAGTCTCAAACGGCGTTTTTATCGATCAAGCGCTCGTCGGAAGCAAGTCCTCTGAGGGAATGACCCTGGCCGAGATTGGGCGAATTTCCGGGACGGATGCTGGCGCTGCTGGAATCAGCCCGCGACAACTTAGAGCCGGGCAAAGCGCCGAAACCGCGAGCCGCTTTTTGGACTGCACTCGATCACCGCGGCGCCAAACTAAATGCTCGCCCGCACGTTGATGCAGAAGATTCCGGGGAAAATAACTGCGGGCACCTACACCTACACCATCAAGGTTGGCACCTTTTCCGGCACCGTTTCATCCAGCGGCAGCTTTTCCTTCGACAAAACCGCGAGCGATCAATCTCCGCGCTGTATCGGGGAAACGAAGACTTGCTTCCGACCCAACCCGCGGCGGGTTTGTCGGCTTCTTGCAGGACCAGCCGGAATGGTTTCTCGCTAACCCGCGTGATCCGTGGTTAAAACTTCTTCGCAGTCGCCGAGTCCTCATAGATGAGGGCGAATAATTGTCTTTCCCTTGCTCCGCTCGGTCCGGTTGAAAGCGGCAACCGCATCTTCGAGGGCCGCGACGTTCCCGATGTTTGTCCGCAGCCGACCCGCCCGGACCCGCTGGACGAGCTCAGTCAATTGCGCGCGATCGGGTATGACGACGAAATCGATGGTTAGGCCTCCAAAGGGCCGCGCCTCGGTCGGGCCGGTGACGGTCACCAGCGTTCCTCCGGCGCGAATCAGGCCCGCGGACCGCCTCCCGATGTCGCCACCAATAACATCGAAAACCAGATCAACCTCGCCGACGTCTTCCAGGGCGTCGTTGTCGAGGTCGATGAATTGCTGTGCGCCGAAGTCGAGAGCCGTTTGACGGGCGTCTGCGCGCCCGGTGCCGATCACGTACGCGCCGGCCTGACGCGCGAGCTGACTCGCCATCGAACCGACCACGCCGGCCGCACCGTGCACGAGTACGCTCTGCCCGGCGTGAAGGCGGCCATGCTCGAACAGTCCCTGCCATGCAGTTAGGCCCGGCATCACCAGGGCCGCGCCCACCGTGAATTCAACATCGCTCGGCAGCGGTGCGAGGTTGCGTGCCTCGAATGCCACATACTCCGCCAGCGTGCCGTCGCGATACCAATCGGTGAGGCCGAACACCCGCTGTCCAATCGACACACCAGTCGTGCCATAGCCGAGAGCGGTCACCACTCCGGCCAGTTCGTGTCCGGGGATGGAAGGCGTCCGGTCACGGCCGGCGCGATCGACCCAGGTCGAGGGCCACGTCAGCTCATCCCCGGTGAATCCCGCCGCATGAATCTGAACAACCACATCGTTTATCGCGGCCTGCGGCTCGGGCCGATCCAGCAATGTCGCTCCGGCCGTTCCCGCAGCCTGATCCGTCACCACAATTGCCTTCATTCGGTCACCTCCTGTGTCGAGCTCTCCCCGGTAAGGTAGCCGCTCCATCCGAGCCTGGGAAGACGGATTGAAGCCAACTAGCCCAACCTTTGCAGCCAGATGAGGAACAGGAGACTTACCGGTGTAAATGTCAGCAACTTTGAGCATCAGTTAGCCACAACAAGTTACACCATGCGTATCGCTCTATGAATCCCGGGTCGCTCTTCGCCGTCATTGCTTTCGCCTTGATTCTCGCGCGCACCGCTGCCGAGCTCTGGCTAAGCCGGCTCAACCAACGTCACGTGCAGGCGTGCGCGCAGGAGGTGCCTCCGGCATTTCGGGGAATCGTCGATGAGAAGACCTACCAGCGTTCGGCGGAGTACACGCTCGCCAAAGGGCGATTCGGAGACGTTACCAATGTCTTCGACGCTCTCGTCCTGATCGCGGTGCTTTTCAGCGGTTTGTTACCTGCGGCGTTCGGAAGATTCAGCGCAGCCTTCGGCACATCCACCTGGGCAATGGCGGGTTTTCTTTTCGCGGTCGGCGTCGCTCTAAGCATTCTCGAATTGCCGTTCACTTGGTACGCAGAGTTCAAACTCGAAGCGCGATTCGGGTTCAACACCATCACGATGAAGACATGGGTGCTCGATCGCCTGAAGGGGCTCCTCCTCGCCCCCCTGCTCGGCTACTCCTTGCTCGCCCTCGTCTTGAAACTGATGGAGTGGACCGGCGCCCATTGGTGGTTCTGGGCGGCGGCAGTCGTGATTGCGTTTCAATTGGTCCTCCTCGTCATCGCCCCAGCACTGATCATGCCGCTTTTCAACAAGTTCACCCCACTGCCGCAAGGAAGCTTGCGCGATCGGCTCCATGCCCTCGCGGAAAGGACCGGTTTCCCCGCGCGCAACATCGAGGTCATGGACGGCAGTAAGCGCTCGCGTCATTCCAACGCCTTCTTCACCGGCTTCGGCCGTCTGCGAAAAATCGTTCTTTTCGACACCCTCGTCGCGCAGCTTACCGATTCCGAACTGGAATCGGTCCTTGCGCACGAGATCGGTCATTACAAAAAGCGCCACGTTCTCAAACTGGTCGCCGTCGCCATCGCCGGTGTCTTTGTGGCCTTCGCCATGATTGCCTGGCTGGCGCGCTACGGATGGTTCTATCGCGCCTTCGGCTTTGCTTATCATCCCGGATTTGCCGCGGCTAGCATCGCGCCCGCGCTCCTGCTCTTTGGATTGCTGGCGGGAACGATCACCTTCTGGCTTTCGCCCTTCACACACATCTGGTCGAGAAGATTCGAATACGAGGCCGACGCCTTCGCGCACGCGATCATGGGCGAACCGCAGTCACTCATCCAAGCCTTGCGCCAGCTAAGCGAAAAAAACCTAAGCAATCTCACCCCGCACCCGTTCTACAGCGGCTTCTATTACTCGCACCCGACTCTGCTCGAACGCGAGCGCGCGCTCATCGGGACGAATCCTCGGATCCTCGATGGGACGGTGCCGACAATTTGATTCGGTAGGACTTCAGGATCGCTTAGGGCGATGGTGTCGATAGTAAGCTCTTCTCTGAAGAGGCTAGTCAATAGGATTTGAATCTTTTAGTTACTCCCAAGGCAGGGAAGGAAGAGGCGCGATCATTCTTCTCTGAGCGACGCTGGGCAGCAGCTCGCATGGTAAGTAATCAGATTCCCCGGCTCTCCATCCTGACCCAAGACGCGCGTTTTAAGGCTCCAAGAAGAGACCGCCGTCGGAGCTTACGCGGAGCAACCGGGGACAGTGCTAATTTGTAACATGGGAGGACGTTTTTCCGCCGGAAGGCTCGGTCAGCCGGATGCTTTGGGGGCGTGGAGAGTCACGCCATCGAACATTTTGGCGGAGCAAGGATTCCGTGGGAAAGGATCAGCTTCAGGTGGGAGACCTTCACTTTTAAGTTCGCCGGCCCTCCGGCGGCCTACGTGGATGAGTTCAGGGAAATACTACGGCCCGACCATGAACGCCTTCGAAGCGGCGGAGAAGAACGGCCGGGCAGATGAGCTGCAACGCGAGCTGGAAGATCTCTTCGCTCGCCAAAACCACAGCTTGGACAGCGATACCACTTCCATCCCGCGACTTTCTTCGGGTGACGGTCGCGGTGGATGATTAGTCGTTCGCGCTAATCCGCTTCAGGAAAAGGGCGCGATACAATCGCCCGAGGATGGTGCCGACGCGCAACTCGTCGCCGCAGGCAAGGCAATTGCCATACCGAATTTCGGTTGGACCAACGTCCTATAGACCCAGCGAGAGATCACCAAGGAGCGTGCCCGCACAATTCAAACAAATCACGCCATGAAAAAATATCTTCTCACCTCGTTTGCCTTCACCTGCCTCGCCGGGACCTTGCACGCCGGTCCGATGGAGGATAGTAAAGCCGTCGCTCCAGCTCCACCGCCCGAGGTTTTTGGCACGGGCCTCTACCTCGCGATCGACATGGGGGCAAACCTCCATCAGGATCGCGGCGGCAATTTCACCTTGACCGATGGCAGCGGGAACTTCCTGGACGTTAGCCCGAAAGACGACGTCGGTTTCTTCGGTGGCATCAAAGCGGGATGGGTCTTTGGCACGGGGGTCGTGCGGCCAGTCCTCGAGGGTGACTTGTTTTACAACGGCTTCCGCGGCGGCGCGGACACGCGGTTGACGCTGGCGGACGGCACGGTGATTCGCGGCAGCAGCGCCACGAGCTACATCAATACGGGCGCCTTTATGTTTAATCCGATGCTGAAATTCGCCTTCGGTCGCTTCCAACCGTACGTCGGCGCGGGCGTAGGCCTTTACTATGCGGAATCCGCCGATATCGAGGTGAACACCCCGAACGGGATAATCAGCACCGGCGGAGGCGAGAGCCATACGGATTTCGCGTGGCAGGTGGTAGCGGGCGCCGATTACTACTTCACGCCGAAGTTCGCGACCTTTCTCGAATACCGCTACCTCGACTACACGAGCAGCCAGTTTGACACCCGGGAGGATCGCGACTTGGGCCAGCATCTGCTCGGAGCCGGGATCCGCTTCCACTTCTAGGTAAAGCATAGGTAAGGTTGGAGGCCGGCGGAGGTGGAGGACTTCCAAGTGGTTGTCCTGGCCACGCCGGCTTTTCCGTCACACTAATCGGGGGTCAGCTCTAAAATTTCGCTGCTCCGCCCGTTCTGCCCTCCCGCGACAGTGGTGTGAAGGCGGGGAGATCGAGGGAGATTCTAGAGCTGACCGCAGGGTCCCGCCACGGGTGCTGATCATTGACGATCCCCCGACCACCCGCTGGGCCTCGCGGGCGTCCTTCACGCGAATTAGCTTTAGGAAAACAGCGATAACAGTCGCCCCAGGATCGTGCCGACGCGGAGCTCGCCGCCGCAGGCAAAGGATCAAGGTCGCGCCGCAACGCCTTGCCAGGCCAGGCGATGAAACATTTTGTCCATCTCCTCAGCCGAGACCGGCTGCCCGTGCTGCACCCACCACTTGAGGAGTGAAAAGAGCGTTCCCGCCAGCGCCTCGGCGTAGGCGCTCCTCTCCGAGGGCTCCAGCCCGTTCGCCCGCGGCAGCTCGCGGAGCCGTTGCTCGATGGCGCGCGCGAAATGGCCGTGCGCAAGCTCGAGCAGGTCGTGGGTGCGCCCGGACGCGATGAGGTTCTGACAGGACGGGCCCGACGGCTTGAGCCGCTCGAACATATCCGCCACCGGCACGAGGCGATCGGATTCAGCGCCGCTTCCCACCAGCGCAGTCGCGATCTCTTCGAAGATCGTTTCGGCAACGGTGAGAAACAGGTCGTTCACATCGCGATAGTATTTGTAGAACGTCGCGCGGCTGACGTGCGCGCGATCGAGCACGTCCTGCACCGTTACGTCCGCGAGGCGCTTTTCACGAACGAGCGCGCCGAACGCTTGCGTCAGCCGCTGATAAGTACGCTGCACGCGCGGATTTCTCTTCTGTTCGTTCCCGTTAGTAAACACGGCGCGCGGTTTTGTTCACCTCCTATAAACGAAACTCCTGGACCTGAGGCGAGACAAACTTCGATCGTGAGTCAGTGAATGTAATCGATACGAAAAGGCAGGCGCGATTCGCGGGGCTCATCTACTTCTCGTTCTTCGCCACGGCGGCGCTGGGGGTATGGTGCTGGAGAGGACTCATCGTCGCGGGCGACCCGGCAGCGACGGCTGCGCATATCCTCGCGGCGGAAGGACTGTTCCGCGGCGGGGCCGCATGCATGCTGGTCAGCACCGGGTTCTATGTCGCGCTGGCAGGGCTGTTCTACCGATTGTTTAAGCCCGTGAGCCGCACTCTTTCAGGCGTGGCCGCATTCTTCGCGGTCGTGGGGTGCGCGATTCAGGCAACGGGCAGCGCCTTTGCACTGATGGCGCTCGGGGTGTTGAAGCAGGGGCAGCCGGCGATCTACGGCGCGCCCGAGCAGGTGCGTGCCCTGTCGATGTTGTTGCTCAAGCTCAATGACCAGGCGGTGAGCGTCGCACTGGTCTATTTCGCGGTTTATTGCCTGCTCATCGGCGTGCTGATCCTTCGATCAACGTTTCTCCCGCGGGTGCTGGGCGCGGCCCTCGCGATCGCCGGAGTAGGGTGGCTTACGTATCTCTATGCGCCGCTCGCGCACCACGTCTCGACTTATATCCAAGGCTTTGGGGCGCTGGCGGAGTTGGTGCTGATGTTGTGGCTGATCGTGAAGGGAGCTCAACCGGAAGTGCGCTCATGACCGGGGAGAGCGACGGATATGCGAAAGTTCGTTTTGGGCCGATGCGACGGTACCGAGTTTGTCGACGAACTCGAGCTGCGGGGACCGTTGTGCTCAGCTCTGGAATTTCCCTGTTCTGTCCTGCGGCATGACTTTTAGGGTCTTGGCTGAAGACCTCCTTCAATAAGGCGGGTTCTTGAGCTCGTTCCCTGAGACTGAGCCAATCTGATGGGACTGGCAGGTTGGTGATCACGCGATGGAATCGCGTCAGCTGCAATTGCGCCGATCTGCCGAGTTTCGCGGGGCTGGTGAACGGGAAATCGAAGAAGAACCACCGCTCAAAGCTTGGTTACGGCTGATTTGAGGTAAAAGGCACGACAGATCAGACAGGACGCCGTGGTTTTCAGGTTTGATGGAGGCGTTTGCAAACAAGGGGAACGGTTTCTCAAGTTGGATTGCGGGCGGGTGCAGCGGAATCAGGTCTGTCGCAATACTACGCGCTCGACATCGCCCAGGATGTCTATCACGCGGGCCTTAGCTCGGCTTATCGCCAACCGTGCGGCAGATCATTCCCATGACCATCCAGGTTGCGATGCGCGCCGGCTGCAGCGATGTGCGGGATAACCGGCGCAACATTGTTGGATTTGCTAAGAACTGCGACCTTGAGGTCGATCCTGCCGCGCTGAAAGATCTCGCCGAGGCGCTGCGCAGC
>JAICMR010000045.1 GCA_025929155.1 Chthoniobacterales bacterium | reverse complement strand
GGACTCTATCCGAAGCGGGAAGGGGCGTTGCGAATCGACAAGATCGCGATTCCGGGAGTGAACACCTGGACGAACATCACCGCCACGACCACCTACGCGGACAAGAACCTCTACCTGCACAACCTGACGCTAGATCAGAACAACAAGTTTGAGACCGTCAACATCGATGCTTCCCAGATTGGGAAGGGAAAACTGGGAGTGAACTTCAAGGGGACGCTCGGCGGCGGCGAAGTTGCGAGCCGGGTTGAGCTTTCGACCGAGGACAAGACTTACGGGACGACCACGAGCGTGCACGCGAAGGAAATTTCGCTCGCGAAACTCGGGGAGTTGGTGGGCAAATCGCCGGGAGAACTTTCCGGTGACGTGAAGAATGCGGATATCGAGTTGAAAGGTTCAATCGATCAGCCAGCGACATGGAACGGCACGATCGATGCGAACATTCGCAACCTGCAGGCCGGCCAGTTGAAGTTCGACCAGGTAAAAATTGACGCCGTTGCAGCCAACGGGCAGGCGACGATCAAGCAGGCGCAGATCGACGCCGGGACGAACCACGTGATCTTGCGCGGCGGATTGGAGTTGCCGAAGACGACGGCGGGCTTCGGTCAGACGCCGGGAAACTTTGAGCTGGCGGTAAATGCGCCGGATCTGAAGCAGCTCACCAGTTTTCTCACGCCGCCCGCGACGGGCTCGTTGCAGGCGAACGGCAATGTGAAGACCGGCAACGGCATCGTGAGCATCGATCTCAACGCGACCGGCGACCTGATCGGCTTCCACGGTGCGGCGATAAAAAAACTGACCGCGACGATTTCGGCGAAGAAGAGGATGCCGCTGCCTAACGAGTCTAAAGAAGCGCCGAAGAACCAGCCGGCACGACCCATTTATGAAGGTCTTACCTCTGCGATCCACGCGGATCTAACCGACCTGCGTTACGGCGAATACGCGATTGATCAGGTGTCAGCCGAGATGAAAAGCGAAGGGGCGAAAGTCTCCCTGGCGTCAATGACGGTGACACGGAACAATAATCTTCTGCGGGTCAGCGGAAGTTTCGAACTCCCGCAGCCTAACGAGAAGTTGCTTAATCAGCCGGCCGACCTGCAGTTCTCCCTGCGCGCGCCGCAATTGAGCGATTACTGGCAGAGCGACACGCCAAATAAGGTGGCAGGCGCACTAGGGGCTGACGGGAGCGTGCGGATTCGCGGCGGCATCGCGAGCGGCCAGGTGAATCTTTACGGCCAGGAGATCGCCTCGCGGAACTTAGTCGTTAGGCAGCTTAACCTGCAAAGCTCGATCGCCAACAACACGGTCTATTTAAACGACCTGACCGCCACGCTAAACGAGCAGGATTACGTCAACGCACACGGAACGGTGAAGCTGCAAAAACCGTTCCCGTACACCGGCGCGGCAACCGCGAATCTAGGTGATCTTTCGGCATTTGAACCGCTCCTTTCGACTTCGGAGAAGAAGACGCCGCTCGCGGGATCGCTGATCGTGAATTGGAACGGCCAGGGCGAAGCCGCAAATTTCAAGAACAACGGCGATCTCCGGCTCAAACTCGATAAGGCCCGTTACGCGGATCTGCAAAAGCTGCAGGCGACGGTCGAGGCGCACTACACGCCGGAACAACTTAATGTGCCGATCGTTTTCGTCGGGAGCGACAAGCTCAGCTTCCAAGCGAGCCTGACCGCGAAGGGCGAGACGCTCGAAATCAGCAACGTGCAGATCGATCAGGGAACCGCGAAATACGCAACCGGCTACGTCTCGTTGCCGTTCCGCTGGAGCAACCTCGGCACCGGCCGAGAAGTCTTTCCGCCTAACGGAAAGGTCGCGCTTCATTTTCAATCGGAGAATCTTAGCATTGACGAGCTTTTTAAAAATCTCGGCAAAGAACCGCCGGTCGCCGGCGCTCTCAACTTGAAGCTGGACGCCGAAGGTCCGCTCGACCAACTCCAGGCCAATCTCGACCTGACATTGCGAAATCTGAAAGCCGACGCCGCGAAGCAGTTGCAGCCGACCGACGTCAACCTCGCGCTCCGACTCCTGAACAACCAGCTCACCGTTCGCGGAAGAATTCAGCAGCCGGTCATCCAGCCGGTGCAGATCAGCGCGCAACTGCCGCTCGATGTTTCGGAATTGATCGCGAAGAAAAAGCTCGATGAGCAGACACCGGTGGAGGCAAAAATCGAGATGCCGCGCAGCTCGATTAATTTCTTGCGCGAGTTTGTCCCGGCCCTGCGCCAGCTCGACGGCTCCGCCGCGATCAACGTGAACGTCGGCGGCACGATTGCGAAGCCGTCAGTCACTGGCGCGGCCGATATGAACATCAACGTCGCGCGCTTCCAGAACTCGACGCTTCCCGCCCTCACGAATTTCCAGGCGCGCCTGAATTTCCGAGAAAACACGCTGAACTTCGACCGCTTCGGCGGCGACTTGGCGGGCGGGCCGTTCACGCTTTCCGGCCGAATCAGCTTTCCCAAATTAACGGAGCCGCGTTTCGATCTCCGCCTCAAGGCCAACAGCGTGCTGGTCGCGCGGAATGACAGCCTGACGGCGCGCGTCGATGCCGATATCAAAGTCGTCGGCCCGCTCCAGAGCGCGACCGTGAGTGGCGTTGTGGAGACGACGAATAGTCGCTTCCTAAAGAACATCGACATCATCCCGATCAGTCTTCCCGGCCGGCCCGCACCACTCCCTGAACCACCCTCGGCGGCGCCACAGCTCTCTTTTCCGAATCCGCCCTTGCGCGACTGGAAATTCGACCTGGTGATCAAGAGCAAGGACCCGTTTCTGATCCGCGGAAATCTCGCGACCGGCAGTGCCATCGTGGACATGAAAATGAGCGGGACCGGATTGCATCCGCAGTTGCAGGGACAGGTGCGCCTGGAGAATTTCGAGGCCACGCTGCCTTTCAGCACCCTCACGGTTCGGCTCGGGTTTCTCTATTTTAACCCGGACGATCCACTCAACCCACGGATCGAACTGCAGGGCGAGTCGTTGATCCAGGATTATACCGTTCATGTTTATGTTTACGGGACGGCGAACGCACCGCGGGCGATCTTCAGCAGCGAGCCGCCGCTTCCGCAGGAAGACATCATCTCGCTGCTCGCGACCGGCGTGACCCGCTCGAGTCTGAGCGGCGGGAACGTGCTCGCCAGCCGCGCCCTTTTGCTTCTCGGCAAGGAGCTTTACCGGAAGATTTTCAAAAGAGGGAGCACCGACGACGAGCAGCCCAAGACTGACTCGTTCTTCAGCCGCCTGAGTGTGGAATACAGCGGCGCCGATCCGCGAACGGGCGAGCAGACGGCGGAAGCGAAATATAAGATCAGCGACAACTGGATCCTCATCGGGGATTTGGGCGTGGCCGGCGGGTTCCGCGGTCAGGTGAAGTATCTGATCCGGTTTCGTTAGGAGCCATGAAGAGATTCAGACAACCTCCCCAAATGACGGGACTAGCCGCGGCCAAAACTCTGGCTGGTCTCTTCCTGCTCCTTTGCCTAACGACAACAACTCTTTTCGGTCAGAATGCCTCGGCCGTGAAATTGCCGGAGCAAAAGCAGCGTGAAGCACAAGAGAAAGCCCGGGCGAAAGAGCAGGAAAAGATTGCGGAGCAGGCCAACGTCCGAATCGTTGGCAACCAGGCTTTCGACGAGAAGTTGCTGCGCTCGCAATTGAAAGAGCAACTCAGCTTCATCGCTCAACATGGCCTCACGAGCGCGCGAGCCGATGACGCGGCCTTTTTTCTCGAGCTCTATTATAGGAAACACGGCTACGCCAAGGCCCAGGTCAGTTACAGGATCGAGTCAGGGAATAGCTTCCGGCTGACTGTCTCCGAAGGGCCGCTCGTGCACCTAGGTAAAGTGATTTTTGTCGGCAACCGGCAGATCACGGCAGATAAGCTCTTCGATTACGCTGTTGGGCCGACCCGACAGCGTGTCTCCAAAGCGCAGGCACTTTTGCCTTATGTTCCAAGCGATCTCGTCGAAGGGGCTGATCTCGTCCAGCGCTTCTACGTCTCGGAGGGTTTTGCCGAGTGCATTGTCGAGCCGCCGGTTGATACTTATGTACAGCCCGACCTGGTGGACACTCACTTTGTGATCCACGAAGGACAGAAATATTTCTTCGGCAATGTCAACTTCACCGGTCCCACGATTTACGGAGCGGAGGCTTTGCGCGGTCAGATGCTCGACCTGTTACGACAGCCTTACACAGCCGCGCGGCTCGCCGATATTCCACGACGGTTGCAGACCTACTACAAAACTCGCGGTTATTACGGCGTAAAAGTGGACGCCGTCGCCGATCCCACGCTCGCTTTGAGTAGCCGGGTGCCAGTCCGTGTCACGGTGGAACCTGGACCGGTCTATTACTTCGACGGTGTGACCGTCAGCGGGACGCGCCAACTTCGTCCAAGTTATCTGGTCAACCGTTTCCGTGGCTTGAGCGGTCAGCCTTACAGTCCTGAAGTATTGGATAAGAAGTTCCGCGAACTGATTCAAACCAGTCTTTTCAACATTGTAAAAATCAACCCCACTCCGGTGAACGGGAACCAGCTCCGGCTCGACGTGAATGTGGAAGAAGCGAAGCCGCAGGAATTCGGCTTCTCCGTGGGTTATGGGTCGTATGAAGGAGCGATCCTGGGCGTCTCCTATACTAACCGTGACCTCTTCGGTTACGGCCGCCCAATCATGACATCGATTGAATACACCCAGCGGAGCTACAAAGCTGAAGTGCAGTTCGATGATCCCTATCTCTTTAATACTGGCTTTGCTTTTCAGGCGCGACTCTCGGCGCTGACCTTCGACTACGACGGTTATACAAAGTTCGAACTGGGCGGCCGTTTCACACTCGGCCGCAAAATCAGCGACGCCTATTCCATCGGGTTCGTCGTCGGACCGCGGCACGTCGAAATTACCGACGCTTCGATCGATAACAGCTTGCTCGGTCCCACCAGCTATTTCATCAACTCCGTCGGTCTCACCCAGACACTCGATCTGCGGAAGAATCCGCTCGTCGCGCCGCGTGGAATTGTGGTCGATAACACTGTGGATTTCGCCGACAGCGCGCTTGGGAGCGATATCGACCTGCTGCGTGCAACCGGCCGCGTGACCTATTATCTTTCCTTCGCCCCGGAGCAGCCGCTCTTGGATGGCGAAGACCTGCAAAAGTCGTCGCTGCAAAAATGGTTTGAGCGCAGCATGCTCGCTTTTGGGGCGCGCGCGGGAATTGTCATTCCGCTCGACACCTCGGGCACGACTGAGCAATTGGCGATTCCGATCGATGAGCGGTTTTTCAACGGCGGTAGCACTACGGTCCGCAGCTTCGACGAGCGCGATCTCGGCCCGCATGACAGCCACGGCAACCCCATCGGAGGCGAGTATTACAGTGTTTTCAATGCCGAATACACCTTTCCCGTCTATGGCGAATTGTTAGGCGCGGTTTTCGTCGACGCGGGGAATCTGCTGCCTAATGCGAGTTCGCCGGGCCTCGAGAACATGCGCTACGCCGTGGGCGTGGGTCTTCGCTACAACTTGCCGATCGGTCCGATCCGCCTCGATTACGGCGTTAACCCCAGCCCGCGTGGCGACGAAGCCTTCGGCGCATTTCATTTCAGTTTCGGCTTCGCGTTCTGATCCCTCCGCCCACTGCAGCGATGCGCCGCAGGGAACCTTGCGATACGGGAAGGACGATTTATATTTGCGGGTGCCCGACGACGCCGAGGCTCTCGGCCGGACGCCACTCGTTCGCAACCAAATCAAACCTTATGCCTACTACACTCGAAGCTCCTGAACCAAAAATCGCGCCCGCACAAACTGACTTTCTTCCCTTGGAAGGAACCGACTACGTCGAATTTTACGTCGGCAACGCCAAGCAGGCGGCTCACTTTTATAAAACAGCTTTTGGCTTCCAAAGTCTCGCCTATGCCGGGCCCGAAACCGGTCAAATGGATCGGGCGAGCTATGTGATCAGGCAAAACAAACTCACTTTCGTCCTAACCACGCCACTGCGGCCCGGTAACCCAATCGCGGATCATATCTACGGGCATGGCGACGGCGTAAAATACCTGGCACTCCGCGTGCCCGATGCGACTTCAGCGTGGGAAGAAACGACCAAGCGCGGCGGTAAGAGTTATCTGGAGCCGCGGCACCTGACGGATGAGAATGGCGAAGTCGTGATCAGTGGCATTCACACCTACGGCGAGACGGTCCATCTCTTTATCGAGCGCAAGAACTACCGCGGAGTGTTTATGCCAGGATTTCGCAAATGGGAGACCACTTACAACCCCCCGAGCACCGGACTGGAGTATGTCGATCACTGTGTCGGTAACGTCGGGTGGAATCAGATGAATCCCTGGGTCAAGTTCTACGAAGATGTGATGGGTTTCCGGAACATCCTCTCCTTCGACGACAAAGACATCTCGACCGAATACTCCGCGCTCATGAGCAAGGTGATGAGTAACGGCAACGGCTTCGTTAAGTTCCCGATCAATGAACCGGCCGAAGGAAAGAAGAAGTCTCAGGTGGAAGAATATCTCGACTTTTATAACGGCGAAGGCGTTCAGCACGTCGCGATCGCCACCAAGGACATCGTGAAGAGCGTGCGGGATCTGCAAAGTCGCGGAGTCGAGTTCCTCAAGATTCCGGCCACTTATTATGAAACGGTCCTGGATCGCGTCGGTAAGATCGACGAAGACCTCGCTCCGCTTCAAGAGTTGGGCATTCTGATCGATCGCGACAACGAGGGCTACTTGTTGCAGATTTTTTCGAAACCGGTGGAAGATCGTCCGACCTTGTTCTTCGAAATCATTCAGCGCAAGGGCGCCAAGAGTTTCGGGAAAGGTAACTTCAAAGCGCTCTTCGAAGCTCTCGAGCGAGAACAGGAGCTGCGCGGTAATCTCTAAAGAAGGAATTGACTCATGCCTTACTATCAAAAGCTCGGGGAAATTCCCCGCAAACATCACATCTGGTTCAAACGCAACGGATCGTCTAACGGCGGCTACAAAGGCGAAGGCATCGCTTACGAACACGTCATCACGACGGAAGGGTTTAATGAAGCCTACTCGATCATGTATCACATCCGACCTCCCACCCGGGTGCGGAGCGTCGAGCTTCTGAAGTGTGAGGAGCTAAAGAAAGCGGCCGAAAGCCCGCTTCGTCATCATCATTTCCGGACGGCGGAAATCCCGCGGCGGGGCGACGTCTATACCGGCCGTATCCCGATGTTGTTTAACGACGACATGGTGGCATATCGCTGCCGGCCGGAGAAGAACTTTGGCGACTACGAGTTCTACAGGAACGGCGGGGCTGACGAGATTATCTTTGTCTTCAAAGGCCAGGGAGTGCTGGAGACCCAATTCGGCAAACTGCCTTATCGTGCTGAGGATTACATCGTCATTCCACGAGGGATCACTTACCGGCTCGTGCCGGATGATCCCGCGCAGGAAGATTACCTCATCCTGGAATCTACTGGACCGGTCAGGATTCCCGCTCGCTACCTGAACAACGAAGGCCAAATCCGAATGGGCTCGCCCTACTCGGAGCGCGATTTTCATGGTCCTACTGAACTGATCACGATCGATCGCGAGGGCGATGTGGGGATTCTCGTCAAGGACGGGCCACGCCTGACGAAAGTGGTCAACGCCCATCATCCTTTCGACGTTCTCGGCTGGGATGGCTATCTCTATCCCTACACATTCAATGCGGCAGACTTCGAGCCGATCACCGGTACGGTGCATCAGCCGCCGCCGATTCATCAGACCTTCGAGATTCGCGGCTATGTCGTTTGCACTTTTGCGCCGCGCCTGCTCGATACCCACCCGGAAGCAGTCAAGATTCCTTGGGTGCATGATAACGTTGAAGCCGATGAAGTGCTCTTCTACGTGCGCGGTAATTTCGGTTCCCGGCGCGGCATTGAAGCCGGATCGATTACATTGCATCCACGGGGCATCCCGCACGGGCCGCACCCCGGCACGATCATGGCGAGCAAAGACGCCGAACGCACGGAAGAACTGGCTGTGATGTTCGACACCCAACACACGCTGGAGCTGACCGAGCAGGCCCTGAAACTGGACGACCCGCAGTATCCGCTGAGCTGGCTCGACTAACATCCCAACCCGCGGTCGGCTCCTCGAATCCTTAGAAGATCGAAGTCGGGGGGAATCGAGTGCTGGTGCGAGGCGCAGCTTCTCATCCCGGGCGGGCGAAACGCGATGGGTTATTTCGCGGCCATCTCTCGGTGTGCCTCATGAGATGAAGATAAAGCGACGCTACCAATGCTTTGTCAGTTTCCGCCCGCGCTGATAGATGACAGAGAACGCTGATTTTCCGCAGTCCCCACGCACGATCGTTGACGAGGAACCTTGGTGTCGCGCGACGATTTGTTCTTCTTCGTGCCGTCCAGTAGGTTCTTGGCGTGCACGAAACCGACTTTGACCTTTCGGAACGTCTAACGAGACAAGACAACCGCCTCCAGGAAAACCGCCTCGATAAGATGGAGCGCCTCTTCGGTGATATACTCGAAGCGATCGGCGAAAATCGCAATCGCGAAGGCCTTCTGAAAACTCCCGGACGTGCTGCGCGTTCCTTTGAGTTTCTTACCCAAGGTTACCGGCAATCGGTCGAGGAAATCGTAAACGACGCGGTCTTTTCCTCCGACGCGAGCGAGATCGTGATGGTGAAAGACATCGAGCTTTACTCAATGTGCGAGCATCACCTGCTACCGTTCATTGGCCGTGCGCATGTCGCGTATATACCCAACGGCAAGGTGATCGGCCTCTCGAAAATTGCGCGTATTGTCGATGTCTTCGCGCGGCGTTTGCAGATCCAGGAACAGCTCACAACGCAGATCGCCGAAGCATTGATGGAGGTGTTGCATCCGACCGGTGTCGCCGTGGTGATCGAGGCGAAGCATCTCTGCATGATGATGCGCGGCGTCGAGAAGCAAAATTCCGTCATGAAAACCTCCTGCCTGCGCGGCGTCTTCAAGGAAGATGCGCGCACTCGAAGCGAATTTCTTTCGTTGCTCAGTCAGTGACTGATCCGGACGCGAGGCTGCTGACGGTTAGCAAACGTCTTGAGTTTTCGGCGTCGCGCCGGCTCGTTGCCGCGAACTGGAGCGACGCGGAAAACCGAGCCGCCTTCGGTGCGGAAACGGCCGCGCGATTCGGCACGGGCCGGAATTACGTTGCTTGGTTTGTTCTCACCGGCGCGGTCGATCCCGCGAACGGCATGCTCGTCAACATCAGCGAGATCAAGCGTCGGGTGCAGGAAGTGTTGCACGCGGGTTTTGACCACAAGTTTCTGAACCAAGATCACGCCGCATTTCGGGAAATGGCGCCGACGGCGGAGAACGTCGCGCGCCAGCTCTTCCATGAAGTCGCGCCGCTTTTCCCGGATCTGCATGCGGAGTTGGTGGCGTGTCATTTGCAGGAAGCGCCGGACCGCAGCGCCACC
Source organism: Chthoniobacterales bacterium (assembly GCA_025929155.1). Classification (GTDB taxonomy): domain Bacteria; phylum Verrucomicrobiota; class Verrucomicrobiia; order Chthoniobacterales; family UBA10450; genus Palsa-1392. The sequence goes on along the minus strand of JAICMR010000045.1, from coordinate 14,798 downwards.
TGTTACGCGAATGGCGTGGTCGATGAAAATCATTGGCTGGAATTTTCGGCGGCGCGTCAGACGATGTCGCCACATCTCAGCGCGGAGGAAAATGAGCAGCTCTTCGGCGCGGCTGCGTCACCCTATGGTCACGGACATCATTACCGCGCGCGCTTCACCTTTCGCGCGCCCGCGCCTAACGAACCGCCAGCTCCAGCGATGCGCGCGCTCCTCTCCAGCATCCGCGCGGAGCTGGATCACAAGAATCTCAACCACGAAGTCGCTGGCCTAACGAACCGGCCGAAAACGACCGAAAGCCTGGCGCAGTATCTTCACGAACGCGTCGCTCCAGAGTTGCCGATCGAGCGCCTGCGGCTTCACGAACGGGAGGATTTCTTTGCCGAATATTGGACCGGCAAAAAATATTTTCTCGGCTTGCAAAAGCCGTTCAGTGCGGCCCATCGCCTCCACGCCCGCGGACTTTCCTGCGCCGAAAACCTCGTGCTGTACGGCAAGTGCAATAATCCTCGCGGCCACGGGCATCGCTACCTGACGGAGGCAACGATTGGCGGCGTTTACGACGAGCGCAGCGGAACCCTCTACGATTTCGGTGTTTTCTGCGCGGGAGCCGAAGCCGCTCTCGCACCGTGGCAGGACAAGCACCTCGACCTGGAGACGGACGAATTCCGGATTCAGCCATCCACGGGTGAGAACATTGTGCGCGCGCTTTGGCCGAAATTCGATGCCCAGTTGGACCACCGCCTGGCGCGGCTCCGGCTCTGGGAAACGCCTAACAATCGCTTCACGCTCCGCATTCGTTAGGCGCGAGCCAGTCGGAGGCGATGGAAAGTCTGCGCGGCGATCAGCGCCGCCACGCTCACCGCAGCATACAGCCCGACCGTTCCTGGAGTCGCGACGCCGTAATAGCCGGCAAAATCGAGCCAGCGATTCGCCCCCCTGCCGTTCACCACGAGATACCAAAAGCTTAGGAAAATGACGATGAAGGTCTTCGAGTTTGTCGTCAGTACGCCTAACGAAGTCGCGAGCGCGGCCACGAAAACCAAAGCAACGAAGAGCGCACCGAGCGGCGCGGTGCCCAGCGTTGCGGTTCGAACCAGCGGCCCCGCACACAGCACGACAGTCACCAGCAACGTCGACCCGAACTTCCACCAGACGAATTTTTCACGCAGATGCGGCATGGCGCGCAGACTCGCGAGCGTGTTCGCGCGCACATCGCGCGTCGCGACATCGGCGACGACCAGCGCGAGCAAGCCGAAGACAACCGGTAGCAAACCGTCGAGCGGCGCAAACCAGCTCGCGATCGTGATCCCGAGAAAAGCAACGAGCACCAATGGCTGAAGCGCGAGCGTGAGAACCGCATCGTTCCAGATGGCCTCGCCTAACGATCTTCCGACGCCAATTTTTCCAAGGAGCAGCCCGACCAGGCGGCGGCTCAGCGGTTTGAATAGGCTTTGGATTCGCCGGAGCCAGTTGCGCTGCGATTTCTCCGTCACCTGTTTCGTCCGGACCGGGTCGAAGCGATGAAAACATAGAGCCGCCAGCGGTAAAAAGAGCAGGGGAGCAAATGTGGAAACAAGCCGCGGCCCAACCCAGGCGCGCGTCAGCGTGAGACCGGGAAAGACAATCGTCGGCTTGTGCGGATCGAAGTCTGACGCGCCGATCGACACTGAGGTCGTATGAAGAGTGCGCGTCATCTGGTCGATCATGAAACCGAAACCGGTGAAATCGAAATAGCGCACCCAGGGAATTCCGCTTTTGCTCGTGGCATCGCCGATCACAAGACCGATCGCGGCCATCCAGAAAAAAAAGTAAAACACGTCACCGAACTTGCCGGCGAGAAAGGGGATCGATTCGAAGAGGACGGCGACCGCCGAGACGAACACAATTGTAGCCGGCGTCAGGAGAAGATATTGCTCGAGGAAAACGAGCGGCTCGATCGGCGCCTCGCCGCGCACGAGCAGCATCGCCACCGATGTGAGCATGAACCCTCCGATGAAGACGGAAAGAAACACCACGTTCCCGAGCAACTTCCCGATCAGGTATTCACCCGAACGCATCGGCGTCGAAGCGGCGACGAGCCCGCAGCGCGAAACGACATCGCGGCGAATCGCGTTCGAGATCACATAATAGCCGAAGAGTCCGATGAAGATCATCCCGAGCGAGGCCGTGCCCATCCCGATCGCGCCGGAGTTGTAGATCGCCCGGTGTCCGTTGATCTGAATCAGTGTCCGGCCGGTCGCCGGGTCGGGAATCCAGACGTAGGCGAACGCACTCAGGAGCAGGAAAACAACGAGCGTCGAAACGCGCCGGAAGCGAATGAGAAAATCGACGCGCACGATCGCGGCGATGCGGGCAAGGCTCGCGTTCATGCGGCCGCGCCGAAATTCATTAGATAAAGAAAGGCATCCTCGAGCTCCGGCTCGACCGGCGTGGCGTTCATCCCCGGCTCCGGGCCCACGAACCGAATGTGGACGCCATCTGACTTTCGGATCGCGCTGGAAATCTTTAACGTTAGGCGAAGCCGATCGAATTCCTCGGAGGAAACGACCGCGCGCCAAACCTGCCCGGCGCAGCGCCGGAGCAATTCTTCCGGCGTTCCGACCGTGAGGAGGGCGGCATCTTTCATCACGGCAATCTCGGTTGCGATCGATTCGATGTCCGAAACGATGTGGGTCGAGAGGAGCACGAGTTTTCCGAAACCGATCTCGGAAAGAACATTGCGAAATCGGACCCGCTCCTCCGGGTCGAGACCGGCCGTCGGCTCGTCCACGATGAGAAGCGCGGGATCGTTGATCAGCGCCTGCGCAATCCCAAGCCGCTGCTTCATGCCGCCCGAAAATCCCCCGACCGCGCGGTTGGCGGCATTGTGCAGATTAACGTTCTCAAGCATTTCGCGAACTCGCGCTTTCGAGCGGACGCCCTTGAGCGCCGCGAAATAAGTGAGGAATTCGGTCGCGGTCAGATTGTCGTAAACGCCGAAATCCTGCGGCAGATAACCGAGCCGACGCCGAACGTCGTTAGGCCGCTTCGTCACATCCGCGCCGTCGAAAAAGATCCGGCCGGTCGTCGGGCGCGTGATCGTCGCGAGCATTTGCATGAGCGTGGTTTTTCCCGCGCCATTCGGACCGAGCAATCCGATCACGCCCGACTTCAGCTCCAGCGAAACGTCGCGCACCCCAAAGTGGCCGTTCCGGAATTGCTTCGAGACCGCCTCCAATTTCAGCATCGTCTTCTGATGGCGGGAAGCGCGTCCCTTGTCCAGCCTCCGCGGAGCCCCGGCCGGTCAGCGGAGTGCAAAATCGAGCATGGACATTTAGCGATGGATGCTTTTTGCTTTGTCGAGCAACCGCTCATCCGAGCGGGCCCGCATGGCGAAAAAAAATCCGAAAGTTGATATCTACATCGCGGAGGCGGCTCCCTTCGCGAAGCCGATTCTGCGCCGCCTGCGCAAGCTCGTGCACGCCGGTTGTCCCGCCGTTGAGGAAGCGATCAAGTGGGGATTCCCGCACTTCGTTTACAAGGGGAACATCGCAGGAATGGCGGCGTTCAAGCAGCATTGCGTGTTTGGCTTTTGGAAGCACGCGCTGCTCTTCGATCGCGAGAACGAGGAACAGAAGGAAGCGATGGGTCAGTTCGGTCGGCTCACCGACGTCGCGGATTTGCCTGACGATGAGATCCTGATCGGCTACGTGCGACGCGCGGCCGAGCTCAACGAAACCGGCGTGAAAATAGAAAGCGGGAGAACCCCGCGGCCGGTCCTCGAGCTGCCGGATGACTTCAACGGCGCGCTGGAAAAAAACCGAAAAGCGAAGGCAACCTTCGACAATTTCAGCCCCAGTAAACGGCGCGATTACATCGAGTGGGTGACGGAAGCAAAGCGGCCCCAGACGCGGACGCAGAGGATCGCGACCTCGATTGAATGGCTCGCCCAAGGCAAGTCGCGCAACTGGCAATACGAGCGGCGGCTGGTCTGAGGGACGCCCGCCAGCACGTCAGCACGTGTGGCGCGCGTCGGCATCCAGCACCCGAGGCCACTTTGTTTCCGGGACCGCCGGCGCCGCGCCTGGCCTGTCCACCGAGTTCGTCTTGATCCTGGACTGGTAACTCGCGGCGCCGCTTGCATTTCACTATGCGGGACTGGAAATGTCTGCGACATGGCAGAACAAATTCCCGAAATCGAAGCGGCGACGGCCGAGGGCAAGTTGCTCGAGACCAGCGCCCGCAACATTCGCACGACTCTCGAGGCCACGGCCACACCGATCGCCGCGGAATCGATTAGCGAACTCGTGCAGGGCCGCGAGTGGGCGGAGCTAAACGATCGCTTTTACAGGACGCTTGCTTTTGGCACTGGCGGGATTCGCGGGCGCACAATTGGGAAAATCGTGACCAGCGCCGAGCGGGGCGAGCCTAACGAACTCGGGCGCCCGCAATACCCCTGCGTCGGAACGAACGCGATGAACTACGAGAGCGTCGCCCGCGCCACGAAAGGCCTGGTCGATTACCTCCACGAATGGTTTGCACGCGAAAAACTGAGCGGCCCGCCGAAGCTCGTGATCGCGCATGACACCCGCTTTTTCTCGCGTGAGTTCACCAAACTCGCGGCCGATATCGCCGCCAGGAATGGCTGCGACGCCTATGTCTTCGACGGTCCGCGCTCGACGCCGGAGCTTTCCTTTGCGGTCCGCCACTTGCGTGCCAGCGCCGGCGTCGTCATCACCGCCAGCCACAACCCTCCGCACGACAACGGCTACAAAGTTTACTTCAGCGACGGCGCGCAGGTAGTCGAGCCCCACGCCGGCGGCATCATTGCGAAAGTCAACGCCGCCGATGCTTCCACGCCTAACGAAAAGCGCGGCAGCGTCACGACCTTGAATCGGGAAGTTGATAACGCCTACATGGCGCGGCTTGAAACCCTCGTGCTCGATCCGGACCTCGTCCGCGCCGCGAGCGACCTGCGGATCGTCTTCACCCCGATCCACGGCACCGGCGGCGTCATCATCAAGCCGATGCTCGAACGGCTCGGGTTTACGTTTGACGTCGTGCTCGAACAGGACGGGTTTGACGGGCGTTTCCCCACCGTGAAATCGCCCAACCCGGAAAACGCCGAAGCGCTCCGGCTCGCCATCGAGCTCGCGCAGAAGAAGAATGCAGATCTCGTCATCGCGACCGATCCGGACTGTGACCGGATGGGCGTCGCGGTGCGGACCGCCGCCGGCGAGATGGAGTTACTCTCCGGAAATCAAATCGGCTCCATCATCGCCTACTACCGCGCCCGAACGCTTTTCGAGCAAGGCGTGCTGACGAAAGAGAACGCTTCGCGCGCCGTCATCATCAAGACCTTCGTCACGACCGACCTGCAAAAAGCGATCGCCGAAAAGTTCGGCCTGCGTCTGGTCGAAACGCTGACCGGTTTTAAATACATCGGCGCGAAGTTGCAAAAATATGAGCGCGCCCTGCCGGCGGAAACCGCGGAAAACTATCGCGACCTCCCGGAGGAAGAGACGCGCCGCGAACGGCTCGCGCACTCCTCCTTTTACCTCTTCGGCGGCGAAGAAAGTTACGGCTACAGCGGCGCGGATTTTGTGCGCGACAAGGACGCGAACGGGGCGGCAATCATGTTCTGCGAAGTCGCGGCCTATGCGAAATCTAAGAAACTAACGATCGACGGATTCCTCGATGAGATTTACGCGGAGCTCGGCTATTACATGGAGAAAAACGGCGCGCTCACCTTTGAAGGCGCGGAAGGCGCCGCGAAAATCCAACGTCTCCTCGCGAGCTACACAGACAATGCGCCTAACGAAATGCTCGGCAGCCGGGTGACCGGGGTGCAGAATTTCGAGACCGAGACGATCCGCGACATCGAGGGCGACGGGATTCCGAAAGAGAAGATGCTGATCTTCGAGCTGGCGGACCAGACCCGGATCGCGGTGCGCGCCTCGGGGACGGAACCGAAGATCAAGTATTACCTCTTCGCGCAACGCCGGCCAACGGTTGGAAGGTTCTCGCCTGACGAACTCGCGCAGATCAAGAGCGAGCTGGCGCAGAAACTCGAGCGCCTCTGGGAATGGCTGCGCGAAGATGCACAAGGGCGCGCGGCTTGAGAGGCATTCGATGGAGGCCGCTGCCAGTCGCGCAATAACTCACCACCTGTAATTGGCGGCGGAGCTTGTGCGCTGCTTCAATGCTCATGCCGCGTGTCACAGGTCGTGCGCGGCAACACAAGCTCCGCCCCGCGAATTGGTGCTGCGAATTCGCGGAACTCATTATTCCAGGAGGGATGCGCAGACGTCCGACCTTTTATCCGCGCTCGACTTCCAGCGGGAGATGGGGAAGTTCCCACCCGTGAGCGAGATCAACCTGAATGGTGGTGAGATTTCCATTTTGAAAACCATCGGTCTCAGCGGCGGGATGGTTGCGGGCAAACAACTGACGGAGCGGATGGAAGATATGGATGGCGCCGAGTTCCTCGACACCCTCGGCGGTCTCATGACGATGGATTACGTGCTCTCGAATAAGGTAAACATCCGCACGATGGAGGGGGTCGAATCGGCGTCGTTCCGGGTGAATCCGGCGCATGCGAAAGAGCTCAAAAGTGCGGTCTATCCTTCGCGCAAGCGCGAAGTGAAGGCCGGACGCCGGCAGCGGCGTTCCTAGGAAAGTCGTGACGGAAAAACGCGCCGGCGCGGGAGTGCTAAAGCTTTGGCCATGGCTCGCTGCGGTCCTGACTGGTGCGCTCGCGACCATTTCGCTCGCGCCCTTTGATCAATCTTGGGCTTGCTGGATCGCGCTTACGCCGCTGCTCGCGGCAATCTGGTTCTCGGGCGAGCGGGTCAGGCGCCGAATGTTGCGGGATTTGCTTCTCGGTTATGTGGCGGGTCTCACTTTCTTTTGGAGCGCGTTTTTCTGGCTGAGAACCGTGACGGTGCCGGGACTGATTTTGGTCGGTCTTTACATGGCGGTCTACTTTGCGGTTTGGGCTTGGTTTGCCGGACTCGTTAGGCCGCGCGCGCGGGAGGCGGTGCTGGATAACAGCGTTCATGCCGGTCCGCCTCCGCAAGCGGAGGCAGGGCCGCCAGAGCCGCGGTCACCGTGGGTCAACTCGCTGCGGAACCTGGGACTCGCTTTCGTTCTCGCCTGCGCCTGGACCGCGCTGGAATGGGTGCGCGGCTGGCTCTTCTCCGGATGGGGCTGGAATGGCCTCGGCGTCGCCTTGCATGGCATTTTGCCGATCATCCAGATTGCGGAATACACCGGCGTCGCGGGCCTGACCTTCGTCGTGGTTTTCGTGAATGTAATCGCCATTGTTACCGTTCGACGTTTCATCGCTGAGACGAAAATCAGGCAGCGCCGGCCGCATTTCGATTTCACCCTGACGATGGTCGGCCTGGTCGGGATCTGCGCGTTCGGGATTCGGGTGCTCAGCGAACGCCCGGCGACGAAACCGCTGCGCGTCGCCGCGGTGCAGTCGAACGTTCCGCGGGAAGAGAAGTTTTCGCTGCAGCACCAAGGCAAGATTTTTTACCAGTTCGCGCGCCTGACCCGGCTCGCGCTGGCGACCAAGCCGCCGCCGGACCTCATCATCTGGCCGGAAAGCTCGATGCCGGCGCCGGTCCTCGAAGATGAGAGCAACTTCCGCTTCGTCATGAATGTCGCCGGCTCGATGAACGCCGACCTTCTGCTCGGCTCGCTCGATCAGGATGAGCAGGGCGATTATAACGCCGCGTTGCTCGTGCCGGGTCGGGTGGCGAGCAAACCGCAGGTGTATCGCAAGCTCCACCTCGTGCCTTTTGGCGAGTATGTGCCGGGACGAAACACGGTGCCGTTCATTGCGCGGATTGTGGGCGATCAGGTGCCGGCCGATTTCACGCGCGGAAAAGCGCCGGTCGTCTTTCGCCTAACGAACGGCATGCTGGTGGCGCCGTTGATTTGCTTCGAGGACACGCTTGGGGAATTAACTCGGCAGTTCGTCCTCCGCGGCGCCGACCTGCTCGCCAACGTGACGAACGACGGCTGGTTTCTGGAGACGGCGGCGTCGCAGCAGCATCTCGACAACGCGGTGTTCCGCTGCGTGGAAAATCGCCGCCCGCTCGTCCGCGCCGCGAACACCGGCGTGACCTGTTTCGTAAACGAATCCGGGCGTATCACGCAGGTCTTGCTCGGCTCGGGCGGAAGCACCTTCACGGAAGGCGTGCTAACGGGTGTGGTGCAGGTGCCGACTACTTCACAGACCACGTTCTACACGCGACACGGCGACCTTTTCGCGGAGCTGTGTGCTGGTGTCGCAGTGATTTTCCTGCTTATTAGAATTCCGATGCTCGTTAGGCGAACGGCGGAGCCGAAGTGAAAACAGTGGAAGTGAACAGGATTCGTCATCCTGAGGGGAGCACAGCCCAGAGGAAGAATCCCACCGAGCTTTCTGGAAGAGTTCGCGCGGCGGATCTTCGCGGTCGTTTCACCGGATCCCTCGACTGCGGTGCGCTACGCTGCACTTTCGCTCGGGATAGCGCCGCGACCGCTCATCACAGCTCACAGCCATTCATCACTTTGTCCGCGACCATTGCAGCGCCGCGCACTTTACTGTCAGACGAAATGAGTGACGCGCGACTACGGATTTCCTCGTCGGTAAACGCGCGTCTCGCGTCTTGGTGGAGGCGTGTCGGCCACTCGCTTCCGTGGCCGAAGCAAAGCTCACGACGGCGAGGACGCCGTCGCCGGCAGGCGGGACGCGCGCGCTACTCACGACCTGCGGAATTTTTCTTCAGCTTATGAACGACCTCGCGATTTCCGCCCGCGGCTTGCGCAAGACCTACGGCACGAACGAAGCTGTGAAGGGTATCGATTTCGAGGTGAAAGCCGGCGAGGTCTTTGGCCTGCTCGGTCCGAACGGCGCCGGCAAGACTTCGACCGTTGAGATTCTCGAAGGTCTGCGCCCGCGCAGCGGCGGTGACGTGACCGTGCTCGGGTTTGATCCCGACCGGCAGAAACAGGCGTTGAAGGATCGGATCGGCGTTTGTCTCCAGGCGACGAATCTTCCCGACAAGATGAAGATCCACGAAGCGATGGAGTTGTTCGGCTCCTTCTACACGAAGCGCGTGGACGGCGATGAACTGCTCCGCCGGCTCCAGCTCTGGGACAAACGCGAGGCGTTTTACTCGACGCTCTCCGGCGGGCAAAAGCAGCGGCTCGCGCTTGCGCTCGCACTCGTCAACGACCCGCAAATGCTTTTCCTCGATGAGCCAACAACCGGGCTCGATCCGCAGGTGCGGCTCGAGATTCGCGACCTGGTCGAGGAGTTGCGCGCGGAAAAGCGGACGATCCTGATGACGACGCATTATATCGAGGAAGCTGAGCGGCTCTGCGATCGCGTTGCGATCATCGACAACGGCGTGATCATCGCAATCGGCTCGCCGAAAGAACTACAGGAAAAGAGCGAGTCGCAATCGAGCGTCGAGATCTCGTTAGGCGACCCGCTGCCAGCGGGAGACTTGCCGACCTGGTCGCATGTGATCCGCGTCGGCATGAGCGAGGACCGACGGCAACTCACTGTCAATTCGAGCCACCCCGCCAAAACCTTGGTCGACATGATTAAATCGATCGACGCACAGGGCGTGGAGATTGTGGATGTGCATATCAGTCGTCCGACGCTCGAGGATGTTTTTATCGAGCTGACTGGCAAACGCCTCCGCGACTAGGAACCAAATGAGCGTGTCATCCCAAGCGCAGACTAGCGCAGCCGAGAAGCTCCCCTGGAATCACCGAGAAGCCTTGTCTGCAAAGGCCCGCAAGCTCCGTGCGGGTGCTTCTCAGCTGCGCCACAGGATCCTTCGACTGCGCCTCCGGCTCCGCTCAGGATAATGGTCAATCTGCCTAACGAATGAAAGCTTTCCTCGCTCTGTTTAAGATCGACCTGAAACTGGCGCGTCGGAACCGCGCCGTCCTCTTCTTCAACTATCTGTTCCCTCTCATCTTTTTCTTCGCCTTCGCGCAAATGATGTCGGCCGGGCAAGGCTCCATGATCCTCCTGGTGGTGGCGATGGTGATTGTCATCGGCATTATCGGGAACGGACTTTTTGGTGCCGGCATGCGCGCGGTCCAGGAGCGCGAGGAAAACATCCTCCGGCGTTACAAGGTCACGCCGATCACGCCGGTGCCGCTGCTCTGCGCCTCCATGATTACGGGCGTGGTGATTTATCTGCCGAGCGTGATCCTGATGCTGGTTCTGGCGAACCAGCTCTACGGGATGGCCGTGCCGCGCAATCTCTTCGCGCTTTTTATTTTCGTTTCGCTCGGCGCGGTCGCCTTTCGTTCGTTAGGCATGATCATCGCCGCGGTCGTCAATTCTTCGCAGGAGAGCAACATCCTGGTGCAACTGATTTACATGCCGATGCTTTTCCTGAGCGGCGCGACGTTCCCGATCACGCTCATGCCGCACTGGCTGCAGAACATTACCCAGTTCATTCCCGCGACCTATCTCACGAGTGGCATCAGCGGTATTCTCCAGCGCGGGGAGTCGTTAGGCGATAACTGGCAGGCGATCCTTGCCCTGACCGTGACGACCGTGGTCGCGACCTTTGTGGCGACGAAACTATTCCGCTGGGAGAAGGAGGAAAAACTGCGCGCGTCCGCCAAGCTCTGGGTGCTGGTCGTGCTGCTGCCGTTTCTTTTTCTCGGGGTTTATCAAGCATGGAGTCAGCGCGATCTCGTGAAGGCGCGGATCATGGCGCGCGAACTCAATCGGGGCCATTCCTGGCTGATCCAGAACGCGCGCATTTTCGTCGGCAACGGCAAGGTGATCGAATCCGGCGCGGTCCTCGTTAGGCAAGGGAAAATCGCCGAGGTCTATGAAGGCAACTCACCGGACCCGAAGACGCTCAAGGCCGAAGCGATCGACGCGGCTGGCAAGACGGTGCTGCCGGGCTTGATCGATGTGCATGTGCACCTCGGCGGTCCGGGCGGTTTCTACGACGACATGTCGAAGTTTGACCCTGAGAAGTCATCCGAGCACGAACTGGAAGCCTACCTCTACAGTGGTGTCACCGCCGTCCGGAGCGCCGGCGATAAAGTCGATGACATGCTGAAATTGCGGAAGCGTTTCAACAGCGGCGAAAAACTCGGCACCGAACTTTTCCTCTGCGGCCCGCTCTTTACCGCCGAAGGCGGCCACGGCACGGAGTACGCGAAGAACATGCCGGAGATAATGCGCGCCGGGTTCAACGAACAATTCCTTCGAATCCCCAAGACGACAGACGAAGCGCGCAAGATGGTGGACGATCTCGCGACGAAAGGCGTCGATGCGATCAAGGGAATCCTCGAAGCGGGTGTGCCTGGCTACAGCTTTAACCGGATGAATCTCGATCTCCTGCGCGCAGTGGTGCAGGAAGCGCACGCCAGGAAATTGCCGGTCTCGGTCCATACCGGCGAAGCGCGCGACGTGACCGATGCCGTCGCGATGGGCGTCGATTCGATCGAGCATGGATCTTTCCGCGACGAGATTCCGGACCCGACCATCGCAGAGATGAAAGTGAAGAACATCGCTTATGATCCGACCTTAAGTGTGGTCGAGGCGCTTTCGGATTTTTCAAAAGGCAAAACCGATCTGCTCAAGCGTTCGTTAGTCCAACAGGTGACGCCGAAGGAATTGCTCGTAGGCAGCGAGAAAGCGGCGAGCAGCCCGGCGATGCAAAAAATGCGCGACGGCCTCGCGCATTATCCGCTCTCGCTCGCGGAGGGCGATCGGAACCTGCTCAAGGCCTGGCACGCTGGGGTGATGCTCGTGACCGGCTCCGACGCCGGAAACCCGTTCGTCCTACACGGCCCGACAGTCCAACGCGAGGTCGAGCTGTGGGCCGCGGCGGGAATTCCGCCGGCAGTCGCGTTGCAGGCGGCGACGTGGAATGCCGCGAAGCTGCTTCGGGCGGATCAGCGCATCGGGACGATTGAGAAAGGCAAGGAAGCGACGATGCTGATCGTCGACGGCAACCCGATTCAGGACGTGAAGGCGCTCTCGTCGATTTCGGTCGTACTGTTGAAAGGCGAGCGCGTGGATCGCAACAAGCTACTCGAACAAAAATAGCGAGTCGCAAGAGGAGCCGAAAACCACGACCTTGCCTAATGACATGACGAGGTATGCAGTTGCAAGACGTGCGGCGAAGGTTCGCGCTCGAAGACGAGGATATCGTCGTATTCGTTCTCGCCAATCACAGGCGGCGATGTGATTCCGAGTGCGTGCAAGATTTCCGGCAGCGTGTTGGAATGGCCCACGACGAGCACGCGCTTTTTCGCGCTCTTTAGTTTCGAAGCAAGCTCCGCTGTCTGCTTCGCCTCGGTTACGATGGGCGTGATCCCCAGCTTTTTCGCCAATGGCTCTGCTGTCTCCTGTGTGCGCCTGAATTCCGTCACGTAAATGGAGCCGATTCCAGCACCACGCAGAGTCGCGGCAAGCGCATTCGCCCGTGCCCGCCCGATCGCCGAGAGGCCGGGATCCTCCTGCGCGGGCCCGCCGGCATCGGCGCGCTCGGCGTGACGGACGAGGAAAATGGTCTGCGCCTCGCAAGTCGCACTGACCGCGAGCAAACTCAAAAACCCGATCAACAGCGGGAATCGCATGAGGGAAGATTATCAGCTAACTTTCGGAGGAATGAACACAATTTCAGGACTGCATCATGTCACCGCCATTGCCGGTCCCGCGCAAGAGAACCTGAATTTCTACTCGGGCATCCTAGGGATGCGGCTGGTGAAGAAAAGCGTGAACCAAGATGATCCTGGCACTTATCATTTGTTCTATGCCGATGCCGAGGGTCATCCGGGCACCGATATCACATTTTTCCCCTGGGCCGATCTCGCGCCGCGTCGCGATGGCTACGGACTCAGCACGGAAGTGTCGCTCGCGGTGCCGCCGGGAAGTTTGGAGTTCTGGTCGGAGCGCTTGACGAAATTAGGTGCATCAGCGTCCCAACCAGAGACGCGCTTCGGCGCGAAGGTTCTCCCGGTGTGCGACCCGCACGGTTTGCCGATCGCGCTGGTGGAGAGCGAGAGTTCGTCAGGCCGGCCTTTCACCGCGTGGGATCGCAGCCCGGTTCCGGGGCAGTTTCAAATCCGTGGCCTCGAGAGCGCGCGGATGCTCGAACACGACCTCGACGATCCGGCCGCATTCCTTCGTGACGCCTTTGGATTCCACGAGATGAACGAGGAAAACGGCTGGCACCGCTACGGAGTGGGCGAGGGCGCCTCCGGCCAATACCTCGACCTGCGCGCCGCGCCTGACGAACGCCGCGGCGCCTGGGGGACAGGCACAATTCATCATCTGGCCTGGCGGGTGGCGGATGACGCCCAGCAACTTGCCGTCCGTGAGCAGGTGCTCCGACAGGGCGCGCAGCCGACGCCGGTGATCGATCGTTTCTGGTTTAAGTCGGTTTATTTCCGGGAACCGGGCGGGGTACTCTTCGAACTCGCGACCGACGGTCCCGGATTTCATGTCGATGAAGCGATGACGTCGTTAGGCGAATCGCTCGTTCTCCCGCCGTGGTTGGAGCCGAACCGGGACGCGATCGAAAGGGTTCTGCCGAAATTGACGCCGCCCGCCACTCGTTAGGCGCGCTTTTCCCTGTTCGAGTTGGACGCGGCAAGGCAGCCGGGGGAAAATACGGTTCGCATGATTGCCACACAAAACCGTCTCGAAGCGCTGCGCGCGGCGCGCCCGGCTGAGGGTCTCTTCGCGGAGAAAGACTGGCTGCTTTCGCCGGAGCCATTTGAGCTCGAGCAGAAATGGCAGAGCGATCTCGAGCGGCTCGGGCATCAGCTATTTGTCTTTCAGCGGGCGTGCAATCAGCTCTATCTGCAGAGCGCGAAAGGCAAGCAGCCGGAATGGGTGGCGCGCTATCTCGACTACGGAAAGCCGCCCGAGCTGATCGAGTATTCGCGCCGGAAAGAATTTCGGGAAGACCTGCCACGGGTGATTCGGCCCGATCTGATCCTGACCGATGACGGCTGGACGATTGCGGAAATCGATTCCGTTCCTGGCGGAATCGGCCTGACCGGATGGCTGAATCAAACCTTCTCGAATCTCGGCGAACAAGTGATCGGCGGCGCGGAGGGAATGGTTGAAGGCTTCGCGAGTCTGCTGCCGAAGGGCGGCGACATCGTGATTTCTGAAGAATCAGCCACCTACCGGCCCGAGATGGAATGGCTCGTTAGGCAACTGAGCACGCGTTTCCCGGACCGCAGTTGGCGGGTCGCTTCGGCGGAAGATTACCCGCCAGAAAACGGCCGCGACGTTTACCGGTTTTTCGAGCTGTTCGATCTGCCGAACATACCGGGAATCAACGCGCTGCTCGACGTCTCGGCGCGTGGCGAGCTCACGATCACGCCGCCAGTGAAACCGTTTCTCGAGGAGAAAATGTGGTTCGCGCTTTTTTGGCTGCGGCCGTTGCGCGAGTTCTGGCGACGCGAGCTGGGCGACAAATATTTCCGCCAACTGCAGCGAACAATTCCGTACACCTGGATTCTCGATCCGACGCCGCTGCCGCAGCACGCGGTGATCCCGCGGCTCGAAATTCACGATTGGAGCGAAGCAGGCGAGCTGAGCCAAAAGGAGCGCGACCTGCTCCTGAAAGTCAGCGGGTTTTCCCCGTTAGGCTGGGGCAGTCGCGGGGTCGCCGTCGGTTCGGATTTGCCTCAGGCGGAATGGCAAGAGCGAATCGCCGACGCCCTTGAAGAGTTCGACCGCCAGCCGACGCTCATGCAGCAATTCCATAAGGGCCGGCTGTTTGATCATCCGTTTTGGAATGCGGAAACCGGGG
>JAICMR010000123.1 GCA_025929155.1 Chthoniobacterales bacterium | reverse complement strand
GCCCGCCGATGTTGCGTAGCCGAAGCTGGCGCGCGATTTCGTCGGCCGCTTCCAGATTCGTCTGGAGAATGGTCTTCTCGACGTCGCGGCCACCTTTGTTCCGACCGGTATTCACATCCACGGCGACGAGCGCTTCCGTCTCGTCGATCACAATGTAACCACCACACTTCAACCAGACCTGGCGATGAAAAGCGTCATCGATCTGCTTCTGTACGCCGAAGGTTTCGAAGATCGGCGCGGCGCCGTCGTAATGCTTGAGCCGGCTCTTGGAACGCCGCGAGATCTGGCCGACCAAGCCCGACATCCGCTCGATTGCATCTTTATCGTCGCAGACAACCTCATCGATTTCGTCGGTGAGAAAATCGCGCACGGTGCGTTCGACGAGATCAGGTTCTTCGAAAACCCGCGCGGGCGCCGGCAGATCGCGGATCTGCTGCTCGATTCGAGCCCATTGTTCGAGCAGGAAACGGAGGTCGCGCACGAAATAGCGGGCGCGCTGTCCTTCGCCGACCGTCCGGATGATGACACCGAGACCTTCCGGAATGTCCAGCTCCCGCAAAATCTTGCGCAGTCGAGCGCGCTCTTTCGGCGACTCGATTTTGCGGGAGACTCCGCTCCGCTCGCTGTAGGGCATGAGCACGAGGTAGCGGCCCGCAAAACTCAGGTTGGTGGAAACGCGCGGCCCTTTGGTGCCGATCGGTCCTTTCGTAACCTGCACGATCACCTCCGAGCCGATGGGATAAATGCTTGGAATGTCCTTGGCGGTGAGACGCTTTTTGCTGCTCTTTTTTCCGCCTCGCTCGGGGCGTTCGATTTCTTCCACGCCGCTGTCGAGCGCAGCCGGGATCGCATCCCAGAAATGAAGAAAGGCGTTTTTCTCGAGGCCGATGTCCACGAACATCGCCTTCAATCCGGGCTCGATGTTCTTGACCCGTCCCTTGTAAACGCTGCCCGCGATGTTGCGGCTGCTGTCGCGCTCGACGCTATATTCTTCGAGCTGTCCCTCCTCGAGCAAGGCGACGCGTCGCTCGAGTTTCTCGACGGAGATGATGAGTTTGTTGCCGGTCTTGCGACGCGACAGGCCTAAAATTCTCTTCACTTGTTCGATCATGATTTTGGAAAGGTGTTGAAGTCATCGCTGTGGAGCTTCGTTCGTTAGGTTAGGGCGCCGGCTGCGCGCGGCGTACCGGCTTGGGGGTGGGAGCGGGGCCGGGGCGGCCACCGCCAAAAACGCGTTGGAAAAAGTTGCGTGGCTTCGGAGTCGGCTGGGCCGTGGCGGGTGCGATCGGTTGCGCGCGCAGGACACGTTTCGGTCGTGTCACGTTTTTGACCTTGCCGCGCGCATCGGCTTCCGGCTCGACATCGGGGGCGTCGCCGGGTTGAGCCATGTCGGCTTTCTCGGCCGTTTGCGAATCGTTCGCGCCTTCTTCGTCGCTTCCCTTCACATCGGCGAGCGTGTCCTTGAAGACTACAGCCGGAATCATCTTGAAGGGATCATCCTTGTGCGCTGGCGCGACCCACGCGAGCTGCGGCTGAAAAGTCCCGGCATCCATGGCCAAAGTGCGCTCGAGAATCCGAGTCGCAATCGGGCCGGCAACAGATCCGCCATGCTCGCCGCCCTGCACCATCACCGCGATCGCATAGCGCGGATGATCGTAGGGCGCGAAACAACAGAACCACGCGATCGTATCCTTCTGGCCGTTCAACATCGCCTGCGCGGTACCGGTTTTGCCCGCGACCTGCACATCGTTCATCCGCGCGACCCGCCCGGTCCCGCCATCTTCATTCACCACTTTCCAGAGACCGCGCCTAACGAGTTCGATTTGGTCGGGAGTAAAATCTTTGCGAAAATCCGCGTGAATTTTTGGACCCTGCGGCCAGGCCACATGGCCGTCGTGATCGAGGACTGGAGTGCCGTCCTGATTTAAAATCTTATCGACCAGCCGCGGGTAATAGGAGACGCCGCCATTGGCCACGGTTGCGTAGGCCATCGCCATCTGCAGCGGCGTTGCGAGATCGTAACCTTGCCCAATCGAGACATTCGCGGTGTAGGCGGAAGACCACTTTTCCGAAGGACTGTGAATGCGCATCCAGTCCGGACCCGGCAGCACACCGGCCGATTCGCCAGTAATTTCGACCCCCGTTTCTTTGCCGAGACCGAGACCTTCACCGGTCGCATCGATCGCATCGATCCCGGCGGCATTTCCGTACTGATAGAAAAATGCGTTGCACGAAACCTTAAGTGCATCCGCAACGCCGAGAGTGCCGTGCGAGCCACCTTTTTCGGCGATCCAGCATTTGAAATAATGGTTGCCGTAAGTGACGCCGCCGGTGCAGGTGAATTTTTTGTTTGCCAGGCCTTTCCGGAGACCGGCCAGCGAGGTGATGATCTTGAAAGTCGAGCCGGGTGGAAACGCGCTGACTGCACGGTTGACCAGCGGGTGCGCTTTGTCTTTTCGGAGCTCGGCCCAGTCCTTCGCCTTGATGCTTGGGATGAAAGTATTTGGATCAAACGACGGGACCGAAGCCATTGCGAGAATGTTGCCGCTGTTCGGATCGACCACCACGGCGGCGCCACGACCGACCGCGCGGAGCGCTTCATCCGCGATCGCCTGGATGCGGGCATCGATCGTGAGGTAAACATTCCCGCCCTGCTTCGGAGGTTCTTCGCGGATAACCCCGTCGATCGCGCCCTTCGCGTTCCGGCGCATGACACGGATGCCAGGCTGCCCGCGCAGGTATTCGTTCATCGTTTTCTCGATGTTCGATTTTCCCTCCACGTCGCCCTGGTAAAACGTGTAATTCTTCGCTTCCTCGCGGTTCGTGTCGTCGGGCGCGCCGACGTATCCCAGCAAGTGGGAAGCAAGCGCGCCGTAAATATAGGAGCGGACCGGCTTGATCGCGATATCCACACCCGGCAACTCGACATCATGCTCCGAGAACTTGGCCATCGTGGCGAAATCGATGTCTTTTGAATAAGAATACGGAACTTCAGTGTTGTTCCGGTAATGCTTCTGGAGCTGGCTCGCGTTGTAATCACGGGCGATGTCCAAGTCTTCGAGCCGCGGAACGATGCCCTCGTTCACGATCTTCACGATGTCGGGCTCTTTCATGTCCTTCTGCATGCCGGCGATCGTGGCACGATACTGCGTCTGCGGTGGCGCTCCGTAGCGTTGCCGATAGCCTTTCACCATCTCCGGCAGATAGAAATCGACTTCGTAGCTCGCGCGGTTCTGCACCAGCGCGACGCCGTTGCGATCGCGAATCTCCCCGCGAATCGAGGGAATCCGCACGGTCGCTTCCGAACTGCTTTGGATTCGCGCGGTCCACTCCGCGCCGCGCGCCACTTGCACCCACCAGAGCCGCAGGAGCAGCGTCCCCAATCCGAGGAGCATGCAGAGCCCGAGAAACTGAATTCGCAGAGTGGGCCTAGCGCGGCGCGTATTCATCGAGGCCATCCGCGTTCACGGCATAAGGGTTTTTCGTTAGGCTGCCAAGCCAATGGAGCGACCAAAAAACCAGCGGCGCCATCAGCATCGCGAGCAGACCCGGACCGCCGATCTGCCACCAGACCTCGCGATTGAAAATGATCGAGCCGCGCCGAAACGAAATCATCAGATATTGGGAGAGAAGGATAAGCGACGTGCAGACGCCGCTGAGAACACAATGCACTTCCCAGCGGCCCCGATAAAACAGGGGCTTGAGGCCGTGCATGATGGCGGCGAGCACCGCGTAGAGGAGTATTGACCATCCGAAGGAAATTTCAACATGGGTGCCGAGGATCTGCACCGTCATCGCGTCCCAGAGGAACCCGGCGACGAAGGCGAGCGCGAGCATGAGCGGAAAGGGCAGCGCGACCGCACCGTAAAAAACGATCACCGGCACGATGTAAACGTGCGCGTTGTACATCCATTCGAGCGGCGGGATGAAGATCTCCACGATCTGCCCTAAGAAGATGAGGACGAGGAGAATGAGGAAAAGAATCATCGACGGAATTTCGAAATTCGAGTTGCAAAATCCGGGAGACTTTCGAATGCTCGAATGGTCGAAAGGGACGGCCTAACGAACAGTGCTTTGGTCATCTGGGTTTGAAAATTCGGGTTTACGTCGAGCTTCGATATTTGGAGTTCGAGCTGCTCGTCTATTTCCTCCCAATTACGACGAAAACATCCTCGAGCTTCGCCAGATCGACGGCCGGCGTTAGCTTCGCTTCGCCATCGAGCGCGCGGACTTCAAAACTCTTCACCGTGCCGATAAACAGACCGGACGGAAAGACTCCACCGACGCCGGAGGTGTAAACCTTCAGGCCCGGCTTTAGCTGCGCCTGTTTCGACAGATAATTCAGGTCCAGCAGCGGCGCCACGCTTCCCATGACTCGTTCCCCGCTTACGATTCCCTGCTCTCGCGTTCCCTCGACCGTAGCCGCGACCCGGCAGTTTTCGTCCGACACGAGGAGCACGACGGAAATATTCGGGCTCACGGTCGTGGTGCGACCGACTAGGCCTTCGTCCGTCAAGACCGGCATTTCCGGCGCCAGGCCGTCTTCCGATCCGCGATTGATCGTGACGGTGCGCCACCAAGTCGAGGAATCCCGCGAGACGATCTCTGCGGGGACGAGACGGAAGAGTGAACGCTCGCGATAGGCGAGCGCGTGCCGCAGCCGGTTCACTTCGTGTTCGACGTCGCGAAGCGCTTCGTTGGTCGCTTTGAGCGAGCGGTTCTCGACACGGAGTTGGGCGTTTTCGCGCTCGAGTTGTTCGAGGGATTTTAATCCGGAGCGGACAGAGGTGATCTGGCGTTCCAAACCCGAGCCGGTTGTGAGGAAGGGTGAGATCGCCTGGAAAAAGGTGCTCTGAATTTTACGTGTCGCCTGGGGACCGAGGCTCAGCATCGCAAGCAAAGCCGCGGCGAAGATGACGAGCGCAACGATCCCGGTGCGACTCATCGGAGACTCAGGACGCGAAGCGCGAAAGGGGAATTAAGAAAAGCTGTCGTCATTCCGCGATTCGCGATGCGCGGTCCGCACTGCTCACTGCCGCCATTGGCGATCGGCAGTCGCGACCTGGCGAAGAAATTTAATTTCGTTCAGGCATTTCCCCGTGCCTTCTGCCACCGCGCTGAGCGGGTCTTCCGCCACGTGGACCGGCAACCCCGTTTCTTCACTGAGCAAACGATCGAACCCGCGCAGCAAGGCGCCGCCACCGGCAAGGACCAATCCGCGATCGACCAGATCGGCTGACAGTTCTGGCGGACAACGCTCGAGCGTGATCCGGACGGAATCGACGATCGTCGAGATCGGTTCGAGCAACGCCTCCCGCACTTCCTGAGAAGTGATCGTTAGGGTCTTCGGCAATCCGGCTACTAGGTCGCGGCCTTTTACTTCGACACTTGTTTCCTTTTCACTCGGATAAGCGGAGCCAATTTTGATTTTGATCTCCTCGGCCGTGCGCTCGCCGATCATCAGGTTGTAGGCGCGCTTCATGTATTGCACGATCGCTTCGTCGAGCTCGTCGCCTGCGACCCGCACGCTGCGGCTGAAAACAATTCCCGAGAGCGAGATCAACGCGACTTCGGTCGTGCCACCGCCGATGTCGATGATCATGTTGCCGGCGGGATCCTGCACCGGAAGTCCGACACCGATCGCCGCCGCCATGGGCTCTTCGATCAGGTAAACCTCGCGGGCGCCGGCATGCGTCGCTGATTCACGGACCGCCCGTTTTTCCACTTCGGTAATGCCCGACGGCACTGCGATCACGACCCGCGGACGCGCCCGAACCCGGCTGTTGTGCACTTTGGTAATGAAATGTCGAAGCATCGCTTCGGTCACTTCGAAGTCCGCAATCACGCCGTCTTTTAATGGTCTGACGGCAACAATATTCGCTGGCGTCCGCCCAAGCATGCGTTTCGCTTCGTCACCGACCGCGAGAACTTTGGAAGTTCCAGCCTGCACCGCGACGACTGATGGCTCGCGCAGCACAATCCCCTGGTCTTTTACATAAACGAGCGTGTTCGCCGTCCCGAGATCGATCCCGATATCGCTGGAGAACCAGCCCAAAAATCTGTTTAACATGAAGTTTGCCTTAGAATTTCCAATTGCCGGCCGCCCCTTCAGAAGCGAAAGCTATGCCGCGCGTTCGGACAGGCGAAAAACGTAGTATCTTGGAACGGGCCATCGGCGCGTCAAGGGATTTGCTCGACAGCCGCGATCTCTCGATCACCGCTCGTTAATTGTGCTCGTGCTCGATCCTTGCCGGTAGCGTGAGACCCCGTCGAGCGAGGGCTCCCGTTGAGACTGCTATGAATCACAGTCCAGTGATGCTTCGCCCGGCTCGACAGAGTCTCGCCCTGCCACGGGCTTCCATCGATTAGGAGCAGGAGCACGAGCAGGATTAAGACTTACGACTTCATTCGGTTGCGAGACTGCGCTCTTCACGGCAGGACGGGCCGTTCGCCTGCCGCGTCAGGCGGTGATTTCCGCTGGGCAACGGAAGCGGTCGCTTTAAAGTTAGCGCCATGTCCGCCCACAAAATTCTGGTCGCGCCTTCCATTCTGGCAGCGGATTTCGCCCATCTCGCCGACGACGTCGCCCGGGTCGTCGCGGCCGGCGCGGACTGGCTCCATCTCGACATCATGGATGGCCAGTTCGTCGACAATATTTCCTTCGGTCCCGCCGTCGTCGAAACCGTGCGCGGCCTAACGAGTCTGCCGCTTGATGTCCATCTCATGATCGAGCGACCGGATCATTACGCGCCGCGTTTCATTTCGGCGGGGGCGAATTCCATCACCGTGCACGTCGAGACGGAAGCGAAACACAACGTCGCGCAAACGTTAAGCGCGATCCGCGACGCTGGTTGCCGCTGCGGCTTGACGTTGAATCCCGCGACGCCGTTCGAAGCGGTTGAGCCGCATTTGCCTCACGTTGACCTGGTTCTCATCATGACGGTCCATCCCGGTTTTGGCGGCCAGAGTTTTCGCGCCGGGATGATGGAAAAAGTGCGGCGCGCGCGGGATCTGCGCGATTCGTTAGGCGCCGATTACGACATCGAAGTCGACGGCGGCATCAAACCCGAGACTGCTCGCCTCGCGATCGAAAACGGCGCCAACGCGCTCGTCGCCGGGACATCGATTTTCAAGGCGGCAGATTACAAGGCTGCGATCCGCGCTTTGCGCGAGCCTTCCCGCGAGTAGCGGCAACGCGCCGCATGTCACTGCACGGTCAGCGTAAGATCGTTGCCGTCGCCGCCTTCGTAGCTGGCTTGGAGTTGGTTTCGGCCCGCACTTATGACCGCGCCGTCGGGCAGGTTGGTGAAGGTGCCGCTAATGGGACTCGCGCTCGTGTTGTTGATCAGGGTGAGGGTGAGTCCGGGGCTGAGGCGGCCCTGGGCCTGGCCGCTCAGGTTTATCGTCGCGCCGTTAATCGTCACGCCGTTGGCGATCACCTCGTCGCTGCGTGACTGGTTGCCCCGCGCTTTGTAGGTGCAGGTGTAGGTCGCGTCCGCGTCCAGGATCAGTGTGCTCTGGATCGTGAGGGTGACTTGTCTCTTTGTCCCAACTGCCGGAGCCAGGAAAGCGCCGGTGCCGCTTCCGGTCCCGACGGTCACCGCTCCGCCGATGAAGCCTTTGCCACCCAGCGTTCCGCCGTCCACATGCACGCTCCCGCTGCCGGTGGCCGAGCCATCCGGGTTGACCACTCGTAATACGCCCGCGCTGATTGTGGTGCCGCCCGTATAGAGGTTCATCCCGGCCAGGGTTAACGTACCGGTTCCCACCTTGCTCAATGAGCCGCCCGTGTTCTGGCTTCTTCCGCCGCTGTCCTGGATAACGCCCGCAAAGGTTGTGCTCGAATTATTGCTCCCAAGGGCGAACGTGCGCGCTCCGAGATAAACTGTGCCGCTGCCACTCAAGGAACCGAGCGTCGCCGGCGCACCCAAGTGTTTGCCGACATCGAGTGTGCTGTTGCCCAATAAGGCCAGGCTCGCCGTCCCACCGTCAGTTCTACCGTGGAATTCAATCGCCGCTCCCGGACCGCCATTGCTCCCGCCGTAGGCCGTGATGGTGGCATTCGCGGCGGTCGCTGAGTCGTAGAAAAGCAAGGTCGAGCTGAGGAACCCCGCGCCCACGCTGCCGTTGAGGACGAAGGTGGCGTTGCCCGCCGTCGCACTATCGGCGAAATAGATCGTGTTCGCCGTCTGGGTGGTCGTGTTTCCCGGATTCACCGAGAACGTCCCGTCGCCCGCACTGGACGTGCCCACAAACAAAACCCCGTATGTCTCATTACAGTTAACTTTCAGGTGCTCAGCATTCGAATTGCCGACAAACTTGAGATACGAGAACGAGGGCGAGGTGAGGTTAACGATCGCGTTGCTACCAACACTGGAGTCGGAAAATACGACGACGGCGCCGCCGCTCGCGTTGATGGTGGCATCACCTGCGGTCGCGCTTCCAGCGAATTCCAGGCTGGTTCCTCCGGGAGCCCCGCCCGTAAGGTTGAAAGTCGCCGAGCCTGCGGAGGAAGAGTCGTAAAAGACAAAATTCCCACTAGTAGCAGTGCTATAGGTCGTCATCTCTCCCGTCGAGGCGCTGTTGTAGAAGGAGATCTGCACATAGGCAACAGATGCGTTTGAGAGCACGAACGACTGCATCGCGCCGGAATTATTTATGATTCCGGCGCCATTGAAGGTTAAGTTGTGCTCTTCTAACCCGGGGATCTGGAAGGTAATCGTATAAGGCGGCGCGTCGCTTCTGAAGACCGCGCTGTCCAGGTCGATATCTGTATTGGTGATTGAAACCGTCGTCGTGTCCGACGCGCCGAAGGTCGCGATGTTTGTCGGCGAGTTTGGGACCGTGTTGGGCACCCAGTTGGCGGCCGTGTTCCAATCTCCGCTCGTCGGGTTAGCGCTCCAAGTGGCGCTGCCGGCGCGAGCAGTTGCGAGGCTAAGGAAGAGACCGAGCGCGGTGGCGCTGGCGACGCGAAGGAACGGGAATAGTCTCATGCGGCGGTTCTATCAGGAAACCGTTATGGAGGTAAAACCTTTATTCGAGGGATGAGACCGAACCCTCCAATGGAGCCGAAGAAAGCAGCTACTGCACGGTCAGCGTGAGATCGTTGCCGTCGCCGCCTTCGTAGCTGGCTTGGAGTTGGTTTCTACCCGCACTTATCACTGCGCCGTCGGGCAAGTTATTAAAGGTGCCGTTGATGGGGCTGGCGCTTGTGTTGCTGATCAAGGTCAGGGTCAGGCCGCGCGTCAGGCGACCCTGGGTCTGACCAGTCAGGTTCAAGGCGGCGCCTTTGATGGTGACGCCGTTGGCGATCACTTCGTCGGTGCGGGTTTTGTTTGCCCTGGCTTGAAAGGTGCAGGTGTAGGTCGCGTCGGAGTTGCAGGTCAGCGTGCTCTGGATCGTGAGCGTCGCCTGCTTCTTTGTCCCAACCGCGGGGGCAAGGAACGCGCCGGCGCCGCTGCCCGTCCCGATCGTGGTCGCACCAGCGAGGATTCCTTTTCCGCCGAGTGTGCCTGAGTTCACAGTCACCGCGCCGTTCCCGGTGGCCGAGCCAGTCTTATTCGCCACATTCAAGATCCCTCCGGTGACGGTCGTTCCGCCGGTGTAGGTGCTGGCTCCGCTAAGAGTGAGTGTGCCGGTGCCGGTCTTAGTCACTCCGCCGCTCTCCTGGATGACTCCCGAGAAGGTCGTGCTCTGGTCGTTGCTCCCGATTGTGAGGGTGTTGGCTCCGAGCAGGACGGAGCCTGCGCCATTCAATGAGCCGATGGTTACTCCCGGTGCATTGTGCATGCTTAGGTCCAGCACGGCATTGCCATTGAGCGTGATGCTGGTTTTACTGCCTTTGGACTTATTCTCAAAAGAAATCACTCCACCGTCAGAACCATCTACTCCCCCAAAGGCACCGATGTTGGCACTCGCTGCCGTGGTGGTGC